>JAGBVI010000046.1 GCA_017630395.1 Paludibacteraceae bacterium
CGCAAGGAAGAGAGTGAGTTGGAGACATTCATGGACAAATGGCTTTATGCCATCAAAAACCTTGGGAAGTTAGACGATAAGCCCACAGCATTAACCGAAGCCATCTTCAAACGCTTTTTTGATGTAGCCGAAATCGCAGCCTTTTCAAAAACGGAACGATATGATTACGAAGAGAACTTGAAAAATTGCAATGATTGGTTCAGTGTAATGAATACAGCCAAGAAAGATGGATTGGAAGAGGGAGAAGCGATAGGTATAGAAAAAGGTCGAGCAGAAGGTCGAGCGGAAGGCGAGGCTATAGGATTGCAAAAAGGCGAAGCTATAGGGATAGAAAAAGGAAGAGTAGAGGGCGAAACCTTTGGTATTCTGAAAACCGCCAAGAAAATGAAAGAAGAGGGCTTGGATGTGAATGTGATTTCAAAATTGACAAATTTGTCTATTGACGAAATAGTAAAGTTATAAGATGTTTGTTACTCGGGGCGGTCGGATCTATATTTGCACCGCTCCGAGAATTATAATACTATCGGGTTTTAGAACTTGTTGCTAAGTTTTGAAAATAAAGTTTACATTAGCAAATAGGAAAACAAGAGAAGAATATTTACAGCAGAGTTTAAGGCTCAGGTTGGCATATAGTCTCTAAAATGTCAGGGGATATTCTCTTTTCTATCAAAATTAAAATCTATCTTCTCAATGAAAAAAAGGGGTGACATAAAATAATGTCTCCCCCTTCTTTATAGGCGAATAAAAAGATTAAGCTCTTTCAGCCAAGAAATCGTACAAGTCACCGAATGTCTTAATTGAAGTCATTTCAGTACCTTTGATTTTAACACTGAATTCTCCTTCAATCAACGCTACCATATCAACCAAACTTAGGCTATCCAAGTTCAAAGTTGTTTTGATGTCTTTGTCTGCAGAGATTTCAGAAACTTCCACTTCAAATTCTTCAGCTAAAACGCTGTTTACTTTTTCTATTAATTCATTTTTCTCCATTTTCTACAATATTTTATTTGTAAAATAATATTTTTGCTGCAAATTTCACACTTTTTTGTAAAATGTGAAAGTCAAAAAATTCTATAAATATGACACAGATTTCCTATTAAATTCTATTTTAATAGAAAAAAATGACTATTTTTACGTCATATATTAGAATATTTGCTCTATGAAAAAGGAAAGATTGAACATTATAACAATTAATGATTTTAAAAGTATCAAAGATATATCGTTCTTTAGAGAAGATGTTTTGGTGGTCAATACTGATGAGATATACAAAATTCATAAACCCAATTATCCGGTTAGAATGAAGTATTTCGTTTTTATTTACTGCTTTGATGGTACCTCTTCCCTTTCTATTAACACGGTTACTTATACTTTTTCTAGGGGACAGATTATGGTTATCCCGTCTGAGTCGGTAATGGAAATCCATGAATTGAAAGATTTTAAAGCTACTTTTTTGATTATTTCTCATCAATATATGAAAGAGGCAATTTTGCCACTTTGTGCTAAATTTTGGAATCCGCTCAATTTGAACACTCAAAATCTTATTCATGATTTAGATGATGGGGATGGAGAGATGATAATGTCTTATATTTGGAAACTCTCTGATTGTTGCCAAAAGGATTATCCTAAGTATAAAGAGCAGATTGTTCGTTTTCAAATCTTATCTTTGCTCCATGAATTATGTAATATAAATAGTTTACGTAACAGACCGGAAGACCCGCCTCATGATAGAAACATGCAGATTTATACGGAATTCTTAAAATTGGTATCCGATAATTTTAAGGAGGAACACACCGTCGCTTTTTATGCTAATAAAATGTGTATAACAGCTAAGTATCTTTCTACTGCTGCAAAATCTGCTGCCGGAAAATCTCCAAGTGAAATTATCCAACGCTATTTAATCCAGGAAGCTATGGTGTTGTTGAAAACAACCAACAAAACAATCAAGGAAATATCTATTGAACTGAATTTCCAAAACTCCTCTTTCTTTTGTCGGTATTTCCATAAATATACGGGACTTACTCCTAACGAATATAGAGTGAAAACTTCTTAAACGGAGGGGGCTATAAATATATTTCGTAGATTTTTTGATTTCACGCTCTTGCAATCTATTTTTTTTCTAATTTTCGACGGTGAATTGATAGAACTCTCCTTGAGATTATTTTTATTATTCTTTTGAAGTTAATAGTGGACTATTATCAAAAAAGAACAGTAAAAATAGCTTAAAAAGTACTTCAAAGATGCAGAAAAAAAGAGTGTGATGTTCAAAACCAATTTTATAATAAAATTTAAACAGCTACTTAGAACTTGCTTTAATGATAATGGTATGAGAAAAAGGTTATTAATGTTTATTATGATGAGTATCTTGGCGTTTTGTGCATATGCTCAAATGATAGAAAAGGAGATTCATTACAATGATCCTAATGAACCCAAAAGTATTGGGATTGTCCTCTATTCAAATGATGTGGAAACGATTTATAATGCGTTGCGTTTGGCCATCTATTCGCAAGAATGGGATAATCAAGTTTCAATTTTTCTCCTTGGTAAGGGAGTCGAATTGGAGGGTATTGTGTTAGAAAATGCGGATATAAAGGCACAGGTGGAGTCATTCGTCGATTTAGGTGGCGTAATCATGGGTTGTCAAACTTGTTTTCAAAGCAGAAAACAGTCCGAATCCAAAATATGTAAGGTCTCTTGTATCCAAGATTTATACGACCTCGTGAAGAAAAATCAAATCGTTCTGACGTTTTAAGAGTGGATAAAAGTAACTTGATGAAGAATGAGTTTGCCTATATGTTGGGAAATAAGAAGTTGTTTAAATTTTATTTCGAGCATATTTGAGAGCGTTTTTAAGGTGGGTTCTATAAATTCATTTCGAGGAATTTTTGAATTTATTTCGAGTTAATTGTTGAGCGAAAGTAGGGAGCAGTGCGAGCATTGTGACCAACTGACAAACAGTACGTTGCCGAAATAAATCAAAAAGTACCGAAAAGGTCATCCCCAGATTTATATTTTTCTTAATTATAAGCGGTGAATTTATAGAACTCTCTTGAGATTATTTTATCATTCTTTTGAAGCTAATAGTGGACTATTATCAAAAAAAGAACAGTGAAAACAGCTAAAAAGCGCTTCAAAGATGCCGAAAAAAAAGAGAGTGAAGCTCAAAACCAATATTTTAATAAAATTCAAACAGCTTCTAAATTTTTTACAATAAATTTCAAACAACTACTTATAATTTATTAACTTTGTACCAAATAAATAAACTTGACAAAACAATGATAAAAGTTGGAATTATTGGAGGGGCAGGCTATACTGCCGGTGAGATGCTTCGTATTTTACTAAATCATCCCGAGGTGGATGTGCATTTCGTTAATAGTTTAAGTAATGCCGGAAATAAATTATATAGCGTGCATGAAGGATTGTTTGGTGAAACGGAGATGGACTTTACAGACCAACTTCCATTGGAACAAGTTGATGCTATTTTTATTTGTTCGGGGCATGGAGATAGCAAGAAGTTCTTAGAGGCTAATAACGTGCCGGAACGTGTTAAGATTATTGATTTGTCACAAGATTTCAGAGATGAGAGCAATGGGTTTGTTTATGGACTTCCTGAGGTAAACCGCGAAAGAATTAAAAAGGCTAACAAGTTGGCAAATCCGGGTTGTTTCGCTACTGCGATTCAGTTGGGTATCCTCCCTCTTGCAGCAAAGGGGTTGATAAAAAACGAGATTCATACCAATGGTATCACAGGTTCAACCGGTGCCGGTGTGAAGCCTTCTTCAACATCTCATTTTAGTTGGAGAAACAATAACTTGTCTATCTATAAGGCGTTCACTCATCAACATTTAATTGAAATCAATAGAACTATAAAGCAACTTCAACCTGATTTCACTCAAGAGCTTAACTTCCTTCCTTTACGTGGTGATTTTGCAAGAGGTATCTTTGTCTCTTCTTATACGGAGTGCGACTTGAGTGCAGAGGAGCTTACGGCTCTTTATAAAGAGTTTTATAAAGATGCTGCCTTCACTTTTGTTATGGATGCTAATTTAGACTTGAAGCAGGTGGTTAATACAAACAAAGCAATTGTTCATGTAGAAAAACATGGAAACAAAGTTTTGGCAATTTCTGCTATCGACAATTTGTTGAAAGGGGCTTCGGGACAAGCAGTTCAAAACTTTAATTTGATGTTTGGTTTGGATGAGACTTGTGGATTGAAATTGAAGTCTGTGGCATTCTAAATTATTTATTCTAAATTATCGAAAAATGAATCTATTTGATGTATATCCTTTGTTTGATGTTAATATCACGAAGGGAAAAGGTTGTAAAGTTTGGGATGATAAAGGGGTTGAATATTTAGATATGTATGGTGGTCATGCTGTAATCAGTGTGGGACATTGTCATCCTCATTATGTGGAGAAAATTTCAGAACAATTAAATACGTTAGGGTTTTATTCTAACTCTGTCATCAATAAATTGCAAGTAGAGTTGGCAGAGCGTTTAGGAAAGGCTTCCGGTTATGAGGATTTCCAGTTTTTCTTAATCAATTCCGGAGCGGAAGCGAATGAGAATGCTTTGAAGTTGGCTTCGTTCTTTAATGGTAGAACGCGTGTTTTATCGGCCGAAAAATCTTTTCATGGTAGAACATCGTTGGCTGTAGAGGTAACAAATAATCCTAAAATTATTGCTCCAATCAATGCGAATAATCATGCAACATATCTTCCTCTAAACGATGTTGACGCATGGGTTAATGAGATTAAAAAAAGTGATGTTTGTGCTGTAATTATTGAGTGCGTTCAGGGTGTTGGAGGAATTCGTATCGTAGAAAAAGAGTTTCTTGCAGCGATAAGAAAGGCTTGCGACGAAACAAACACTGTTCTAATATTTGATGAAATTCAGTGCGGATACGGTCGTACCGGTAAGTTCTTTGCGCATCAACATTTTGGGGTTACTCCAGATGTGATAACAGTTGCAAAGGGAATCGGGAATGGTTTCCCAATGGGAGGTGTTCTTATTTCTCCTAAGTTTACGCCTGCATACGGGCAATTAGGTACAACCTTTGGAGGTAATCACTTGGCTTGTGCAGCAGCTCTTGCGGTATTGGATATCATAGAAAAGGAGAATCTTGTGCAGAATGCGAAAGAGGTGGGTACTTATATCATGGAGCAATTGAAAGCATTAAATCTTCCTCATGTTGTTGATGTCAGAGGATTAGGGTTGATGATTGGTATCGAATTGGATTGTCCATATAAGGAGATGAGAACCAAGTTGGTGTTTGAAGAACATGTCTTTACCGGATGTAGTGGAACTCATGTTCTAAGGTTGTTGCCTCCTTTGTGTTTGACAAAGGTAGAAGCAGACGAATTTATTCTTCGTTTAAAGAATGTTTTAGTGTAACATAAATTGAAAATAAATGGATTTGAAACAAGCTGTAGTACAAGATAGCAGAGATAACAAAGTTCTTCGTGTTGGATTTGTGAATGGTGAGGCTCTCTCTAAGATGGAAGAGTCTGGAGAGGTTTTTTTGTATGATGATGAAAAGAAATCTCTTATTCCTGTTGAGGGTGGGGAGTATTTCAAACCTTTGAAAGTGGAGAGCCTGATTCAGAATGTAGAGGGTACAGCTTTCGTTATCAAAGCTTTGCCGGAGGGTTCAACCACAGGTGCAGACACATTCAGAGGGGAGAAGAATATCGAGGATCTTGCCTTTTTGTCTCATCTTCAAGATTTCATTGAAAAAAGAAAACGTGAGATGCCGGAAGGTTCTTACACAACAAAGTTGTTTACAAAAGGGGTAAACAAAATTTCTCAAAAAGTGGGAGAAGAGGCTGTTGAAACTGTTATTGAGGCAACTAATGGGACTTCAGAACAATTTTTGTATGAAGCTTCTGATTTGATTTATCACTTGATCGTTTTATTAACTGAAAAAGGGTATCGTATCGAGGATTTGGCTCGCGAATTAAAAGCCAGACATAAGGAGTGATTTTTTCTATTAGAAAATATTGAAGGTCAGACTCTCATTGAAAGTCTGACCTTCTTCTTTGTTTAGGGATTCTTATGTGGGAATTTACCACTCGAAAATAGACTTACCTAATCGGATATAACTATTTGTGAAACTTTACCATCTTGTGAACGTAGCAAATATACCCCCTTATTCAGTCCTGCGTCTTTAAGTTGGTGCTGCAAATTTTGGTTTTCTAAGCGTATGGATTTCAAACGAATTCCCAATGGTGTATATACCTCAATTTCTCCTCTCAATAATTCCTCTTTCTTGATTAGGTCATTTCCGGTAGTTCCAACTTCACTGAAATTGATTTTATCAAGATTAAACCAACTTCCCTCAATATAAATTTTCAAGGTGTGTGTGCCTGCTTGTAATTCGGTTGTTTCCCCCGAAAGTTTCGTATAGGCTCCCCAATCTCCTGTATTAGGAACTTCGGCTAATTGAGAGATCTCTTCATCATCCATATAGAGCTTGAAGGATGCATTGTCATTGGCAGAAGATACGATGGCCTCCCAATTGTATTTGGCTGTCTCTTTTACGTCAACGGTGTAGTTCAGCCACTCTCCGCTGATTGTCCATCCTATGATGTAGCCCGATTCGTCGTCTCCTTCAATATCTACTCCATCTTTGCGGAATGCTCCACTTTTGTTTTCCGACTCTTCATCGTGATAGGAAATTCCTTCGCCTCCTGTATCATATCGTTCTGCTTCAATGGAGCCTGGAATAGTTTGAGCAACTCCTTCGTAGGGGCCTTGCACTTCCGGCACCACCGGTTCTTCATTGTTGGGGGCTTTACCTACAAATGTTGTTGTACTTTGTGGTTCCAATGTAATAAGGAACGATTCGTCAGGGGCAGAAATAGGTTCCCCCTTTTCTACGTTTTTGGAGCCTGAAGTAACGTATGGTGTCCATTCTTCTACTTTGGTATTTGGGATGGAGAAGGTAAGTGTTTTTGATACGGTACTTCTGTTTACTGCCACGATAACTACATTGTCCCCTTGTTTGTATGCCGATACATACACGTTGTAGGTAGGATTGCTGTCTGCACCCACGCGTACATAACCCGGACGAACAAATTTTGAGTATTGAGCCATGCAATAACCGCGTTTACTGATGTTCCCGTCATCTTTGATTGGTCCGTAGTGTCGGCGAATATACCACCACACGTAAGCATTGAAATTACCCTCCACCATTGCTCGATGAATCTCGTAGGAAACATCCAATGCAAGCGGCCAAAGATCGGCTGTCTCTTGATTGGTTGTACTTTTATCACTTGTGGTGTAATGCTCTGTCATCCACCGCTCTTTATCGCTCGCCTTTTGGTCGGCCAACGGATATTGAAAGAAACTATTGGGTGTATTGGCATCGCTGGCATAAAAGTGCGTTCCGATGATGTCTATATTTTTTAGAGCATTTCCATCATTCAATATTTTGTCATAATAATTTTTGGAGTAGGCGAATGACTCTGCGGTTATAACTTTTGTACCATTTTTCCGAAGTTGTCCGGCATAATTTTTTGTATAATTGTAAACCTCATCTACGCTGTACCAAGTCCAATCATGTCCATAGTCCGGTTCGTTTGCAAATGATATTCCATGCAGAGGAATTCCATTATTGTACATATAATCATTGAATGAATTAAGATGGTCTGTGTAGGCTTGATACGAACTATACTTCAATCGTTTTTCATTACGGTTATTACGGTAAACTGTCTCGGTCATTTCAGCCGGCGGATTCCACGGAGTGGCAAATACCGTTGCACCAAGGTTTACAGCTCGTTTGGCGGTTGTAATCTCTTTTGCCCATTGGTCTTTGTTGTCGCTAACCCAAATTCGGAGAATGGTAAACCCCAACTGATTTTCGCCATTCCCAAAGGCTGTGTTACACTCTTTTTCGGTTAAATCGGCTATCCATACGGGATGGTTAATACCTCCAAATCCGCGGATTGTTTGCCTCTCATCAGAAAGGTCGATTTTTGCTGTTTGGGCGTATGCACCCATAAATCCCCATAATATTCCTATTAAAGGGAATGCTCGCATTAGGATTTTCATGATAATTTTATTTACTTACATTTATGTTCTGTTGGCAAAAATATCTGAATTTTTAATTAAAAAATAGAAAAATCCAATCAATAAATAGTATAATTTGTTTATTCTTGAGGTTTATGAAATATGGAACTCACTTGTGAAAATATTAATGCTCTTTCCAAAAAAAGAGTGACAATTTATTTGTACCTTTGCAGTTGATAAGCGACTTCAAGGTGTAATCATCAAAATTTACCTTTAGAGGCTGTGTAAAGTTTAGACGATATCTATTATTTTTTTTGTAATAAAATATTGCAATATGGACTTTCTCGTTAAGTTGATATCCGGAGTTGGTGTAGAATCTACACTAATTTATTTATGTGCAACAGCTTTTTTAGGGCTGTTGTTAGGGAAAATTTCGATTAAAGGCGTTCGATTGGGAATTGCCGGAGTTTTGTTTATGGGAATTATTTTAGCCCATTTTAAGAATTACTTTGGCTACCCTCCTTTAGATTCGGGAATACTACATTTTGTAAAGGAATTTGGATTGGTTCTTTTTGTCTATTCCATTGGTATAGAGGTAGGTCCCCGTTTCTTGAGTTCATTCAAGAACGATGGTATGAAACTCAATGGAATGGTGGTGGCAACGGTTTTATTAGGAGCCATCATAGTTGTAATCTTAAAATATACGTTAGATATGGAGCCGGCGGTTATTGTAGGGTTATTTTCCGGTGCAGTAACCAATACTCCGGGTTTGGGCGCGGCGCAGCAAGCATTGGGTGCCGATGTTGCTGCTGTTGAGGCTTCCGGTATGGCGTATGCAATGGCCTACCCTTTTGGTGTGTTAGGAATTATTTTGGTGATTATATTGACCCGACTACTCTTCAAAATTAAGATTGATGATGCAGAGAGAGAGTACAATGAGCAGCTGGGCGTTAATAGAAAAAATCAGTTAGAGAGTGTTCAAATTACAGTGACTAATTCCAATTGGGAGGGAAGGACAATTGCAGAGTTAAAGAAAATGTTTAAAGATGAGTTGGTCATTTCGCGTATTCAAAGAGGAGAGCAGTTGGATGTTGCTGTAGAAGATGAAATTATTAAGATGGGAGATGTGATTTTTGGTGTATCAACGTTAGAGCATGAAGAGAAATTTACCCTTTCCATCGGTCCTGTTGAGACAGGTATGAAAAAAGAGGTGTCCGGAGCTCTTGCGATGTTTAATGTATTGGTTACCAATAGGAAAATTGCCGGGAAAACGATAGAACAGATAGGTATCTACAGACGTTATGAAGCCAATATTACTCGTATATTCCGTTCAGGAATGGAGATTTTGCCAACGCTAAATACAACAATTGAGATGGGAGATACACTTCGTGTAGTAGGGAAAAGAGCTTTGCTGCCTGATATTCGCAAAGAGATAGGAAATTCCGTTAAAGAGTTGTCCATCCCTAATTCCATTTCAATTTTCTTAGGAATTTTTCTTGGGGTGTTGGTGGGTTCTATCCCTATCTGGATACCCGGTCTTCCGGTGCCCGCCAAGTTAGGATTAGCCGGCGGACCGTTGATTGTTGCTTTAATTTTAGGGCATAAGGGTAGAGTAGGGCAGTTAGACTTTTACATGACACCTGGAGCCAATGCTATGCTGAGAGAGTTGGGTATTATTCTCTTTTTGGGTTGTGTAGGCTTATCCTCCGGAACACGTTTTATATCGACGTTGGTTGATGGTGGATATATGTGGATGTTATATGGAATGATTATAACCTTTGTTCCTGCAATGACGATAGCTGTAACAGCTCATTTTATGGGGGTTAATTATCTCAAAATTTGCGGATTTTTGGCAGGGGTGTCAACCAATCCTCCGGCATTAGGTTATGCCAACTCCATTTCAGACTCACAAGCTCAATCAACAGCTTATGCCACGGTATATCCTTTAACAATGTTTCTTCGGATTTTCACGGCTCAATTGTTGGTTCTCATTTTGTAGGGTAAGGATATAGGTTTCAATGCACTGCGTTCGTTTTAGGTTTCAGGATTCAAGTTTCAAACATACTGCAATTTGAATGCTGAAACCACGACTAGGGGTCGGATGACCGATGCAGCGTTTCGTGCGGTCCCTGCTGTTGGGGCGAATCGCATTCGCCCTGTTTTGTATTCGCCCTGTACTGTCCCGAGACGTCGTCCCGGATTACCATCGCTACGCTCAGTACTGCCTTCCAGGCAGAGAGAAATGTTGGTAATAGCACGCTTGAAACCTGAATCTTGCGTCAGCACCCTGAAACTCACTCCTCTTCAAGTTTATACGGATGCGCTTTGGCATATTCGTACTCCTTTTCGGTGATTTCGTAACGGAAGAGATAAAAGTCCGGTCCGTTTAATATAGGTACATAATTATCA
Source organism: Paludibacteraceae bacterium (assembly GCA_017630395.1). Taxonomy (GTDB): domain Bacteria; phylum Bacteroidota; class Bacteroidia; order Bacteroidales; family Paludibacteraceae; genus UBA1181. The sequence continues at coordinate 10,417 of JAGBVI010000046.1, forward strand.
AGCGTAGCAAACATTTGCAAAGATAAACTATCATTGCCACTGCACAAATAGGATAAAGAATCTTCTACAACAAGAGA
>JAGBVI010000047.1 GCA_017630395.1 Paludibacteraceae bacterium
CTTTCTTCCTCTTTAGACTAAAAACTATTTTTGCCTAATTTTTTTACATCTCCACCGAAAATTTACGGTGATCCAAAATTTACGGTGATCCAAAATTTACGGTGATCCCCAATTTTACGGTGATCCATTAAAACATAGAAACAAAAAAAAGAGAGAAACTCTTGTTCCTCTCTTCCTTGTACCCAGACCCGGGGTCGAACCGGGATGGAAGTGAATCCACTGGTGTTTGAGACCAGCGCGTCTACCGATTCCGCCATCTGGGCAAACCATTTTTCTGAATTGCGATGCAAAGATACGGCTTTTTTTTGAACTACCAAACATATCTGCAATTTTTTTCTAAAAAATCTATTTTTTTTATTACTTTTGCAGAGAATTAAGAATTTATAAAGTGATTTTATTATGAAAAACAATTATTGTGTAATTATGGCGGGGGGCGTCGGAAGTCGTTTTTGGCCTTTTAGTACAAATAAAAAACCCAAACAATTCCTCGATTTCTTCGGAACCGGAAGGTCTTTCCTTCAAATGACTTTTGACAGATTCTCTAAAATAGTACCGGTAGAAAATATATATATAGCTTCTAATAGCGACTATAAAGATCTGATTCTTGAACAACTTCCGGAAATCAGCGAAAACCAAGTATTGTTGGAACCGGCAAGACGTAACACTGCTCCTTGTATCGCTTACGCAATGAATAAAATCTATACTCTTAACAAAGAGGCAAATGTTATTGTTTCTCCGTCTGACCACCTTATCCTAAAGGAAGACGATTTTATCTCTACTATTAAAGAGGGATTGGAATATACTCGCCAAAATGACAATATCTTGACATTGGGAATAAAACCTAACAGACCTGAAACTGGTTATGGCTATATTCAAATTGCTGAAAATGACAGAAAAAGCAGATTCTATAAAGCTAAAACTTTTACAGAAAAACCTAATTTGGAATTAGCAAAGATTTTCTTGGATAGCGGTGAGTTCCTATGGAATTCCGGTATGTTTATCTGGAATGCTAAAACTATCATCGCCGCATTTGACAGCTACTTGGAAGAGGTTAGTAACAAATTTAAAGCGGGAGCCGAGTTTTATGGCACTCCGAAAGAACAAGAATTCATCAATAGTATTTACCAATCTTGTACAAACATCTCTATCGACTACGCTATTTTAGAGAAAGCTGACAACGTTCATGTATTGGCTGCTAACTTCGGCTGGTCTGATTTGGGTACTTGGGGTTCTATTTATGAACACTCCGAAAAAGACGCCGAACAAAATGTTACGCTAAAATGTAAATCGCTTCTCTACGAATGCAAAGACAATATCATTGCTCTTCCGGACGGAAAATTGGCTGTAGTACAGGGATTGGAAGACTATATTGTGGCTGAAGCTGATAAGGTGCTTCTTATTTGCAAAAAAAGTGAAGAACAACGAATCAGACAGTTTGTAAATGATACATTGGTGAAAATTGGGGAAGATTACATCTAATAAATCGTTGTTATTTATGTAGTTGGCGTAGTTTTTGAAAATATTTTACTTTGACTATTTCTACGTCACTATAAAAAAAAATAAATTCAAGTTGATAATGCAACAAGGGGAATAAAAAATTTTCCATCAAGGCGAAAGTGCTTTCCTCCTTTCTACTTGATGGAAAATTTTGCATCTTCTCAACCTCAAGTTCCACAACAATTAGTTGCATAGGAAAAACATATAAACGAGAGACAAAAGTGCGAGATTTTAGTCGCCCACCCATACCTCTCATGGGAAAGAGAGGCGAACGAAAACACAATTAATCGTAGGATCAAAAATCTATGTGAAACGCAAATCGTAATCCTCCTTTAGAAACATTGGGGTGATCTCTGTAGGTTAAACGCCAAACATAATCCAACCTGAAAATTTTCAGTATATTATCCAACCCTACACTTAATTCCATATACGGAACATTCTCTATAGAATAGGTTGAATATGGCACCTGAAACAATCCCTCCTTATTACTTGTTTTATTTACATTATTACGCTCTGACAAACCGCCATAAAGCCCTTTAAAGGTTATCACCTCCCTAAACTGCAATTTTCTTATAATAGGTATTCTATTCAAAATCAAACCTCCCATAAAATAAGAAATATACCACGTTACAGACCAATCATGAATAAATTCAACAGGATCCATCAACATAAATGCTTTATCATCCAATAACCTTGAAAAACCTATATTGGGAACATCTAACATCGGATAAGGTACTCTGTTCCATACTTTTGTTCCCTTTAACGTTAAATTCATATATCCAAAATAGGATAACCAAAATCTTTTATCAAAACTTAGCTGTGTACGGTTGCATGTGTACTCAGACCCTAAAAAACCTTTTATTCCTACATTATGAGACAAAACAAAGACAGGCTTTTCTCTTGATAATGAGAAACGGAATCTTCTTGATGAATAAAATTTCTCCCCAGGAGCATACCGCAAAGCTATGTTAGCGGTAAACATCGAATAATCGTCCAACTTCTCTAATTGATTATCTTTATTATACCGATAAAATTGTGTTAACTCTGTTGAATAAGATTTTTGATGAACAAAATCCAATGTAAAGGAAAATCCCGAGTAACTCTCTCTCTGGTAGGTAAGTGCTGCATTTAACTGATAAATCGCATTCCTATCATCAGACCGACTGAATAGAGAGGACAAAATATTTCCACCGGAAAAATCTTCTCCAACCTTGGCAACATCGTATTTTACAGAAGCTTTTAATGAATGAACCGGAAACTCAGTTCTGTATTGTTTTTTATCATTAAACGAATATTCCAATGCACCATATCCTTTGGGCCTTTTATCTTTAAAACCCCAAGCGGCATACGTATCAAGAAAAAAATGTTTATCAAATGCAGTGGTAGTCTCCCCTCCTACTCTTATCCGCCAACCCTCCAAAGCATTTTTGGTAACCGTACTAAAAATAGGTCCATAGTCAAACTGACTATTCACTTTTTTGGTAGGAATATAGTTATCAACGCAAAATTTCGCCACATTCTCAACCACTCTAAATGCTTTCACATTATGCATCTCATCCATAATCGTAGAGACCTGACTCTCTTGCGACTTCAAAGGCTCGCCTCTCATATTGCTCCAATCCTCTTCTGTGTAAGAATCACTTTGAGCACTCTCTGTCACCGGCGTCTCTCTCTCAAAAATGGCATCAGTAGCAGGCTCATCCATGGAATAATTCTTATAGGTATTCAATCGCTCACCATAGATACGAGGTAATGCCGGCACAAAAAAATCTGCAGTCATAAAATCTCTGGTCTTAACGCATACAGAACTATCTAACATGGCATACTCCAATTCAATATGAAGATCCTCTACAAAATTCATATTGATATCCTTTGGCACATTGAAAACCGCCTTTTTTACATATTTGAATGAATCTAATGTTACAAATAAACTTCCTGAAAACCCGTATGCCTCCGTTGTAAATGGCGTAAATCCTAAATTGACACATGGCTCTCCATCAATCTCTAAAGAATCAATTATGTAATATTTGTAAAACGATGGTGCAATGTTGGACAAAGGACTCACAAAATGATTGGAGAGCAAAACGATGTCATTATCATATACATCAATCTCTTGAAACATCTCGTCCAAAGTCTTCTGTACTCCTTCTTGAGGAAGAAATTCATCCAATCCATCCTGCTTCTGCGCATGAATAATCGTATGGATCTTTTCCGGATTTGTCCTCGCATAAATAGTAGATATATTCTCTCTTAATCCTAAAGGTAAAATAGTGGTACCATCTGATAATGTATCAATATGATCATACAAAAAAGCAAACTTATTGTTCAATATCCCATACTTACCCTCCTCAAATTCATTCCAAAAATAGGATAACTTCTGATATTTGTCATAGTTATAATAAGGTTGATTCTGGATACTTGTCTTATCTTTATTTTCAATAACTGCCTTAACAAAATCTACTGCAGCATTATTTTTCCGACTATACCTAACCCGTTTGGGCTTAACAACTATTTCATCTAAACCATAATACTCCATTGGCAAATTGACCTTAAGAGACCGTTTCTTTCCATTGGCTGTAATTTTGTAAACTTTCTCTTTATAACCTACCATTGAAATCACTAATGTTCCGGACTCTTTGGTTATCAATGAAAAGGAACCATATAGGTCTGTAACAGTACCATTTGAAGTATTCTTAAAATAAATGGAAACATTGGGAAGCGTCTCCTGAGAGGCTGAATCTCTAACAATTCCTGTTATCTCCGTAGTAATCTGAGAAAACAACAAATTGGACGAAAAGATAAAAAATAGAACAAATAAAAAATATTTTGACCTTATCATATTATAAAATGCGCCCCATCATGAGCTAAATAAGTTTTAGGAAAAATACTCTTAGCCTCATCTAACAACAATCGAACATCATCATATCTGGCAGAATAATGACCGATAATCAATTTTCCAACAGAGGCTTTTTCTGCAAGCATTGCAACTTGCCGAGCTGTTGAATGAAATGTTGACTTAGCCCTGGAAAGATGTTGATTTAAAAAAGTTGCTTCGTGAAACAAACAATCTACACCCTCAATCATAGGGATAACGGAATTTGTACAAAGTGTATCAGAACAATAGGCATAACTTTTAGAAGGAGTAGGTGGAAGAGTTAATTGCGAATTAGGAATTAGTTCATCCATCTCTGCAGAGTAAAAATCAGCTCCCTGCTTAATAAGTGGAATTTCCTTTATAGGGATTTTATAAAAATCTATTTTTTCTCTAATAATATGTCTTTGTTTCTCTTTTTCACGAAACAAAAATCCCGCAGTGGGTATCTTATGTTTCAAGGGAATAGTTTCAACAGTCAGAGACTTATCATCGTATATAACGAGATTTTCTTTAGGATTAAAAGGCTCGAAATTAATTCTATAGGATATTCCCTTACAAAAATAAGACAATAAAGGTGTAAGCAAAACTTTTAAATCTTCATGAGAATGAATCGTAAGTTCAGCAGTTCGACCTTGCATATCAAGTGTCGAAAGTAACCCAATCAAACCAAAACAATGATCACCATGCAAATGAGAAATAAAGATATGATTCAAGCGACTGAGGCTTGCTCCAAATCGTCTCAATTGATTTTGAGCACCCTCACCACAATCAATCATAAACAACTTATCCCGCAACGATAACAATTGCGAGGGCTGATTAAATTGTTTAGTAGGAATAGCTGATCCGGCTCCTAAAATATGCAATTGGAAATTTTCCATATTGCAAAAGTACAAAAAAAAGGTAGAAGTACAACGACCTCTACCTTTTCTTATAGTGTTAATTAAAATTATTTGTTAGAGAACAAATCAATTTCTACACGACGGTTTTTAGCTCTACCAGCAGCAGTTTTGTTAGTAGCGATAGGATTTTCGTCACCGAAACCTTTAGATTCAAGATTTACAGGATCAACACCTTTGCTTACTAAGTAGTTCTTAACTGCAGCAGCACGATCTTTAGACAATTGAAGGTTTTTAGCTTTGTCACCAACGTTATCAGTATAACCTTTCAAGTGCAAAACCCAATCCTTACGAGATTTAGCCATACTAGCCAAGTTGTCCAAATATTGGTAAGAAGATGATTTGATAACAGCCTTTCCAGACTCGAATTCCAAGTTAGACAAAGCAGTCTTGATGATCTTCTCTTCTTCAGCTGTAGGAGCGATCTTCTCAGGAACTTTAGTCATCTTGATGTGACGATCTAATGAATCTTGAGTAAATTTGATCTTATCTTGCAACTTCTTAATTTGTTCATTTTGAGCGTTGATTTGATCTTCCAATCTAGAAGTCATGTTAGCACATTCTTGCTTTTGAGCTTCCAACATTGGAGCGTAATCAGGCAATTCAACTTGTGGGATATAGTCTGCCCAAGCAATGTTTCTGATATTGCTTTCTCCAGCAAATTTAAGACGAAGACCTAAGTTAGCTGACAAGAAAGAACGACCAGCAGTAAATCCGTCCATTTCTGCGTTAGTATGCCATCTGTATTGAGCCTCCAAGAAGATACCCAACCATTTGCATACGTCATATTCCAAGTTAGCTGCTCCTAAGAATAACAACTTAGCACCAGTTTCTTTTTCTGCACCTTCCAACTCATATCCGTAGATAGTAGCACCAAGACCACCATTAGCATACAAGTTCAATTTTTGCCATCCTGCAGAACGATATGGAGCGATAATGTTAGATACATTTACAGATCCGAAGAATGTAATGTCATGGCAATATCCATCCAACAATGGTTTTGGACTTTCTTGATCATTGTTCAAGAACATGTACTCGATACCCATTCCCCAACGTGGGTTGAATGTTCTCTCGATAAGACCACCAATCTCCATGTCTACTGTTTGATCTGATTGTCTCAAGTAGTTGATACCACCCTTAACAGCGATAGACCAATGGTTGATTGATTCCTTAGCTCCTTCTTCAGCAGCTTCTACATCAGAAGTTGCAACTGCTTGTTCTTCAACTTGATCTTGAGCATTAACAGATGCTACAAGTGACAAAGCAGCAAATAATGTCAAAAAAATTTTTTTCATATAAAATTAAATTAAAGTAAATAATTCTTTGTTTATCTTTTATTATAGAGTCAATTGAGAAAACAACCAACTCTATAATTTTTATTTCTATTACTCTTCAGACGACAATTGATCTTTCAAAGCTGCCAACTCTTCAATATCTCCCAAAGTAGTCTTTTCTACAGAAATCAAATTCTCAGACTTCTTTGTTGCTTTTTTCTTGCGAGCTGCTTTTTTCTCAGCACTTTCCTCTACCGGAGCTGCTGCTTTTTGTGCATCCTCAAAAATTCTGCTGTGAGACAAAATAATTCTCTTAGCATCCTTGTTGAACTCAATCACCTTAAACATCAACTTCTCATCAACTTTTGCTTGTGTCTTATCCTCCTTGATTAAGTGCTTTGGAGTTGCAAAACCTTCTACTCCGTAAGGCAATGAAATCACTGCTCCTTTATCAATCATCTCTACAATAGTTCCTTCATGAACTGAATCTACTGTAAATACGGTCTCAAACACTTCCCATGGATTGTCCTCTAATTGTTTGTGACCCAAACTCAAACGACGATTCTCTTTGTCAATCTCCAACACTTGAACTTCAATATCTGCTCCAATTTGAGTAAACTCTGATGGGTGTTTAATCTTTTTAGTCCAAGACAAATCTGAAATATGAATCAAACCATCAACTCCTTCTGTAATCTCTACAAAAACTCCAAAGTTAGTAAAGTTGCGAACTTTTGCTGTATGTTTAGTTCCAATTGCATATTCAGTGTCGATTGCTGCCCATGGATCTTCTTTCAATTGTTTAATACCCAAAGACATCTTTCTTTCGTCACGATCCAATGTCAAAACTACTGCTTCAACATCATCTCCTACCTTCATGAAATCTTGTGCACTACGCAAGTGTTGTGACCATGACATCTCTGAAACATGAATCAATCCTTCTACACCTGGAGCAATCTCAACAAATGCTCCGTAATCTGCCATCACAACAACTTTTCCTTTAACTTTATCTCCAACATTCAAATTAGCATCCAATGCATCCCATGGATGTGGAGTTAATTGTTTCAATCCTAACGCAATACGTTTCTTATCATCATCAAAGTCTAAGATAACTACGTTCAACTTTTGATCCAATGAAACAACCTCTTCCGGATGAGTAACACGACCCCAAGACAAGTCTGTAATATGAATCAAACCATCTACACCACCCAAATCAATGAATACTCCATAAGAAGTGATGTTCTTAACAGTTCCTTCCAATACTTGACCTTTCTCCAATTTAGAGATAATATCTTTCTTCTGTTGTTCCAACTCAGCCTCAATAAGAGCCTTATGAGAAACAACAACATTCTTAAATTCATGATTAATTTTCACAACCTTGAATTCCATGATCTTTCCTACGAACATGTCATAGTCGCGAATTGGCTTAACATCAATTTGTGAACCTGGCAAGAATGCTTCAATTCCAAATACATCCACAATCATACCACCCTTAGTTCTACATTTAATGTAACCTTTTATGATTTCATCATTTTCCAATGCAGCATTTACACAATCCCATGAACGTGCTGCACGCGCTTTCTTGTGAGACAATAATAATTGTCCTTTTTTATCCTCCGGACTCTCAATGTAAACCTCAACTTGATCACCAATTTTTAACTCCGGATTGTAACGGAATTCATTCATTGAAACAACTCCGTCTGATTTGTAGCCTACATTTACGACTACCTCTCTTTTGTTCATCGAGATAACAGTACCCATAACAACATCTTTGTCTTTCACGACATTCAATGTCTTGCTGTACTTGCTCTCTAATTCTTCTTTACTGATGTTTGTTAGAACATCACCATTCTCATAAGCATCCCAATCAAAATCGTTTACGGGATTCACTTTGTCTGTTAATTCACTCATTTTAAGTTAATAAAAAATAATTCTTAGTCGTTAGACAATATGTATAAATAAAATTCGTTGCAAATATACGACAAATTTATCAAATAATATCGCCAACATCCATTTTTTTTTACATCAGTTAATATTTTTAATATAAACAATACAATAAAATATTAATTACTATATATTTACAACAAATAAATTAAGACAATTCCTATAAACAATAACAGATACTGTTAAAAGTTCTTTTTGAGAAATATAAATTATTTAAAATACAATTTTCATTCATCTTTTCAGAAGTTGTTTAAATTTTATTTCGAGCATATTTGAGAGAGATTTTTATATCTATTTTTACTCTTCTTTTGCAGAAAATAGTGGATATTATCAAGAAAGAATAATAAAAAATAGATTAAAAAGAATCTCAAAGATGCCGAAAATAAGAGAGTGAAACTTTAAAGTATATTTTTAATAAAACAATTAAAAATTATTTATATTTCATCAATTATTGCCATAATATTAAATCTAACAAAGATACTCTTCCTATTGTTTACTATCACTGACAAACAAAAAAAAACATCATAACAAATTCCTACAAATTCATTTTTTTAGAATCTTTGAATTTATTTTACTTATCTTGTACTTATTCTCTCTATCACGATACTCAAACCTAAACTAAACACTCTTCAAAACCGCCCCAACCTAATCTGTAGCATTTACTAAAGGTGGAAAATTTATAAAATGGTCCTCAATCTCATCCCCCATACTCAAACATCTGTTATGAAACATTGGGAATAAATTGGCAACAAAAAAGTCAAGAAGTTTTTCACCTTTTTATATAGAGTAAAGTTCGTATTCTCTCTAAAATAGTAGCTATTTTCATAGAAAAAAGAGAGCAAAAACGGATGGTAAAAAAAAATAGTAAACTATTGTTATAATATTCCTATTTTTAACTAATTTTGTGGCAAATTAAAAAACAACATAAAATTTTTATGGAAATTCGCAGAACAAAAATCACCGATGCTCTTAAGTGCACTGAGTTCGGTAAAGATATCAACGTAAAAGGTTGGGTAAGAACGAAAAGAGGTAATAAACAGGTTAATTTTATTGCTCTCAACGATGGTTCAACCATCAACAATATTCAAATTGTTGCTGATGTTGAAAAGTTTGATGAAAATACATTAAAATCAATCACAACCGGAGCTTGTATAAGCGTAGTTGGAAAACTTGTTCAATCTATTGGTGGTGGACAATCTGTAGAAATTCAAGCAGAAGAGATAAAAATATATGGTTTAGCGGATCCGGATACATACCCTCTACAAAAAAAGGGACACTCGATGGAGTTTCTTCGCGAAATTGCTCATATAAGACCTCGTACCAATACGTTTGGGGCTGTTTATAGAATTCGTCACCAAATGGCTTATGCTATTCATAAATTTTTCCATGATAGAGGTTTTGTTTATTTCCACGCTCCCATTATAACTGCATCAGATTGTGAGGGTGCCGGACAGATGTTTCAAGTTACAACGTTAAATCTTGACAACATCCAAAAGGATGAAAAAACCAATGCTGTTAAATACGAAAATGATTTCTTTGGCAAACCTACCAGCTTAACAGTTTCCGGTCAGTTGGAAGCTGAATTGGCTGCTACCGCTTTAGGTGCCGTATATACATTCGGTCCAACTTTCCGTGCTGAGAATTCAAATACCCCTCGTCACTTGGCTGAGTTTTGGATGATTGAACCTGAAGTGGCTTTCAATGACATTAATGACAACATGGATTTGGCTGAAGAGTTTATCAAATATTGCGTTCAATGGGCTTTGGATAATTGTAATGATGACCTTCAATTCTTGAATCAAATGATTGATAAAGGATTGTTGGAAAGATTGCAAGGGGTGCTTAAGAACAAATTCACTCGATTGACTTACACAGAAGGTATCAATATTCTTGAAGAGGCTGTTGCTAAAGGACATAAGTTTGAATACCCTGTTTATTGGGGTTGCGACTTGGCTTCTGAGCACGAACGTTACCTTGTTGAAAACCACTTTAAAAATCCGGTTATCTTGACAGATTATCCAAAAGAGATCAAAGCATTTTATATGAAACAAAATGATGATGGAAAAACGGTGAGAGCCATGGATGTTCTATTCCCTACTATCGGAGAGATTATTGGAGGTTCTGAACGCGAAGAGAACTATGATAAATTGATGAATCGAATTCAAGAATTAAATATCCCAATGAAAGATATGTGGTGGTATTTGGATTCTCGTCGTTTTGGTACTTGCCCTCACGCCGGATTTGGTCTCGGATTTGAACGTCTTTTGCTTTTTGTAACCGGTATGCAGAACATTCGTGATGTAATACCGTTCCCAAGAACTCCAAAATCTGCAAACTTTTAAGATTATCTAAAATGAAAATTTTTAAAATTATATTATTTTCAATTTTGACCTTATTAATTATTGGTGGTGGTTTCTTCTACTATCGCTACTACTTCGTGTTTGGTGAAGGAGTAAAAAGCGGTGAGTTAAATTACGTCGTTTACAAGGGATACCTATTCAAAACTTACGAGGGAAAAATGATTCAAAGCGGTTTCAAAAGTTCTCAGACTACCGGTGGAATACAATCTAATGAATTTATTTTCTCCATAGAAAATGATTCTCTTGCTAAAAAATTAGAGATATTAAGTGGACATGAATTGGATTTACACTACAAAGAGTATCTCGCTCCTCTACCTTGGAGAGGAAATAGCAAATATGTAATAGATAGTATCGTCACTATACGAAATTAAGATGGTTTCTATAAATTCATTTCGCTGAATTTTTGAAAGAAGTTTCTATAAGGTTAACTCGAGATGATTTTGAAGCATTTTGCTTATTTCCTTGATTATAAATGGTGAATTTACAGAACTCACCACAATAGGAACTACGTCTATAAAAATCATTTTTTTATATAGTAAAGAAGTTGTTTGTGTCAGGATTATGTACAAGATTAATCCTGACACTTTTTGTATTCGTTAAAATAATCTAACCAATAAACATTTAGTATTTCCTAGGGTTATATCTATACAAACAAAAAAATTATACGAATATGACACCTGTAAAAAGAAATCAAAACTGGATGCCAAGTTTGTTCAATGACTTTTGGGCTAATGATTGGTCTAGTATTATTCCTACAAGGAAAAGTTCTAATCTACCTGCAATGAATATCATTGAAAAGGAGAATTGTTATAAAATCGAACTTGCTGTTCCAGGTATTACAAAGGAGGATTTTCAGATCAGTATAACCAACGACAATGAATTGGTTATCTCTGTTAACAAAAAAAGTGAAACAGAAGAAAAAGATAAATCCGGGAAATATCTTCGTTGTGAGTTTGGCTATACCCAATTTAAACAAACTCTCCTATTGCCAGACAATATCGATAGAGACTGCATCGAAGCAAAACAAGAAAATGGCATTCTTTACATCGACATCAAGAAGAAAAATTTGGAAAAAGAAGAGATGACAAAAGCAATCGAAGTGAAATAAACAGATGCGGTTCTACGCATTATACGCTCACTCAGTGTTACTAAGTTTCACTCGGTTCAGAGGGAGTGACAATCTTGTCACCCCTCTTTTTTATTACAAAGCCTCAAACATACTCGTACTCAAGTATTTTTCTGCTCGATCAGGAAAAACCACAACAATATTTCCTTTTTCAATCATCTCAGCTGTCTTAATTGCAGCCAACATTGCAGCACCACTACTCATTCCGGCAAAAATTCCCTCTTTAGCTATTATTCTTCGTGCTGTTGCGATTGCCTCTTCACTCTCCACCATTATCTGAACATCAATCCGTGAAGGATCATAAATAGCAGGAACAATCGCCTCCTCCATATTCTTTAAACCTTGAATATAGTGCCCTTTTATCGGATGAGCACAAACTACCTTTATTTCAGGCTTATGCTGTTTCAGAAATTTAGAAATTCCCATAATAGTCCCGGACGTACCTAATGCACAAACCAGATAATCTATATTTCCTTGCGTCTGCTCCCAAATTTCAGTTGCTGTTGTTTTATAATGAGCTTGATAATTTGCCGCATTAGAGAATTGGTCCGGCATAAAATATTTATCCGGATTTTCATTCACCATCTTATGTGCTAAACGTATTGCACCATCGGTTCCTTCATTTGCAGGAGTTAAAATAACTGTTCCGCCATACGATTTGATGATCTTTCGGCGTTCAACAGATACCGCCTCACTCATAACTATAACCACCTCATACCCTTTCACAATTCCTGCAATGGCTAAACCTATTCCGGTATTTCCGGAAGTTGGCTCTATGATGATTTTCCCTTTAGTTAGCTTCCCCTCTTTCTCAGCTTGTTCAACCATCTGAATAGCTATCCTATCTTTTATGCTACCAGTAGGATTAAAACCTTCTAACTTTGCAAAAATATTTACATTAGGATTAGGGGACAAATTATTAATACGAACAAGTGGAGTTTTTCCAATTGTTTCCAAAATATTGTTTGAAATCATAACTCACTCTCTTTCAATCTTTCTGCATTTTCTGCAATAATCAACTTGTCAATAATCTCTTGTATTTCACCTCCAACAACAGCTTGTAAATTATACAAAGTTAAATTAATTCTATGGTCGGTTACTCTTCCTTGAGGATAGTTATAGGTCCTAATTTTAGCTGATCTGTCACCGGTAGAAACCATTGTTTTTCGTCTTTGAGCAATATCATCTACATATTTCTGATGTTCTCTATCATAAATCATTGTTCTCAATCGAGACAAAGCTCTCTCTTTATTTTTAGGTTGATCTCGCGTCTCGGTACACTCAATCAAAATCTCTTCCGAAACTCCGGTTACAGGATTCCTCCACATATAACGTAACCGCACCCCAGACTCCACCTTATTGACATTCTGCCCACCTGCACCTCCGGAACGAAAAGTATCCCACTTGATCTCTCCTTCATTAATTTCAACATCAAACTCATCCGCTTCCGGCAACACCGCAACAGTTGCAGCTGAAGTATGAACTCGTCCCTGTGTTTCTGTTGCTGGTACACGTTGTACCCGATGCACACCCGATTCATACTTTAACGTTCCGTATACATTCTCACCGGAAACTGTAAAAATTATCTCCTTAAATCCGCCAGCTGTACCTTCATTAAAACTTGAAATAGCAATATTCCAACCTTTTGTTTCACAATATTTTGCATACATTTTATACAAATCTCCGGCAAAAAGAGCAGCCTCGTCTCCTCCTGTTCCTCCTCTAATTTCTACTATTGCATTCTTGGAGTCTTCAGGGTCAGAAGGGATTAACAATATCTTTATGTTCTCCTCCATCGATGGCAATTGAGGCTCCAACTCCTCCAACTCCATCTTTGCCATCTCTCGCATTTCAGGGTCATTTTCTGTCTCCAATATACTTTTTGCTTCTGCTATATTGGATAGCACACGTACATACTCCTTTCTTGCAGAAACAATACGCTCCAAATCTCGATATTCTTTATTCAACTTCACATAGCGCTTCATATCTGCGATAACAGATGGATCCGTGATTAGCGTAGAAATCTCTTCAAATTTATGCTCTAAACCTTCTAATCTTTGTAACAATGTATTCTCAGACATACTAATAAATTTTCAATCCGTTAATCAATATTCAAAACGTCCAAACTCGCTTTCTATCACCAACTCCTTTTTATCTGACTTCTCTACAAAACCTACAATTTGAGCATCAATGCCAAACTCTTTTGAAATTTGTATTACATCTCCTGCCAATTTCTCCGGCAAATAGAGTTCAAAGCGATGACCCATATTGAATACTTTATACATCTCTTTCCAATCAGTTCCAGACTGATTTTGTATTGTTTTGAACAAAGGAGGAACTGCAAATAAATTATTTTTTGTGATTTTTACATTGTCAACAAAGTGTAACACTTTTGTTTGTGCTCCTCCTGAACAATGAACCATACCATGGATCTCTTTCCGCATTACGTCTAACACCTTCTTAATAACCGGAGCGTATGTTCTTGTTGGAGACAAGACCATCTTTCCGGCATTTATAGGAGAACCTTCTACTTTATCTAATAAGGATAATGCACCCGAATAAACTAACTCAGAAGGCACACCGGCATCAAAACTTTCCGGATATTTCTCTGCCAAATACTTTGAAAAGACATCATGACGAGCAGAGGTCAAACCATTACTACCCATTCCGCCGTTATACTCCTTCTCATATTTTGCTTGACCGTAAGATGCCAATCCCACTATCACATCTCCGGCTTGAATATTGGCATTATCAACAACATCTGAACGTTTCATTCTACATGTCACTGTACTATCTACAATTATTGTACGAACCAAATCACCTACATCAGCAGTCTCTCCTCCGGTCGCATATACCCCTATTCCCATCTCTCTCAACTCTGCTAATAATTCGTCTGTACCATTGATAATAGCAGAAATTACTTCGCCGGGGATCAATAATTTATTTCGTCCAATTGTTGAAGATACCAAAATATTATCTGTTGCACCAACACATAACAAATCATCAATATTCATTATCAACGCATCTTGAGCTATTCCCTTCCACACAGACAAATCTCCCGTCTCCTTCCAATACATATAAGCTAAAGATGATTTAGTTCCGGCTCCATCGGCATGCATAATGTTACAATAATCCGAATCACCACCCAAAATATCAGGAATAATCTTACAAAAAGCCTTAGGATATAAACCCTTATCAATGTTCTTTATAGCATTGTGTACATCCTCTTTTCCAGCAGAAACTCCGCGCAAATTATAACGTTGATCGCTCATAACGAATATATTATTAATAAAACAATTATTTGCCTACAAAGATACAATAAAGAAATGAGGTAGAAAAACACTCCTACAAAGAAGTTTCTCAGAAAGCGATTAATTTATCATATCAATCTCTCTAAACTAGCAACCCTCCACAACTCTCTACCCCTACCTCGTGCAACAAAAAAAGGTGTACTTCCGTACACCTTTCTTTCGAGCCTCTTGTCGGATTCGAACCAACGACCCCGAGATTACAAATCACGTGCTCTGGCCAACTGAGCTAAAGAGGCAGGCGGGCAAGCAATCTACATCGCACCGCTACAACCGAATTACCCTTGCTGCGATCAAGCCCTGGGGGATTCTAAGGGAGCTGGTCGTATAGGACTTACCCGCTGCAAAAGTAGATATTTTTTTTTAATTACAAACTTTTTTCGTAAAAAAATTTTCTATCACACTAAAAAAATCGCTAAATTTGCATCGTTTTTAAGGAAATGATGATGGAGAAAGAAAATAAAAACAGAGAAAATGCCACCACCTATGCTATGTCAGCCGGATTAGTATTGGGTGGCGCCTTGATGTTTATCTACTTCATTCAATTGCAATTTTGCTCTAAACACCCCTTGTGTTCCCTTATACTTTCTTCGATAGGGTTCGCTATTACTATCTTTTGTGTTTATTACTACACAATGGTATACAATAGAGATTTACTAGATGGAAATATAACTTACTTTAAAGCTCTAAATTTTGGAATGCACCTATTTTTCTTTGTTTCAATGCTTTTAGCTACTTTCTTTTATTTTTATTTCCAATTTATCAATCCTAAAGTGCTACAACAAACGATTGAATCATCTATTTCACTTATCAATCATTCTAATTTGAATTTAACCGAAAATGATAAAATATTAATGGTAAACAACCTCAAAAGTATGTCCGCAACCAATTTTGCTCTATCTAGCATGTGGTCGTTCTTCTTAATGGGGTTCTTTTTATCTATCTTTACATCTTTTTCTTTTCGGAATAAAAAATTATAGTGTAAATTTAACTTATGTAATATATGGATATATCCGTAGTCATCCCATTATATAATGAAGAAGATTCGTTAAACGAACTTTTCTTATGGATAAAACACGTAATGGAGGAAAATAATTTCTCTTACGAAGTTGTCTTTATTAATGATGGAAGTACTGATAATTCTTGGAATATCATTGAAGAGTTAGGTAGCAAATATCCTGAAGCTAAGGGTATTAAATTCAGACGCAACTACGGGAAATCTGCAGCCCTTTATTGTGGTTTCAAAGAGTGTAAAGGAGAAGTGGTTATCACTATGGACGCAGACCTTCAAGATAGTCCGGAAGAAATCCCCGAACTTTATAAAATGATAACCAATGAGGGGTACGACTTGGTTTCCGGATGGAAAAAAATTCGTTACGATTCTAAATTAACGAAAAATCTTCCTTCTAAACTTTTTAATGCTACCACTCGTGCTATTTCCGGAATTTACTTGCACGACTTCAATTGCGGACTAAAAGCCTACAGAAAAAATGTAGTAAAAAGCATCGAAGTATATGGAGAAATGCATCGCTATATCCCTTACTTAGCAAAAAATGCCGGATTTAAAAAAATTGGAGAGAAAGTAGTAAAACACCAAGCAAGAAAATATGGTGTATCTAAATTTGGAATAAATCGTTTCTTCAACGGTTATTTGGATCTAATCTCTCTTTGGTTCCTTTCTACTTTCGGAAAAAAACCAATGCACTTTTTCGGTATCGTAGGCTCCTTGATGTTCTTCATTGGATTGATTTCTGTTTGTGTCGTGGGTGGAGTGAAATTATACCATATATGGGAAGGTACTAATGCTCCGCTTGTTACTGACAGTCCTTACTTCTACTTGTCTCTAACTAGCATGATTATTGGGACTCAACTATTCTTGTCCGGTTTTATCGGTGAGATGATTGCAAGAAATTCTTCCGAAAGGAATGATTATAAATTGGAAAAAACATTAAACTTAGATTAATTAAATGGAAAATTTTATTCTTGAATTGGCAAAAGTTACAATACCGGGATTGTTGGTATTATTGACTACATACTATCTTTTAAGGGATTTCTTTAAAAATGAAGAGAGAAAAAGATACTACGAGATGAGACGTGAAACAGCTAAAAGTTTAAACCCTATTAAACTTACTGCTTACGAACGTTTAGCTATGTTTTTAGAGCGTATTCGCCCCGACTCTCTCATTATGCGAGTACAAACAGGAAATATGACAAGTGGCGATTTACACCTTGTGCTGCTTACTACAATTCGTGAGGAGTTTGAACACAACGTAACTCAACAGATTTATGTTGGGAAAGAGGTCTGGTTAGTGACAAAAAATGCAAAAGAAACTATGATTCAACTCATTAACACTTGTGCCTCTGAAATCCCTAATAAACTTCCGGCTATTGAGTTGGCAAAGATTATTATCGAAAGATATGGTGAGTTGGAAGAGAGTCCAATTGATATTGCTCTTAATATTTTGAAAGCTGAAGTTAAATCATTTGGATAATCTCAATGATGAATTTACTTGAACTTATACAAAAAAGACACTCTGTTCGCGCTTATTCTCAACAAGAGGTCGAAAAAGAGAAAATCGAATACCTATTGGAAGTGGCTCGTTTAGCTCCTTCTGCGGTTAATAAACAACCATGGAGATTTATCGTTGTTCAATCCGAAGAGAAAAAGAGTGAATTACACGATTGCTACAATCGAGATTGGTTTAAAGAGGCTTCTCTCTACATTGTTGTATGCGGCATTCATTCTGAATCGTGGAAAAGAGGTTCTGACAATAAAGATCATTGCGATATCGATGTCGCAATTGCAACAGAACATATTGTTTTAGCTGCAGAAGAATTGGGATTGGGGACTTGTTGGGTATGCAATTTCGATGCTCAAAAATGCAACGAGATCCTACAACTACCTCAAAATGAAGAGGCTATTGTTATTCTCCCTATTGGATATGCCAACGAAAATACAATAATCGAAAAAAAGAGAAAAAGTAAAAACGAAATTACTTCTTTTGTCTAATGAATTGGAAATTTGTAAAAATAATGTCCGATAACTCGCTTCGAAAAATAACCTTATTTTTCGTTGTGGGATTCTCGCTTTTTATTTCTTGCAACAACGAACATTGCGATGAGGTAATAAATACTCCTCTCAGAATCGACTTGTATAAATATTCTGACACATCACAAAAAGCAACTCCAAAGGCTCTAATAATACAAGGTATTGGGACTGACTCCATTTTAGATTTTTCTCAAGAAAGTCAAATTAATTTACCTTTAAATAAAAATAGTAATAAATCTGAATATTTAATCGCTCTAATGTATGATAAAGAAGAGTGGAATACACTCAAATTTATAACGGATAATATTTTTGTTGATAATGCAACAAACGACACATTAGAGGTAGAAAAAAAGGTTGGAGACTTTTATTTTACAAATGGTTTTAATAGTGCTATATATTTATCTGGCAATATAGACTCTGTATCCTATATTTATTATACTCCATTATTTGATACCCTATCTATTGCTTATTACAATCAAAATGAATTTGTATCAGCAGAGTGCGGTTGCTTGTCCTCTCAAATGTTACTTAATGTAGAATTTAAAAGAGACAAAATTGGAGATATTGAATTACTCCATACATTGATAAACAATCAAAACAATGAAGCTCAAGTTAAAGTTTTCCTCAATTATTATTAATTGGATTGCAATACTTATTTTATTGCTCTCCTCCACTTCTCTTCTCGCCGAGGATAAGAAAAAGAAGTGGGAGGGAAAGACTTTCTATGGAGTATCGGTTGATTTAGATGTATTTTCACCGATTCTACATCTATTTAACCGGGATCGATTAGGATTTAATGCTAGCGTTCAGGCAGACTTCTTCCACCATTTATATCCTGAAATTGTGGTGGGATATGACCGTTTTGATGCTTCAGACGAATATTCATACTCCACCCCTATCTCGGGAAATTTATATAAGGTAAATGGTCTATATATGAAATTTGGTGCAGCATACAATCTTTGGAAAAAAATTCCTGACAAAATGGTACTTCCTAATGCCTACATAGGAGTGATGTACGCAGTCGCACCAAAATATAGTTATGAAATACAAAATTATCCTATCGAAAATAGTTATTGGAATAAAGAACCTAGCCTATTTTCGTCTAAAGGGAAAACTACTGCTCATTGGGGCGAAATTTTTGTAGGACTAAAAACCCCTATCGTAAATGGATTATGCTTAGGTTGGGAGGTAATATATAAATTGCCTTTGTATGCTAAATTACAAAAAGAAGAAAACAAAATTATTCACCAATCTTATGCTCCTGGTTATGGAGACAAGGAGTATGGGAAATGGGGATTTAGATATACGATAAGTTATTTTTTCCATAAACAAAACAATAAATAAAAATGGTTGACATTAAAACGCTAAATCGCGCAGCAGACAACATCCGAGTTTTGACTGTTTCCATGGTAGAAAAAGCAAAATCGGGACATCCGGGAGGTGCAATGGGAGGTGCTGATTTTATCAACGTCCTTTACTCAAGTTTTTTAAACTATGATCCCAACGATCCAAATTGGATTAACAGAGACCGATTCTTTTTAGATCCTGGTCACATGTCTCCTATGTTGTATTCGGCACTATTGCTTAGCGACAAATTGACAATGGATGATATTAAATCGTTCCGTCAATGGCAAAGCAAAACACCCGGACATCCAGAGGTAAATTTTGAATTGGGTGTGGAAAATACATCCGGTCCATTGGGTCAAGGACATACAATGGCTGTTGGAGCAGCTATAGCAGAAAGATTCCTTGCTGCCAGATTCGGAGAATGGATGAGCCATAAAATCTATACTTTCGTCTCCGATGGTAGTATCCAAGAGGAAATCTCTCAAGGTGCCGGTCGAGTTGCCGGTCACTTGGGTCTTCACAATCTTATCATGTTTTATGATGCTAATAACATTCAATTATCAACTAAAGTTGATGAGGTAGATACCGAAGATATCGAGATGAAATATAAAGCATGGAATTGGAATGTTATTTCTATTAATGGTAACAACGCTCAAGAGATATACAATGCTTTAGAAAATGCTAATAAAGAAACAAAAAGACCAACTATAATCATTGGTAAAACTACCATGGGTATCGGTTGTTTGGATGCCAATGGTGGTTCCATGGAAAGCAAGGTTTCTACGCATGGACAACCTCTTTCTAATGCTGGTGTTTGCATCCCTTCTACTATCAAAAATTTGGGTGGAGACCCTGAAAATCCATTCGTAATATTTGATGAAGTCAAAGAACTTTATGCAAAAAGAAAAAAAGAACTTATCGATTGGGCTGCAAAGAAAAAGGCTGAACAAGCTGCTTGGGAAAAACAAAATCCGGAATTGGCTGAAAAATTGAAAACTTTCTTTAGTGGTGAAGCTCCTAAAATTGATTACTCAAAAATAGAACAAAAACCTAATCAGGCTACTAGAGTAGGTTCTGCTACTGTTTTGGGTGTTTTGGCTGAAAATGTTGAAAACATGATTGTTGCTTCTGCCGATCTATCTAACTCGGATAAAACAGATGGATTCTTAAAGAAAACTCATCCTTTCGTGAATGGTGATTTCTCTGGTGCTTTCTTTAATGCTGGAGTTTCTGAATTAACAATGGCTTGTATCATGAATGGTATTGCCCTTCATGGTGGTATATTTACTGCTTGCGGTACTTTCTTTGCTTTCTCTGACTACATGAAACCTGCTTATCGTATGTCGGCTCTTATGAGACTTCCGGTGAAATACGTTTGGTCTCACGATGCATTCCGTGTAGGTGAAGATGGTCCTACTCATCAACCTATAGAGCAAGAAGCGCAAGTTCGTTTAATGGAACATGTGAAAAATCATAAAGGAAAAAATAGCATGTTGGTGCTTCGTCCTGCTGATGTACATGAAACTACTGTGGCATGGAAAATGGCTATGGAAAACTTAGACACTCCTACAGGACTAATTCTTTCTCGCCAAAATATCAATGATTTGCCATGCGAAAAGGGAAATAATTATGAACAAGCATTGGGGGCCGAAAAGGGTGCTTACATCGTAAAAGATTGCAAGGGAACTCCTGACATCATCATGGTGGCAAGTGGTTCTGAGGTTTCTACCTTGTTTGAAGGTGCTAAACTTTTAGAAGATCGTAAAAACCTAAATATCAGAATTGTTTCTGCTCCTTCTGAGGGATTATTCCGTTCTCAAAGCAAAGAGTATCAAACAGAAGTTCTTCCTAATAACATCCCTACTTATGGAATGACTGCCGGATTATCTTTGAATATTAGAGATTTGGTTGGCGCTAATGGATTCGTTCATGGATTAAACCATTTTGGCTACTCTGCTCCTTACAAAGTTTTGGATGAAAAATTTGGATTCAACGGAGAGTCTGTTTACAACGAAGTTTGTGAGTATTTAAATATTTAATAACATGAATCGGAGTGTGCTAATGAGCTATTATCACACTCCGATTTCCTTAAATTGAACTAATCATGAAGTTATTGTTTATGGGATTAGGCATGCAAGAGATTTTGGTCATTGCTCTTGTAGTGTTGCTTCTTTTTGGCGGAAAAAAGATTCCTGAATTAATGAGAGGTTTAGGAAAAGGTGTCAAAAGTTTTAAAGAGGGACTGAACGACTTAGAAGAGAAAGAGAAAAAAGAGGATACAAAAAAAGAGAATGAGTAATAAAGATCAACTCACCTTCTGGGAGCATCTGGACGAACTGCGGGAATGCATAATAAAAATTTGCATGGTCTTCGTGTTGTGCAGTGTTGTTGCTTTTTTCTTCAAAGAGGAAATTTTCGCATTTATTTTAGCTCCCGGAGGAGAAAACTTTATTACATATGACCTTCTATCTAATTTTAATACCGGATTAATAACCTCTATAAATAATTCTGAAAAGGTAAAATTAATTAATACCGGACTGGCAAGTCAGTTTGTCATTCATGTAAAAACGGCATTACAGGTAGGCTTCTTACTTTCATTTCCATTTTTATTGTATCAATTATTTAAGTTTGTGGCTCCTGCCTTGCATAAAAAGGAAAAAAAATATGCTATCTCTGTTTGTATTTGCTCTTCTGTTTTATTCGCAATGGGTTTTACGTTGGCCTATTTTATTATTTTTCCGTTTACATACCAGTTCCTTAGTACTTATCAGGTTAGTGGAAACGTTGAAAATTTAATCAGTTTACAATCCTATATTGATAATTTTATTGCTATTTCTTTATTCTGCAGCATCGCTTTTGAAATGCCCATATTTGCTTGGGTGCTTGCCAAACTTGGTGTTATAAATGGTAAGATAATGAAAGAATACAGACGACATAGTATTATTGCAATACTTCTGATCGCTGCAATCATCACTCCAACATCTGATATTTTCACTTTGGCTCTAGTCTCTTTACCTCTTATCCTTTTGTATGAAATAAGTATTGGAATTGTTCAATTAAGGAGAGTTCAATAAATTCTCCGTTTAAAATTTTAAAAGTAAAGTTTCATTTTCCTTATAAAAAAAGAACTAAACACTTGCTATTTTCGCAAAGTTTTATAAATTTGCCTAAAATAAGATATTTAATGAACAACTATTTTTTGAAAATAGGTAAAATAAACTATAAATTTAATTATCATGGCAAAATTTGAAATTACGACAAGAAAAAACGGAGAAATCCAATTCAATTTGAAAGCCGGAAATGGTGAAATCATTTTGGGTAGTGAAGGATACAAAACAAAAGCATCTTGCTTGAATGGAGTTGAATCTGTAAAGAAAAATAGTCAAGAAGAAAAAAGATTCGAAATTAAAGAAGCTCAAAATGGTAAATTCCATTTTAACCTAAAAGCAACTAACGGTCAAGTAATTGGCTCTAGCCAAATGTACGCTAGCGAAGCTAGTTGCAAAAATGGAATTGCTTCTGTTATGAAAAATGCTCCTACCGCAGAAATCGTAGATTTGACAGAATAATTTCATCTGTTTAGCCGGTTCACAAGGTTACAATGTTTTTATCCAATAATGTAACCTCAACAAAGAACAAAACAAGATAGGGATGTATCCAAATTGTAATAAATCGGACTACATCCTTATTTTTTTCAAAGGGGGCTATAATTTCATTTTGCAAAATTTTGAATCTGTTTCAAGTAGATTCTGAGAGATGGAAGGATGCTATGCAAACGCTGCAACCAACTGACAATCTGCAAGATGCTGAAAGAATTCAAAAACTACCGAAAAATTTATAAATCCTTGATTTATACTTTAGTAAGTGTAAACGTAATTTATATAACTCACACTTAGAAGCTGTTTAAATTTTATAAAAAAAATATGCTCGAAATAAAATTTAAACAACCTCATAGATTCAACTCACTAAAATTTAACCTTCAATGAATAAATTTAACCTCGCACTTTTATCGCTTCTTCTCTCTTTCACCTGCTTTGCAAATATAGACGGAACGTTTATACAAACTTGGCTGTATAGCTATTGGACTGACGAAAGATGGGAGGCAGAGATCTCGTCTATGAAGGAAATCGGAATACAAGAAATCATCATGGCAGACATAGCTTCTCGCAGTAATAGTAATGAACCTTGGAGTTGTAGTTATCCGTCACAACTTTCCAATACAAGTCTCTCTGCCGATGAAACAACCAAAATCCTTAAACAGGCAAAAAAGGGAGGAGTAAAAGTATATCTTGGTTTAGGCTGTGATAGTAGATGGTGGAATTGGAATCTATGCAATGACAATGACTACCAAGAGTTCGCAGAAGCAATGACTATGTCTTGCAAATTTGCCAGAGAGTTATACTCTACATACAAAACTGAATTTTCTAACACTTTTTCAGGATTTTATAGTGTGTACGAGATATGGAACCATATCGAATGGAACAATCCTCATAGACGCTCTATCTACGCACAACGTATGGCAGAACAATTCAATCGATTGATTGACACATTAAATGCTATCGATCCTTCTATGCCTCTCTTGTTCAGCCCATTTGCTACTCAGGCAGATTGGTGCGCCAACATTGAAAATACACAGGCATTCTACGAAGAATTTTTTCAAAAATGCCACTTTAGAGAAATAGATGAAATGCTTCCAATGGATAATATTGGAGGTGGAGGGCAAACGTTGGCAACTGTAAATCCTTGGTGTGCCATGTATGCTAATGTTGTAGCAAATAATAATGGTATTCCTCAATGTAATGCCAATATCGAAAGTTTTGTTCAACCAGCCGACTCTTTGCTTTATGACACCAATACTACCCCTCTCTTTGGAGTAAATTATTGGGGAAGCGCCCCTATCGGACGATTTGTTCAACAATTAGAAATAGCTAAAAATTATGCAAATAAAATATATACATTTGCCTATGCTCACTATCAATCTCCTCTTAACAATATACCGGGTATTCATAAAAATTTAGCACAGTACTTACATACTGGAGAAATTGATTCTATCTATCCTACTCTGCCTCAAAAAGTTAAATACGAAATGTTTGATATTGAGAATAATAGCTCTTCTAAACATATAGTATTAAAGTTAACTTGGAGCGATGATTTCTATGACGAAATGGGTATATTGAGGGTTAATTTATACAAAGAAGGCGAATGTGTTGCTTTTCGAACTAGTACTCGTTCCGAAAATGGAAATATCGCTCATGAACCCGACTTCTTACTTTACCCTAACTACTCAAAATCAGACAAAACACAATATGAATTAGGGTTTGTTGATACTTGGGGAAACGAATGTAAATCCTCACCATTTTGCATTGACTTAGATAAAGGTGAAAATGATTTAAGTGAAAATACTCATCTATTGAGCACTAATTCAGAATTTACTGATTACAAAGCAAATGTACAATTCATATTCAATTCAGAAACAACCATATATGTAAAAACAGAAGGATGGTACAACATTGACTTTTATACGCTTTCAGGAGTGTTGAAAAAAAACGAGAATTTGTGGTTGAATAAGGGGAAAAATTACATAAAAGTATCAGATACACCTTTGCTGCAGCCTATGGTTATTCTTGTTAAAGAAATTTCTCTTTGATAGAGTGTTTGCAATATCTATAGATTATAAAAAAAACATCTTAAAAATTTTAAAATATCCACAAAGGAGACTAATTTTGCAAAAAAAAAATAAAAATCATGAGAAAAAAATTATCCATCCTATTTCTTTCACTATCACTATTTTCTGCATCTGCAGAGAAAGGAGAAAAATTCATTTCGGCTGATTTCGGAATAAACTTTGACAAAAAAACAACAGAGTATTCCAAAAGTATATTCTTTGATTTAGCTGATGAAACTCAACAAACATTCGCTCTATCAGCAGGTTCTGAATTCGGCTATTTTGTGAGCAACAATTTCAAAGTGGGTTGCGCCATAAGTGGAACATACAATACTTCCCTATCGGAAGGGCAAAACTCTGCTACCGAAATTAAGACTCTTATCGGAGTTCTTAACCCTAACATCGCCTATTACTTCCGAATTACAGATAAATTTTCCTATTCTCCAGAAGTAGGAGCACACTTTGGATTAGGGAAAGTAGATTCTAACGGCAATGATGCGAACAGCAAATTTTGGGATATTTATTTAAAATTCATATCATTTGAATTCAGAATCACAGAAAAATTCGCATTAGGAGTAGATTTCGGAAACATCAATTTTTGTGCGATGAAATTAGAAACTGAAACTCCATTGGTTACTATTTCCGGAGAATCAAAACAATTTCAATTAAATGCACAAGGAGGTGCTATACATGCGAGATTTTACTTGGATGGCAAAAAGCAAAAGTAATAACTTCTTCAATAAAATAGAAAGAGGCTACCTAATCTCAAAATTAGATAGCCTCTTTTTTTCATCGTTAATAATCTCTATTCTTACTATTCAGTTACAATTTCAGGAGCACTTGTCGCACTTCCTTCAACTGTTTTTCCCTTACTTTGATTAAAGTAATAGGTGAAAGTTGCGAAAAGCGAACCATTTTTAGACTTGTTATTCTCCACTTGATAAACTTTATCAAAAGCTTTATACTCTTTCTTAATCCAATCCACAAGACCCAAATCGTAACCAACTGAGACCTTCATATTAGAAGCAATTCCAACACCCAAAGCAAAGCGTAAACCTAAATCGAAACGACTTCTTTGATCATTAAATGAATCTTCTTTCTTTACATCATAAGTAACCGTTTCATATCCATTAGCAGGCTCATTTTCAATTTCGGTTTCAATCTTCGTTTTTCCTCCAACACCCACTGCAAAGTAAGGACCCACTTGAGGAATCAATCCAACTTTTTGTCCGATGTTAAAACGATAGTTAAACAATACCGGCAACTGTAAGTAAAATAGATTAACTGTTTGATCTATATTTGTACTCATTGAACCTAATGCTGAATTAAAATCAGATTCAGACTCAACATGATAACCTTTGCGTTGGAAGGTTAAACCACTCTCCAAAAAGAAATTATCAACAATTGCATAATCAACCACAACTCCGGCTTGAATATTCGCAATAGGATCTTTATCTACAAGTTTTTTCTCAAACCTCATATCAGCCATACCGGCACCGGCAGTAATACCCCAACTAAATGCTCCCTTTGACGCATTCTGTGAAAAAACACCCATAACACAGAACAATAAACCTACTAATACCAAACTTCTTTTCATAACTTAAAAATTTTGTAATTATTAAATATTAAACTTTCTCTCTTTATATTTACAACTTAATCCTCAATATTGATAATCTGATAATTCTTATCAAACAACAACTCCCATCCGGAATTAAGTTGAACCTCCACACGATCTCTCTTCTTTTTATCCAAGCAAACCACAAATTGATCCGGGAAATGTTCATTTACATATTTAAGAACTTGAGGAGGAATTACAGATAGTGGCAATGCTTTCTTTTCTCCATCAATTTCTGTCCAATTTCCACTGCCATCGAACTCCAAATCTGTTCCATCCGTCAAAATTACATCATATGATTCAATTCTTAAAATATTTTTTTCAATTTTATAAAATGCAACCTTTACATCTGGGAAATGAGTTGTCAAAAACGAACAAATCTTGTCCGGCAACGGATCCTTTGATAATTTACCATCTGCCATTGATACAATAGGCATAACCATCAAAATCAATCCAATAATAAATCTTTTTGCATCCATAATCGTAAGTATTTAATTGTTAATATTTATTTTTCTTCTGCAAATCTAAAAGCGATTTCTGGAATAATTTGGGAATATTTTATATTCTCCATTTTTTTCTTTATCACTCTTGATTCAGTTCTTAATTCGACAAATGAATTCTCTTCCTATTCACTTCAACCTAATCTATAAAACTAAACCTTGTCTAAATCAAGTCGTAAATCTTTATTGCAAAAATAGAGGCGATTTCTGGAATAATTTAGGAATAATTAGAGAAATAAATTTTTTTATCTTAGCATAAATAAGTACTTTTGAAGTACGGAACAAAATTGACTTATCAAATGTTCATCATAAGAGTGATTTAGTGATTGATGGAAATTTATTATAGGTGGGTTCTATAAATTCACCCCTCAGTAATCAGTCTAAAATTTTGATAATTTTGCGAAAAATATTTTCAATCTAGCGGATTTTGACAAAAGATAATAACAATGGAAATACAAATTGAGTTGATTTTATTAGCACTATCATTACTTTTTTTTGTTAGTATAGTAATCGGAAAAGTAAGTTCTAAATTAGGATTGCCTGCACTGTTGTTATTTTTGTTAGTGGGTATGATTAGTGGAACAGATGGTATAGGAATACATTTTGATGACACATCTATTGCACAAACCATCGGTACCGTATCATTATGTATTATTTTGTTTTCCGGTGGAATGAATACTCGCATAGGGGAAATTAAACCGGTTATGAAACAAGGTATTTCTCTTGCAACTATCGGTGTGTTACTTACATCTATAATTACAGGATTGTTGATCTATTGGATTCTCGGACTCACTTCTCAATCTTTAAACATTGGTATGACTACCGCATTATTGTTGGCAGCCACTATGTCCTCTACGGATTCCGCTTCCGTCTTTTCTATCTTAAGATCCAAAGGGCTGCACCTAAAAAATAATCTACGACCTATGCTAGAGTTAGAGAGTGGTAGTAACGACCCAATGGCATATGTGTTGGTTATCACTTTAATTGAGATTTGTCAAATCGGAGGTTCTCCAAACTACTTGAATGCTATTCTATTCTTACTACTACAATTGGCAATTGGAGGAATTGCCGGTTACCTTATCGGAAGAGGATCTGTACATATTATTAACCGACTAAAAATTGATAACCCCTCCCTCTACCCTATTCTTTCTTTAACCCTTTGTATATTCATCTTTTCATTTACTTATTATATCAAAGGAAACGGATATTTAGCTGTGTATATCGGTGGATTGGTATTTGGTAATAACTCTTTCGTACATAAACGTTCTTCTGTCAATTTCTTTGATGGTATTGCTTGGTTATGTCAATTATTGATGTTCTTAACTCTGGGACTATTGGTTAATCCGCATGAATTGATTCCGATTGCAAAACAGGGATTAATAATTAGTTTGTTAATGATATTTATTTCTCGTCCTTTAAGCGTATTTATATCTTTATTACCTTTCCGAAAAATGGGTATAAAAGATAAAATATATATTTCTTGGTGCGGACTACGTGGAGCAGTCCCAATTATTTTTGCTATTTTACCATTGGCTGCTAACGTACCTCACGCTCACTTAATTTTCAACATTGTATTCTTCTGTACGTTAATTTCACTCCTCATACAAGGTACTACTATCCCAATTATGGCTAAATGGTTAGGTTTGGAAGAGACCAACGAAGAGAAATATCAATTAGAAAACTTCGATATTGACTTCTCTGACGATATCAAATCGGTTACAACAGAGATTACATTGACTGAAGATATATTGAAAAATGGGAATCTTTTGATGAACCTTTCGTTACCGGATAAAACTTTGGTTGTAATGATTAAACGTGATAACAAATATTTTGTCCCTACAGGAAAAACCATCCTTCATAATCACGACAAATTACTCATCATCACAGATGACCACTCCGCCTTATTGGAGACTTATCGCCAATTGGGAATTAAAAGAAAATAGTTTTCTTCTCGAAGATGAATCTCACTAAAAAAAATTAAAATTAGACTGTTTCAAGACAAATCTTATATATAAATACAAAAAAATTGTACCTTTGCAAAAATTGTAAAACGAATTAAATCTAACAGAAATGGAAAAGAGTTTAAAAAGATCTAGAAATCGTATGATTGCAGGTGTTGCTGCAGGTGTTGCTAAATATTTTGGAATAGACCCTACTATTGTTCGTATTGCTTGGGCTTTACTTGCGTTATTCAGTGGTAGTTTATTCTTTTGGGTGTACTTAATTTGTTGGATTGCAATTCCTGAAGAATAAGATTAGAGATAGCAACAATGGATTTTAACCTGCAATCGGAGTACCTCCCAACAGGAGACCAACCACAAGCCATTAAAGAGTTAGTTGATGGTGTTAATTCCGGTCTTCCTCATCAAACATTGTTGGGCGTAACCGGTTCCGGTAAAACTTTTACTGTTGCAAACGTAATTAAAGAGGTTAAACGGCCAACGCTTGTGCTAAGTCATAACAAGACGTTGGCCGCTCAACTTTATGGAGAATTCAAAAGTTTTTTCCCTGAAAATGCTGTGGAATACTTTGTCTCCTATTATGACTATTTTCAACCGGAAGCCTACCTGCCTGTAACAGATACTTATATAGAAAAAGATCTTGCTATCAATGACGAATTAGAAAAACTGCGTTTAGCAACCACCTCTGCTCTGCTATCCGGCCGGAGAGATGTAATCGTTGTTTCTTCTGTTTCTTGCCTATACGGAATCGGAAATCCGGAAGACTTTCACAGCACTATGATTACGCTAAAACAGGGGGATTGTATTAGCATGAATCATCTGCTAAGAAAATTGGTTGAAAGCCTTTACGTTCGCAATGAAATTGAATTGGACAGGGGGAGATTTCGGGTTAAAGGTGATTCTGTTGATATATTCTTAGCCTATACAGACTATATTATTCGCGTGCATTTTTGGGGTGATGAAATTGAAGAAATCGAATCTATTGACCCCTTGTCTGGTCTGCGAATAGAGGAATTTAAGGAGATAAACATATATCCTGCCAACTTATTTGTTACCACTCAAGAACGAATAAAAAATGCTTTGAACGAAATCCAAGATGACTTAACTGCACAAGTAGAGTATTTCCAATCTATAGGGAAGGCTTACGAAGCAAAACGTCTCTACGAAAGAGTTAATTATGACATGGAGATGATTAAAGAGTTGGGACACTGTTCGGGCATTGAAAACTATTCACGCTATTTTGATGGTAGGAAACCTGGTACTCGCCCTTTCTGCCTCCTTGATTACTTCCCTAAAGATTACCTTCTGGTAATTGATGAAAGTCATGTTACAATTCCTCAAATACATGCCATGTATGGTGGGGATGCCTCGCGCAAACGTACTCTTGTTGATTTTGGATTTAGATTACCTTCTGCATTGGATAACAGACCTTTAAAATTTGAGGAGTTTGAAGAATTAGCGGGTCAGTGCATTTACATCAGTGCAACTCCTGCCGACTATGAGTTGGCAAAATCTGAAGGTATCTATGTCGAACAAATTATCCGTCCTACCGGTCTTTTGGATCCTATCATTGAAGTGCGACCAAGTTTAAATCAAATAGACGATTTAATAGAAGAAATTCACCTAAGGAACGAAAAAGATGAACGTACATTGGTTACTACGCTCACCAAACGAATGGCAGAAGAGCTTCAGGCTTACTTGGAAAAGATGGGCATACGTAGTAACTATATTCATTCCGACGTAGACACCTTGGAGCGTGTACAAATTATGGATGACCTCAGAAACGGACTCTTTGATGTCTTAGTGGGCGTCAATCTTCTCCGTGAAGGATTAGACCTTCCGCAGGTTTCTTTGGTTGCTATTATCGACGCTGACAAAGAAGGTATGTTACGCTCTCATAGGGCTTTGACTCAAACTGCTGGAAGAGCTGCTAGAAATCTCAATGGAAAAGTTATTATGTATGCAGACAAAATCACGAAAAGCATGCAGAAAACAATTGATGAAACCAATAGAAGAAGAGAAAAGCAGATGCAGTATAACTTGGAACACAACATCACTCCGAAAGCTATTAATGGTAAGAAAAAGAATATTTTATCCAAAAATGATGGTAGCGAATATTTCTATGAAAAAGAAACTGAAAATCGCTCTATGGTTGCCTCTGCCGATTGCACATACCAAACTAAAACAGAGATAGAAAAAGCTATTGAAATGGCAAAAATTGAGATGAAAAAAAGTGCCAAAAATTTAGATTTTATCGAAGCCGCTCAATACAGAGATTTAATAGTTCAACTTGAAAATAAATTAAAAACATCCTCTACTGATTAGGTTGTGTAATTTTCCTATGCCAAAATGTACTTCGTACGCAAGAGATAAAAAAAACGAAGTACAACTAATTGCACTTCGTTTTTTTTTACATTGTACCTTAAGTTATATTTATTCCGATATAACAATCTTCTTCACTTGCCCCGTATCATTACTTCTAAGCAGGTAAACTCCACAAGACAATTGACTCAAATCATCTCTACACTTAATGGTCTTAACTTGCTGACCTAACAAGCTATAAACAATGTATTCTTTCCCACTTACAAAGAAGTCGGACAAAGGAACTTTAACACCAGTTCCTTCAGAAATCATAGAAAATTGCATATAATCCATATCTAACCAATCTCCTGTTATTTCCAACTTAAGAATATGCTTTCCGGCTGTCAATGTACCAATTTCAGACTCAACAGAAACAAACGTCTCCCAATCGCCGGTATTAGGAACATCAATAACATCAGTGACAGCCTCATTATCAATATAAAGTTTAAAAGAAGCACCATCAGCTCCGGAAGCAACAGAAGCACTCATCGCATATTCGCCGTCTTGTTCTACTTCTATAGTATATTCGAGCCACTCACCCTTCTGCGTGTAACCAATAGCAGTAGCACTCATATCTACACCTTCATCTCGAGTATCACCATTTCTATTTTCAGCATCATTATCATAATAAGCATATCCATCTCCTCCATAGTCAAATTCTTCCGCTTCGATTTTACCAGGAACCATAGCCGGAACTTCATTATAAGGAGTCTGTGGCACGTTTACAAAAATTTCAGTTTCTGCCTCAGATGTTGAACCGTCTGACATTGTTGCCACAGCCTTTATTACGTGATTACCTGAAGTTGCAGTCCATTTTGTTGACCAAGGTTCTGAAGAAATAGTAGTCAACTCATCACCATCTATGCTAAAAACAATTTTAGTTGCCTCAACCTTGCTACCAACCTTCACAGAGATAGAAAGAACATCACCATCGGAATATTTTCCACTAGCAGAAGGCGAAGAGAAACTGATGCCACTCGAACCCACTTTTCCACATTCAAGAGAATAGTTCTTCACAAAATTCCAAATTTCACGACTTGTATGCAGAGCTCCGGAATTGTTATGCTCATGGTCACGTCCATTAAAAGAGATACGAACAACCTCTGTTTCGCATTCACCTCCTGTCCAAACCTCTTTTTTGCAAGACGGATTTCCGTTATTGTATTGTGTAACAACAGGTGTACTATTGCATCCATTCTGTTTAGCCCAACCATTCACATAATCTGTAGAGCCATCATAAGGAACCACACTATCACTCGTTCCATGAACATGAATAAGCGGAAGAGGTCTTACATTAGAGTATGTTCCTCCGCCCATCAAATGTCCTGAAACCGGCGCAAAAGCTGCAATCTTATCTGGAATTTTACCCATTAAATGATAAGTAAGCATTCCACCCATTGAGAAACCAGACATGTAAACGCGAGATTTGTCAATATTATACTGTTTGTGCATTTCATCAATGATAGACAAAATAAAATTAACATCTTGATCACCACTTATATCCCAAGTAGAATACCCCGTACCTCCCGCAGGATAAACAACCAAAAAATTAGCAGTATCAGCAATCTGTTCCCATTTTGCCTGATTGCGCTGATACTCAATACTTTGATCCATACCGTGGCAAGAAATAAGCAACGGACGATTAGAGGTTAGTCCATTAGGTGCATACGCATAAATTCTACGACCATTCACATATAAGTCTGCTCCACCTTTAGGCCCTGTAATAGGCTTTTCGTCAACATCATCTGTAGATCCACTCTCCCCTGACTGATTGCCTGATTCCGGCTCAGAACTTGCAGGGAGCAATTTCAGCATTTGCTCCGCATAACGTTTACCAAAATCACGATAACCTTGTGCAGAAAAATGATAGTCATCATTTGTTTTTTCTAAGCCCTCAGAAGAGATAACATACGAATTGGGTATCACATTAGGAACATTAGCAATTACTTGATTATGACCACTACATACACCATCACGACGAGTTTCACCAACTAAAAGTGGAACATCCTCTCCTTTTAAATTTAAGTCAGACAGCATATTCTCATAAATAGCTTTCAAGCGATTAGGCCAATTTTGTTGCATATTATTGGTCTCTCCTTGATGTACAAGAATACCCTTTATAACTCCATCTTGTTGTGCTATTTTTGCCATATCTATAATACGCTTATAGCAATTATAGTCATACTCTTTTGCCCAATTTTTCAACCAATCTGCTGCCGTATTGATATAGGATTGATAACCATCTTGTTCAAATAACTGAATATCAGCGCCTCCAACTGCCACAACAATAACACCTACTCTAATATTCTCATCTAACTTTTCTACCAAAGTTCTTCCAAAATAATCTGCTGGAGATAATCCTGTATTACACCTCGCTAAAGGAGGAACAGCAGTGTACCATTTCCCCATCTCTCGGCTTCCGTTACAACTAACAGTTGCCATCATGCGAAAACGTTCATTTACATTTATTTTATCTGATTGTTCAACTTGCCCAGCCCCTTCCATATTAGACTGTCCAAAACAGATATAAATATGAAAATTAGGATCCGGTGCGGAAAATGCACTCGTTACACCCATAACAAGTGTACAGAAACTCAAAATGAGTAAAAGTGTAATTTTTTTCATGGTTTCTAAATTAAAATAACATAAGCGCGACTAAGATATAAAAAAAAACAAAAAGTGCGCCATTTCTGACGCACTTTTTACTTTTTATCAAGAAAATAATCTTATTCTGCAACGATAGGATCTACAGAAACGTATGAACGATTATCTTTCTTCTTTCTAAATACCACTTTACCATCAACTAAAGCGAACAATGTATGATCTTTTCCAATTCCTACATTTTCACCTGGGTGATGAACTGTACCACGTTGACGAACCAAAATATTACCTGCTTTGGCAAATTGTCCACCATACAATTTTACTCCGAGTCGCTTACTTGCTGACTCACGACCGTTCTTGGAACTACCAACACCTTTTTTGTGTGCCATTTTCTTACAAATTTAAAAGTTAAGCAACTACGTTATTAATTTTCAACTCTGTCATACATTGACGATGACCATTCTTTTTACGATAACCTTTTCTTCTCTTCTTGTGGAAAACGATTACCTTGTCAGCTTTTACGTGAGAAACAACCTCTGCAGTTACTTTCGCACCCTCCACTACAGGAGAACCAACTACTACTTTCCCGTCATTGTCAACCAACAACACTTTGTCAAATTCAACAACAGAACCACGTTCTGCGTCTAAACGATGAACATACAATTTTTGGTCCTTCTCTACCTTGAATTGTTGTCCTGCAATTTCTACAATAGCGTACATTTAATTATACTATTAAAGTTACTTCCGGTGGTGGACTTTCGTCACTTATTCGTACCACGTAGGAAAAATCGGATGCAAAGATAGTACTTTTTTTTTATTTAACGATTTTTTTTTAAGAAATTCCTCGCAAATTACTCAAATCAAGTCAAATTCTATCATCATATAAAAAATTTATATAACACTCCTATAATAACTGCTCCAAAATTCATCCAAATCACTATTCTTTAATGAGAGAAATTAATACTTGCCATAAAATAGGAGCAAACCTTTCTTCCCTTCTTCTCGCCCGGAATCAATTTTGGCAACTGTTCTATAGCTTGCATTACATCTGCTGTACGCTCCGGATCTAATGGTCGCAACACCTTCTTCTCTACCACATTCCCATCGGCATCTACAAGAAGTCTAATCATAAGTCGGTGCGTTGTAATCAACGGATTCAAATCTTGTGGATTTTTCATCTTTCTATTTATAAGATGATACAACTCCGGCATTCCTCCGGGATACTCCGGATTTTTATCAAGAATTACCCATACTGTATCACAAGATGAAATACCTTCCACCAACAAAAACTCTGGTCCTTTGTTCTTTTGCGCAAAACTTATACTTGCAAAAAAAACAAAACCTACTACCAAAAAAAATTTCTTTACTATTGTCTTCATATCTTTCTCAATTTTATTTTTTTTGCAAGATAATCATTTATTTTGGAATTTTAAGAAGTTGTTTAAATTTTATTTCGAGCATATTTGAGAGAGATTTTTAAATCTATTTTTACTCTTCTTTTGCAGAAAATAGTGGACTATTATCAAAAAAGGAAAATAAAAATAGGTTTAAGGTGAGTTCTATAAATTCACCGTTTAAAATTTAAAAAGTGTAAATCGCAGATTGATAAACTTTTCGGTAATTTTTGATTTCTTTCGGCAATTTGCTGCTTGTCAGTCGGTCACAGTGCTTGCACTGCTTCCTACTTTCGCTCAACAATTAACTCGAAATAAATTCAAAAATTCCTCGAAATGAATTTATAGAACCCACCTAAAAGAATCTCAAAGATGCCGAAAATAAGAGAGTGAAACTCTAATTTTTTTTTAAATAAAATTTAAACAGCTTTTAAGCCTTCATGGGCAATTTCTATAGGTAGCTTATTCAAACCTCAACAAAATTAACTCATAACAATTCAGAACAAATTCAATTGTTATCTTTCCTAACAAAAATAACACAAGAAAAATAGTCAAGAAAACTACAACTTGCGCCCTTATATCTTGGTATGCCAACCATGAAAAAAATTCTTTAAGCAAGATAAGAAATTTCCCATTCTTCTTAGGAGTTGTTTTCATACTCTAATTTTTACAACTTCTAATATTTATCGATTATATTTTTCACTATTTTGTAGTTCAAACACCTTTCCAACACAATTAGGAATCTCCTCCCTTTTATGTGTTACATATATCAAACTCTTACCCGACTGTTCTGAATATTGCTCAATCAACATTCTTGCTAACGATTTATGGTATATATCCAAACCATGCAAAGGTTCATCCAATATAAGCAAATTAGGATTTTTAACCATGGTTCGCGCTAATAAAACCAAGCGTTGCTCTCCTCCTGAAATTTTCAAAAATGAACGGTCTTTCAAATAATCAATACGCAATAGTTTCATCCATTTTATAGCCAACTCATTCTGCTCTTCGTTGCAAGAACGAAACAAACCAATTGTATCAAACAAACCTGATGCAACAATTTTCAGACAAGGCTGATCTTCTCTAAAATAGAGATGCATTTCCGACGAAATGTAACCTATATGTTTTTTGATATCCCAAATACTCTCACCACTACCTCGTTTTCTACCAAAAATTTCCAAATCCAAAGCATATCCCTTCGGATTGTCCGCTGCCAACAAACTCAATAAGATTGATTTCCCGGAGCCGTTACGCCCCAACAATGCCCACTTCTCTCCTCTTCTTACCTCCCACGTCAAATTGGAAAAAACCTTAATATCCTTGTAGCTTACATTTATATTCTTCATCCTAAACAAATAGTCCGACTCCACCTTATCTTCCCACAAAGGAATTGGTAATTCTGCTCTAAAATTTAGATTCGCCCTCTCTTCTTGGAATTCTTCAGGAGTATCAATCTCACGAAAGTGTAACTCTTCTGCCAATAAAAACCGATTGGCCACACGCGGAATTTCATTCTTGGCCGGAACTAGAAAAATCATATTTTGAAACGCAGCTAATTCCTCAAAAAAATCTTCCAATTCTTCTCGCATTTGAACATCTAAACCAATGAAGGGATTATCGAAAATCACCAATTTAGGATGAGAAATCAATGCTAAAAAAATCAACAAACGTCGCAACTCTCCGGAAGAAAGCATTATAAGACGCTTAGATAACAATACATCCAAATGCAACTTTTCACACAACCACGCAAGATATGATTCATCTTCCTTCACTTCCATCAATAACTCCTCCACAGTGGGTGTTGTTTCATTTTCTAAGGCATGAAACCGTTGCTGATAATACATATTCCTATAATCAGACAAAAGATAGGCCGACTCAAACGAAACTTTTTTTATCGCTTCTGTGGGATAAGACCACGCATATTTTTGTTTAACATTATCGTCCCAAAAGAGGTAATTAATCTCTCCTTTCCCTACTGCATACCTCCCGGATAAAAGATCTGCCAACAAGGTTTTTCCTGAACCATTCTTACCCAAAACGCACCACTGCTCACCCTCTTTAATTTCCCAATCAACGCCCCTTGGAAAATTCATCCCAAAGATACGTGGTTGAGCTGCTTTCATTCTCACAATACAATCCTGATTCATATGCACTTACCTTTTCATTGCACGATCCATATTACGCTTATCATCTTTCTCTTTCAACGCATCACGCTTGTCATACGATTTTTTTCCTTTTGCTACAGCTATTTCCAATTTTGCCAATCCCTTCTCGTTGATAAACAACTTTGTAGGAACAACTGTAAATCCGGTATCTTTTGTTTGACGTCTTATCTTTAACAACTCTTTTTTTGATAACAATAATTTACGGTCTCTACGAGGTAAGTGATTATTGTAAGTACCATAAAAATATTCTGATATATTCATATTTTTCACCCACAACTCGCCATTATTAAAGAAACAAAATGTATCAACAAGACTTGCTTTGCCTAAACGAATGGATTTAATTTCTGTCCCCACTAAAACTATTCCGGCCTTATAAAAATCCACCAATTCATAGTCAAAAGAAGCTCTCTTATTACGAATCAAAACACTATTTTTAAGTTTCTCCATATTTCAACATTATTAACGTAAAAAAAATCAAGGTATCAATTTTAACATAATATTCTCAATACCTAAGGGAATACAATATAACAAAAGTAATGCTATCAAAGTAAACTTAACAGTCATATCCTTATGTAAATTATCAAAAAGAATAACTGCACCTGTCCATATTAAATAGATAGCATAAAAATTCAACAAATAAAGAAACAGCATATTCGGAAACAATAATACCAATGCCTTTATACACCACATAAGCGAAGAAGAGTATGCAAATAGCGTAAAACACTTATCTAAATCTCTCTCCATACTAAAAAAAGGTGATGCTAATAATTCATTAAATATCAAAGTAACAACAAAAAAACCAAGAAAATACGCGATAAAAAATACAACTGCATTTTTTATTGATTCCAAAAACAAAGTAACAAAGTCTGCCTCAATTTCAAATAAGAAAGTTGAAATGGACCCTATCGTTGCACAAATAATCATCATGACAATCAGCGGAAAATAAAACTTATTTCTCAAAATGTTTCCATCTACATTTTCAGTTTTTATCGTTTCCCATGTCTCTTGAGGGTACACAATAAGGTCGAATATTCTAGCAAAAATCTGTTTTACCATCTTACTACAATTATTTATCGAAACAAATTATTTGTTATATTTTTTATACCTTCCAAAATCAACTCAACCGAAGCGATATGGACTATCATAAAGTGTACTCTTTTCGATTGTGATTTTATTCTATAATCAAGATCTGAAATTTTGAAAAAATTTACATCTAACCGACTCATATTCTACTAGTTAAATCTATACAATAAATTATTTACGAATAGATTCACCGAAAAAATATCTTTCAAATTTATCTTGACCCAATTTATAAAAATCAACTATAGAAGCTGTTTTAATTTTTTTTATTAAATCGATTTTGAGCTTCTCGTTTTTTTTCAGCATCTTTGAAGCGCTTTTTAAGCAATTTTATTATTCTTTTTTTATAATAGAGCACTATTTTCTACAACAAGAGAATAAAAATAAATTTTAAAAACTCTCTCAAATATGCTCGAAATAAAATTTAAACAACTTCTAATAAAAATTATAACAAATACAACGCACAAAAATACAATAATTTTCTTACTTTTGCTCTGAAAATATAATTTGATTGTCATGGCAGAAAATAAAAAAATAAGTATTGGCATAAAAATACTGATCGGAGTATGGCTTTTGTTCATCATCGGTATTGTTGCTATTTTTCTTTTGTTTAAGTCAATTAATGATGGTAAAATAGGCTATCTACCTCCTATAGAGGAGTTACAAAACCC
Source organism: Paludibacteraceae bacterium (assembly GCA_017630395.1). Taxonomy (GTDB): domain Bacteria; phylum Bacteroidota; class Bacteroidia; order Bacteroidales; family Paludibacteraceae; genus UBA1181. Next base: position 39,687 of record JAGBVI010000047.1, read on the forward strand.
AAAAAACAAATTTGCATCCGAAATTTATTCGAGCGATGGAAAAGTTTTAGGTCGGTACTTTCAAAGTCAAGAAAACAGAGTTTATACTCCATACAAAGACCTATCCCCCTACTTGATAGATGCCTTGATATCAACTGAAGATATTAGATATTATGACCACTCGGGAATTGATGAAAAAGCATTGGCACGTGTGGGAGTAAAAACTTTATTAATGGGGCAAAGTGCCGGTGGAGGTAGTACTATCACTCAACAATTGGCAAAGTTGCTTTTTACCCCTACTGCAAAAACCAAATGGGAACGTGTTTACCAAAAATTAACAGAATGGGTCATTGCTACTAAATTGGAAAAATATTATACCAAAGATGAAATTATTACGATGTATTTCAATAAGTTTGACTTTTTGAATAATGCAGTTGGTATAAAATCGGCTTCCCAAATCTATTTCAACAAAGCTCCTAACGAATTAAAAGTTGAAGAGGCTGCATTGTTGGTAGGTATGCTACAAAATCCTACTCGCTACAATCCGGTCAGAAATCGAACTAAAGAAGCGAGCAAGAATCGTAGAAATATTGTATTGTCTCAAATGGTTGTAAACAATAAACTGACTCAAGCTGAGTGCGATTCTTTGAGCGCCTTAGATATAACCTTGAACTACCAAAAAGTAGATCACAAATTGGGACTTGCGCCTTATTTCAGGGAATATCTACGCAAAGTCATGACTGCTAAAAAACCGGAACGAAGCAGATATCCCAAATGGATGAACCAAAAATACTACGAAGATTCATTGGCATGGGAAACTGATCCTCTCTTCGGTTGGTGCAACAAAAACACAAAACCGGATGGTTCTCCGTACAACTTATATGTGGACGGCTTAAAAATATATACTACGGTGGATTCTCGTATGCAACAGTATGCTGAAGAGTCTGTTGAAGAGTATTTAGGAGGGTATCTACAACCTTTGTTCTTCAAAGAGAAGAGCGGACTAAAAAATAAAAAAGCTCCGTTCTCAAATAAATCAACACAGGCTCAAGTGGACTCCATCCTTTCAAAGGCTATAAAATTGACAGACCGCTATCGTTTCATGAAAAAAGCCGGTAAGAGTGATGCAGAAATCAAAGAGGCCTTTAATACGCCTATTGCAATGCAGGTTTTTGATTGGGAAGAAGGTAGCAAAGACACCGTTCTTTCTCCATTAGACTCCATACGATACCAAAAGTTCTTCTTGCGTTCCGGTATGATGTCGATTGATCCTCGAAACGGACACGTAAAAGCGTATGTTGGTGGGCCTAACTTCAACTACTTCCAATACGATATGGTTAGTACCGGTCGTCGCCAAGTTGGTTCTACAATTAAACCTTATTTGTATGCTTTAGCCATGGAAGAAGGTATGTCTCCTTGCGATGAAGTTCCGAATGTACAACCTCAAGTTTTACTTCCTTCCGGGGAGATTTGGGAACCAAGAAATGTACCATATGGGGAAGCCGGCAAAGAAGAGATTGGAAAAATGATTACCCTTAAACGAGGATTACAAACATCCAACAACTGGATTTCTGCTTACTTGATTAAACAATTAGAACCAGAGAGTTTTGCTAATATTTTGCATTCGTTCGGACTAAAAAATCACATTGATCCGGTTCCTGCTTTATGTTTGGGTATTGCTGATGTATCTATTAGTGAAATGGCTTCTGCCTACACTGCTTTTGCTAATAAAGGAATTCATATCGAACCTTTGTTTGTTACTCGCATAGAAGACAACAACGGAAATGTAATCTCAACCTTTGTTCCTCGAATGAGTGAAATCTTGAGCGAAGAGACTGCCTCAAAAATGACAGTAATGCTGCAAGGCGTAATCAATGGAGGAACAGGATTGCGACTAAGAACAAGACGATACGACTATAGTTTGGGTTGGGAAACTGCAATTGCAGGAAAAACCGGAACTACCCAAAATAACTCAGACGGTTGGTTCATTGCTTATGTCCCAAGCCTAATTACCGGAGTATGGGTTGGTGGTGAAGATCGAGACATCCACTTTGATAATTTACGTCATGGTCAGGGCTCGGCAACAGCCCTTCCTATATGGGGTAAATTTATGAACAAAGTTTACAACGACTCCACTTTAGGATACTCACGAACAGAACAATTCGTATTAAACAACAAATATGATTGCCCGAAAGGAGCATCCGAAACTATTACAGAAAGTGAAGATACTGAAATGATTTTATTCGATTAAAACCATGGAAATTGCAAAGAGAGTATTAGGTAATATGGGCGTGTTAGGTCAATGGAGTAAACACGCACACGGATATTTTATGTTTCCAAAATTAGAAGGTGATTTGGGCCCTCAAATGACATTCAGAGGAAAAAATGTACTTAATTGGAGCATAAACAATTACTATGGCATGGCAAGCAATCCGGAGATTAAGGAGAAAGACATTGAATATGCTACCAAATATGGATTTTCAACTCCTATGGGTTCTCGCTTGATGACCGGACAAACAGTCCTCCACGAAGAATTAGAAAGTAAAATTTCCGAATTTGTAAAAATGGAAGATGCTTTCGTCTTGAATTCGTTTTATCAAGGTATGATTTCCACCATCGACTCACTTTGCACAAACAATGATGCTGTGGTCTATAGCATGGATGTTCACTCAAGTATAAAAGATGGTATCAGACTTCATTCTAATAGACGATTTATCTACACTCAACATAATATCTACAATATTGAAGAACAGGTGAAAAAAGCGTGTGCTGTAGCTGAAGAAAATGGTGGAGGTGTTTTATTTGTTACTGAAGGGGTTATCGGTGTGACCGGTGAATTTTCTCCTTTAGACAAAATCGTTGAATTAAAAGAAAAATATAACTTCTTACTCTTAGTGGAAGATGCTCACGGCTTTTGCACTATCGGTCCCAATAGAATCGGAGTAGCCGACTTTTACAATGTACAAGATAAAATTGACTTGATGGTTGGTACTTTCGGAAAAGCAATGGGGATAACAGGAGGATTTGTTGCAGGAAATGAAGATTTAATTAATTACCTTCGTTATAATATGAGGTCGCAAACTTTCTCGGAAGCTCTTCCTTCTGCAATTACTGCAAGTGCTATTTTTCGCTTGGACTACATAAAAGAACATCCGGAACTTCAAACTCAACTTTGGACAATCACTAAAGCATTGCAAACAGGATTGCGCGAAGCTGGATTGGAAATTGGAAAAACAGAGTCTATGGTAACTCCGGTCTACATGAACATGGAAAATATCCAAGAAGCTATTATGATGATGATGGATCTTCGGGAAACGTATGGTATTTTCTGCGTTAATATCGTCTATCCTTACATTGACGAGGGTAAAATCATGATTCGACTTATTCCTACTGCCATGCATACATTGGATGATGTAAATTATACCATTGACGCTCTAAAGAAAATTACAGAGAATGCACAAGCCGGAAAATATAAAAGTAACGAATCTTTGGAATTAAATGCTAACACTAACAAAGAAGAGGAGGATGGAGAAGATGGAAATGAAGAATGACGATAAAAAATTTATGAGAAAGGCTATTGCTATCTCCAAAAAAAGTATTGAAGAGGGCGGAGGCCCTTTTGGGGCTGTTATCGTAAAAGATGGTAAAATCGTTGCAAGCTCAAATAATAAAGTTACTATAAACAATGACCCTACGGCTCATGCAGAGGTTATGGCTATTAGAAAAGCTTGTAAAAAATTAAATACTTTCGATTTAAGCGGTTGTACGCTCTATGCTTCTTGCGAGCCATGCCCAATGTGCTTATCTGCCATGTATTGGGCTCACATAGACCGCTATTTTTACGCCAACCAAAAGGAAGATGCCAAAGCTATAGATTTTGACGACAACTTTATCTACGAAGAGTTGGATAGAACTCCGGACAAAAGAAGTATGCCTCGCGAACAAATCCTTAGAGAAGAAGCTTTAGAAGCCTTTTATCAATGGAAAAATAAAGCAGACAAGATTGAGTATTAGAAGCTGTTTAAATTTTATTGAAAAAAAACACTTTAGAGTTTCACTCTCTTATTTTCGGCATCTTTAAGATTCTTTTTAATCTATTTTTATTATTCTTTTTTGATAATAGTCCACTATTAACGACAAAAGAATAATAAAAATAATCTTAAAAATCTCTCTCAAATAGGCTCGAAATAAAATTTAAACAACTTCTTAATCAGTTCACTCGTAAAACAAGAACAATATGAAAAAAATAATTTTTATTCTATTTACTATAATGACATCATTGATAGTTTCTGCTCAAGATGGAAGTTTTCAATCTGTAAATAATGATGAATTTTCAAAAATCATCAAAAAGAAAAGAGTGCAAATCATCGATGTTAGAACTCCGCAAGAGTACAACACCGGACATCTCCCGAAAGCAATAAATATAGACATGAGACAAGCTGACTTTCAAGAAAAAGCCGGAAAAGAACTTAAAACTAAATATCCTGTTGCAGTGTATTGTCGCTCCGGAAGAAGAAGCAAAATTGCTGCCCAAAAATTAGTGACTCAAGGATTTGAAGTGTATGAACTGAATACCGGTATCGCACAGTGGAAAGGGGATATTGAAAAATAACAGCGGGAATCGTAGTAAAATAATTTTAGGTAAAAATGCATTTATTGGTGTCCGCTAAAAGTTAAAACAGGTGAAATATGTCTCCGCAGTGCCCATAAATAGGTGTTGCCGATTCATTTTTCAAAAACTTACCGGACACCTATAAAATTATTTTGTTTTATATAGAAGCCGCCTTAACGTAATTTATCGAAATGAATTTCTGTCTTCACTTCATTGCTATCTTCATCTAGGCTAAGAGTTGCCATCTTCATATTTGATAGTGACCTAATGGTGACAAGCGCATTATGACAAGGGAAAGAGTCTATGTCAGACATTTTCAGAGAATCATCTTTAATTTCATACCGTCCCTTACATCCTACTTGGTTGTAATCGACAAAATATGTTCCGTCCGGATTGAACATGTAGAAGATGTTCAACCATTCACCTTTGTCCTCGCTGGATACTTCTTGGTACAAAGAATCCTGTTCTAATATGTAGGAAACTTTCTTATAAGCATACCATGTTCCGGAAATATTTTGCGAAACATTGATTTTGGGAGGGTCTATGCTACTGACGTAATTTGCAATAAGAGCAAAAGAAATGTATACAAAAAATAGGAATAAATGGTATCTTGCATTTATGTTGGTTCCCCATTGTTTTGCACAAAGAATCGCAACTGCCATACAGCCAAACATCCCTACATATAGCATCAACTTCGCACCTGCCAATGCATGGCGAGATATAATATTCCTATTAAGAGCGTACTAATTGACATGCCACCATACTTTTCGATTAAATCGTTTTTCGGAGCTTTTGAGTCGCCTTCGGTATCCACATCATCAATCATCATTTTTTTTCTCCTCTTGATTATTGGGTAGGAACAATAAAAAAAAGATATGGCAAGTGTTACAATTGTATAAAGCAAACCTAGCCCGGGAATAGGTTGGGCGCTATAATGGGGCGCAATTAATTTGACTGCTAAAACAACACCAAATAGGATAGGAAAAATCAATAATCTTTTTTTGTCCATGGAAAATAAATATTTAAATTTAAGTTGACAACGCAACTAAAAAACTCACTATGGAACTATTTTGCAAACTCAAGAGAGGTAGCTGAATCCCACTCTCTTTCTTGCCGGTTTTGGAGATTTTTTTGCACCTATGCAATATAATCGTCGTAAACTTAGGCTAAATCAGAACCTTTCAGTTTGTAGTGCCTGATAAGTCCGAATCTATTTTCGTTCGTCCCTCGTTCGCTTGAGTTGGATGGATAGGCGAGTTGACGACGATTTTCGATAACTCATCAAAGTCCGTACGTACAGTAATCGTATTAACTAATCTCAAATTCATCCGCATCTTTCCAAGCCGGAAATTTCTCTCTAAACTGACGAAGATATTCAAGATTCAACTCTACAATTTGAAACTCCTCTTGACTCCCCATTTGTAATAATTTTTCACCTTTAGGAGAATAAACAGCCGAAGCACCAGCTTGCTGATGCCCGTAACCATCACACCCTACTCTATTAACTCCACATACGTATGAAAGATTTTCAACAGCTCTGGCAGGCAATAAAATATTCCACGCATGAATACGAGACTTCGGCCAATTAGCAAAATAGAGCAATAAATCATACTCATTTTTCACGCATCTGGAAAACACCGGGAACCGCAAATCATAACAGATTTGCAAACAAATATTCCACCCTCGGAAAGGAACAATCACACGCTTCTCTCCTCGAGAAAAAAGTTTTCCCTCGGATCCTATAGAAAAAAGGTGTCTTTTATCATAAGAAACAAACTCGCCTTCAGGAGTAACAAAAAAGGCGCGATTGAAAAATCTACCGGTTTCATACGCAACAAAACTCCCTGAAATGGCAATATTATATACTTTTGACCAAATCAGAAGAGTTTCCTTTGTTTTTCCACCTAAATTCTCGTCTAACGAATCAGCCTCAACGCAAAAACCAGTGGTAAACATCTCCGGTAACAACAAAATATCAGCAGCACCGGAAACTTGACGTAACACATGCTCCACTTTAGATAAATTGGCATCTACGTTACACCACTCAATGTCGGATTGAAAAACGGCTATTCGCATATCACGATGTCAGATAGCAAAATTTTCCGGATATTTCCCTGAAAACTGAGAAAAATATTCTTTAATCTCTCTCATATCCTTCTCTACATCTCCTGTAGGTACAAAAATTCGTTCTATACCTGCAACCTTCTTCTTGTAATCAAAATAGGTGAGTAAAATAGGAACTTGGGCTTGCTGAGCAATATAATAAAAACCACGTCTCCAATTTGCATTTGCCTTACGAGTTCCCTCCGGAGTTATCGCAACTCTCAAAGAGTCTCTTTTGCTAAATTCTGCCGAAATTTGATCTACTAAGGAGGTCTTTTTTGAACGATCTACTGCCACTCCTCCCATTGGAGCAATCACCAAATTGAATGGGAAACGTAACCACTCTTTCTTTATCAAAAAATTAACCTTCCCTACTCCCCCAATCGCAGAATACATCAACTCGCCCAAAATCAAATCCCAATTACTGGTATGCGGAGCAACACACAACACACACTTCTGAGGAATATCAACTTTCAATATAGCCGACCAACCAAACATCCTCAAAATAAACGCACAAATTTTTTTACGCATAATATATAATCTGAAAATTTTCGACAAAAGTAAATCTTTCTCACGAAAAAAGAAAAGAAAGTGACACAAAATAAATATCTTTGAGGCTCGTTATATATTTTGATATGAAAAACAACAGATTGACTTCATTTTTTGGAATACTGTTTGTATCTCTACTCATGGTCGCACAACTTTCTTCGTGCAAAGATGAATATACAAACGACTCCCAACAACTGCAATTTTCTACTGATACGATTGCGTTCGATACCATATTTTCAGAAGTCTTAACCCCAACACAAATCATCAAAGTTTACAACTTCACCGAGGAAAATATTTTGATAGAATCCATCTCTTTACTTTCCGAATATCAATGCTTTCAAATCAACGTTAATGGTATGAGTGGAAAGTATTTTGATAATCAAGAAATCAAAAGTGGCGATAGCTTATTTATTTTTGCTCAAGCATTTCCAGCTAAAACGGGAGAAAATTTACCACTACAGATTGAAGGAAAAATCGAATTTAAATACAATAACAGAGTTCAACAAATTGTAATGTCTGCCTTCGGACAAGATGTTAATTGGTGTAAAAAACTAATTATCAATCAAAATACGATTTGGGATAATACAAAACCTTACCTAATTTACGACTCTTTGATAGTTGAAGATGGGGTAATGTTGGAAGTATTGGAAGGGACATATATTTATATGCATCATGATGCAACCATTGTTGTGAATGGAAATATAAAAGCTAAAGGAAGTTTTGCCAACCCTATCACCATTCGTGGCGATAGAAAAGATATTATTGCTGATGATATTCTGTACGACCAACTTTCCAATCAATGGGGAGGAATATTTATAAAATCGACAAGCACAGATAATCAATTTATCAATGTCAATATCAGAAATGGGAAATATGGTTTTGTTGTTGATTCTGCAGAAATAGATCCATCTCAACCACGTCTTATAATAGGAAATTGTCACATTCACAATATGCAACAACAAGCCCTCCAAGCAACGAATGCCAGTATCTATGCCTATAATTCTCTATTTACTAATGGTGGAAATGGTTGCGTAATTCTTCAGGGAGGGGATTATCTTTTTAATCATTGCACTATTGCCGGATATCAAAAAGGTGCCGGCATATACAATAATGCATTAACCATTTCAGACAAAGTTTTATTCAGTGATGGTCCTATACTTCCCATAACATTGGCAACGTTTAATAATTGCATCGTGTATGGCTCGTCAAAAGAGGAGTTACAACTACTTTATACAGACGACAAAAAGTCCTTGAAATTTTTCTTCGACCACACATTAATCAAAGCAGAAAGCATAAACGAAGAGTTTGTTTCTGAAAAATATTTCAAAGAGTCTTATATCAGCGAGGACGAACTTTTTGTCTTGATTGATTCTGAAAATCGTATATTTGATTTTCATTTGAATGAAAGGGATGTCGCCCGAAAGCAAGGAGATATAAATATCCTTGCCCTTTATCCGGAGTGTTTAACAGACAAAGAAGGGAATAGTAGATCATTGGATTCCATTCCGGATTTAGGTGCTTTACAATTCAAAATTCCTACCGACACTACCGCTACTGAATAGATGAGACGGCAGCATTAATTGCATCCGTCATTCTACTTAGAATTTAATTTTTAACGTAATATAAATCTACCATTATGAGAAAAAAATTTTGTTTGATTTGCTTACTGCATCTTATTTTTAGTATGCCTTTAATGGCTAAAAATTTACGAATCATCAGTTACAATTTGGAGAATCTTTTTGATTGTGAAAATGATTCTGTAACAAACGATGACTCCTTCACGCCTGAAGGGGCACACCAATGGACTGAAAAGAAATATAGGTATAAACTCAACAACCTATCAAAAGCTATTACTGCTGCAGGGGAATGGGACTATCCAGGAATCATTGGTCTATGCGAAGTAGAAAATGGGAAAGTTGTTTCAGATTTAATCCACCAAACTCAACTTAAAATTTGCGGATACCAATATGTTCATAAAGATTCTCCAGACCGAAGAGGTGTGGATGTTGCCCTACTCTATCAGCCTCAACAATTTCAACTGATTCAAACTCAATTTCTGAAGGTTAACTTAGGAGAAGAACTTAAAACTCGTGATATTTTGTATGCAACCGGAGTAATTTCCAACGGAGATACACTGCATGTCTTTGTCAACCATTGGCCTTCCCGCTATGGAGGCGAGCTGGAATCACAACCCAAAAGAAATAAAGCTGCACAAACACTACGGACTTGCATCGACTCGCTATTTAACACATCTCCCCTCAGCAAGATAGTCATCATGGGCGATTTTAATGACTACCCAGATGATGAAAGTTTGCATATAGTTTTAAAAGCTCACTCACCAAACGATTCTATAGAATTCAACCAACTCTACAACTTAGCTATTCCTCTAAACGAAAAGGGAAAAACAGGAAGTCACAAATTTGGAGGAGAATGGGGAATGCTTGATCAAATTATTGTTTCCGGCGCTCTCTTGAAAAATTCATCGAAAAGCAAAGTTTTGCCATCAGGACTGACAATATGTCAAGAAAAATTTCTCTTAAAAGAGAGTTCTACAGGCGAAATGCCTAAAAGAGCTTTTTTAGGGACCTTCTTTGCGTATGGATTCAGCGATCACTTGCCGGTATTTATTGACTTAAAAATCGAAAAAAGAGAGTAAGAACAGCAAAAATATCATATCTTATTATTACATTTGCTTTAAATAACTTAAGATGGGTTCTATATCAACCCTCGGATTATACTTTTTTAAATTTAAAGCAGTGGATTTATAGAGCTCACCCTAAAATTAAATCAAATGATTAAGAAAAACAATTATACAATCCTCATACATATTTTCGCATGGTTGCTACTCTTCTTGTTGCCTCTATTTTTCTTTACTAAAAGCAGAGAATTCGACACCACCTTTTACATGCGATATCTCTATACTCCAATTTCATTATGCTTTATATTTTATCTCAATTACATAATTCTGATAAATCGCTATCTTTTAAATGAAAAAGTAAAACAATTTATCATTATCAATGCTATAATCATTGCTCTTATATGCGGAGTTGGTCATGTATGGGAAAACCACTTCTCTCCACTCCGACAAACAAAAAAAATAGAACAGGTTCAAACGAAAGAGAAGAATGTTGCAGAATCATCAACCTCTCTACGAAATGATTCTACCCAAACAGTATCGAAAGCCCTGCATAAGAAAAAAAAACCTAAGCATAATCACTCTCAAAGAAAATCCAGATTCTTATGGTGGCACATTATATGGAACGTCATCTCATTGGTTTGTATGGTGGGAATGGCGATAGCAATACAAACCACTTGCAATTGGTATATCAACAAAGAAAAAGAGGCTGAAAAAAGAAGATCCGAAATTGAAGCAGAACTTAAAAATCTTAAGAGTCAACTCAATCCTCACTTCTTGTTTAACACGCTTAATAATATCTATGCATTGATCGCGATTAGTCAAGAAAAATCTCAAGAAGCCGTAATGGAACTTAGCAAGTTGCTTCGCTACGTACTATACGAAAGCGATAAAGAGTTTGTTCCTTTAAGTAAAGAGTTGGAATTTACCTCCAATTATATCGAATTAATGAAATTACGACTCCAATCAAATGTGGAATTAGAGGTTAATATTCAAGACAATAATAATAATATAATTATTGCACCTTTGTTATTCATCTCTTTGATTGAAAATATGTTTAAACATGGGGTTGCTGCAAACAAACAGCTGAAATCATTTATTCATATTAATATTTACACAGATGAAGATCATACAATTGTATGTAAATTAAAAAACAGTCATCACCCTAAAGATGCTACTTCAGACAAGAGTGGCTCCGGAATAGGTATCGAAAATTTAAAACGTCGTTTAGAATTAATATACCCTTCTAACCATTCTTTCACCTCCACGGTAGAAGAGAACGTTTATTACTCAACTCTAATTATAAACCCTATAATAAAAAATGAAATATGACACTAAAATGTATGATAATAGATGATGAGCCTCTTGCTCTGGGCTTGATAGAAAGTTACGTAAAAAAGACTCCTTACTTGGAGTTAATTGGGAAATTTGATAATGCAATAGAAGCCTTTCAAATATTAAAACAAGAGACTCCTGAAATTCTTTTTTTAGATATTCAAATGCCTGATTTAAATGGATTGGAATTTGCCAAAATCGTTAGCAACGAAACTAAAATAATCTTTACAACTGCATTTCAACAATATGCATTGGAAGGATTTAAAGTAAATGCTATCGACTATCTGCTTAAACCTATTGATTATGCTGATTTTTTAGCGGCTACCAACAAGGCTCTTGAGTGGTTTAAAGCGATACGTACTCCTCAAGTACAGGACTCTCCTGAAGGAAAGAAAAAGAGTATTTTTGTAAAAACAGATTATAAACTGATTCAAATTGAATTGGATAAAATCACTCATATCGAAGGTTTAAAAGACTACGTGAAAATTTATGTAGAAGGAGAACAATACCCTATCCTATCCCTTATGAGTATGAAATCAATGGAAGCGCTTCTTCCGTCCGATCAATTTGTTCGTGTTCATAAATCCTATATCGTTCAACCTCAAAAGATTAAAGTAATAGAACGTAATCGAATTGTTTTCGGGAAAACATATATTCCAATCTCTGATACTTATAAAGAGAATTTTCAAAACTTTATGAATAAATACTCGATTTTCAACTAAAATGGCTATTCATTCTCAAATTAGTATTATCGTAACTCCGGAGCAATCCTCGTCAAAAGACCTGTTAAAAGGGGAAATTGCAAAAAAATTGGGTATCAAAAAAAGTGCTATCGACAAAATCCAAATCGTCAAAAAATCAATTGATGCAAGGTCACGTAAGCAGATCAAAGTAAACTTAACTTTGAATGTTTATACCGATGGAACCCCAATGGCTCCCATTCACTACCCTTTCGCCTATCACGATGTCAAAGACTCTCCCAAAGTAATTATCGTGGGAGCTGGTCCTGCCGGACTTTTTGCGGCTCTTCGTCTTATCGAATTGGGACTAAAACCAATTATATTAGAACGGGGGAAAGAGGTCTCTGAACGGAAAAAGGATATTGCTCTATTAAACAGAAACAATGGACTGAACATCGAATCCAACTACTGCTTTGGTGAAGGCGGTGCTGGGACATTTTCAGACGGAAAATTATTTACTCGCTCAAAAAAAAGGGGAAATGGAGAACGGATTCTTCTCAACTTCCATCAGCATGGTGCTCAAGATGAAATTTTATTTGAGGCTCATCCCCATATTGGCACAGATAAACTTCCTACCATCATAAAAAACATGCGCCAAACGATCCTAAAATATGGAGGAGAGGTTCATTTCAATGCAAAAGTAGCTGAACTACTAATTGAGAATAACGAAATACATGGTGTCAAAACGTCAGAAGGAGATCTTTTTTATGCCTCTAACGTAATTTTGGCAACAGGACACTCTGCCAGAGACATTTACCATCTACTTAATAATCAAGAAATTGCTCTTGATGCAAAAGGTTTTGCCATGGGTGTACGTATTGAGCATCCTCAATCTCTTATAGACAAGATTCAATATCACTGCAAAGACCGTTGTGGGAATAACCTCCCCGCTGCAAGCTATAACCTTGTTACCCAGGTAAATGGTCGTGGAGTTTATTCATTTTGTATGTGTCCGGGAGGATTCATTGTTCCTGCTTCAACCTACGAAAATGAGTGCGTGGTAAATGGTATGTCATCATCGCTACGCAACTCAAAATTTGCCAACTCAGGATTTGTTGTTGAGATTCGTCCGGAGGATTTGAGAGACTACGAAAAATATGGAGTTCTGGCCGGACTGAAATTTCAAGAAGAATATGAACACTTATCTTTCGTTAATGGAGGTGAAAATGCCGTGGCTCCTGCTCAACGAGTAAAAGATTTTGTGGATGGGATAGTATCAAAAGACTTACCTCAAACCTCGTATATACCAGGAGTGATTTCATCTCCAATGCACAGTTGGATTCCTCCTTTTATCAGGGAACGATTGCAAGAAGGACTCAAAGAATTTGACAAAAAGATGAAAGGCTATCTAACCAATCAAGCCATCATTGTGGGTGTCGAGTCACGCACCTCCTCTCCTATTCGCATTCCTCGAGATCCGGAAACATTACAACATATAGAAATCAAAGGACTTTACCCCTGCGGAGAAGGGGCCGGATACGCGGGAGGGATAACCTCTTCGGCTGTTGATGGTGAACTCTGTGCAGAAAAGATTTTTGCCAAGTTAAACTCGGAACAGAACATATAAATAAAACGGAATAAGTTACTTCTAAAAAAAGTTAAGGCAATTTCCCAAATAACGTCATTACGACACTAATTAAAGAAATTGCCTTATTTTTACCTATCTCAATATCCTACAGATGACAAACATCTTTTTCGGACAAGACTTTAATGTTATTTTTCTCCAAAGCAGCCAAACCAGCCTCCAGTTTATCAGGACGAATAACAACATTCGCCTCTGTACCTTCAGAGAAAGCATACATATATTCAATATAGATCTGTTCTTGTTCAAGAATTTTTAAGACCTTAGACAACGTACCCGGTTCATTCGATGTACGCAAACAAATCACGTCTGTCAACGAAACCGCAAAACGATTCTCTTTCAACACGGTCAATGCTTTTTGAGGGTCGGAAACAATCACTCTCAAAATACCGAAATCCGAATTATCTGCCACGCTAAAAGCAGTCATATTGATACCTTCAGCGCCCAATATTTCAGCTACATGATTTAAACGACCGGTCTTATTCTCCAAAAAAACAGACAATTGCTTAATTACTCCGTTTTTATCCATATCCATAATTTTTATCAAACTAAAACTCTTTTATCCAAAACTCTCTTTGCCTTCCCTTCGCTACGTTGCAAAGAACGAGGTTCCACCAATTTAATATCCGGTTGAATTCCAATAACACCTTGTATTTTATGAGCTATTTTCTTCTTCAATTCCAACATACTCTTAATATCGTCAGAATAGAATGCTTCTTTAACCTCCACTTGCACTTCAAAAGTATCGGTATTATTGATACGATCTACAGTAATGAAGAAATGAGGTTCAAACTCCTCTGTTTCACAAATAACAGCTTCAATCTGAGAAGGGAATACATTTACTCCACGAATAATCAACATATCATCGCAACGTCCCATGATTTTGTCCATACGAACAAAGGTTCGTCCACATTCACATTTCTCATAATGCAAAGCAGTCAAATCTCTTGTTCTGAAGCGAATCAACGGCATACCCTCTTTTGTCAATGTGGTAAAAACCAACTCACCAACCTGACCCGGCTCAACAGGAATACCGGTTTCTGGATCAACTATTTCAGGATAAAAATGATCTTCATTAAGATGAGTACCATTCTGACATTCACACTCATACCCAACTCCAGGACCTATTATCTCAGTCAAACCATAAATATCGAACGCCTTGATGCCCATTTTTTGTTCAATTTCTTTACGCATAGATTCTGTCCATGGCTCTGCACCAAACACACCAACACGTAACTTAAACTCATCTCGGCTGTATTCAGATGCCTCCATAGCTTCTGCCAAATACAAGGCGTAAGAAGGGGTACAAGCCAAGGCGTTAGCCCCTAAATCATGCATCAACATAATCTGTTTTTGCGTATTTCCACTTGACATAGGGATAACAGTTCCTCCAATATTTTGAACAGCATCATGAGCTCCTAATCCTCCTGTAAATAAGCCATAGCCATAAGATACTTGAACAACATCTTTGTTGGTCAATCCAAAAGCAGTTAAACATCTTGCTCCGACCTCTTTCCAAACAGATAAATCATTGCGTGTTAATCCTACCACAATAGGTTTCCCTGTAGTTCCGGAAGATGCATGAATTCGAACGATTTCCGACATTGGAGAAGATAACAACCCAAATGGATAATAATCTCTTAAATCCTTTTTCGATGAAAACGGTAACTTTACAATATCATCGATACTGTTAATGTCTTCAGGAGTAACTCCTGCTTCCTGCATTCTTTTTCTGTATGGCTCACAGTTGTGATAAACTCTTTCTACAACTCTTTTCAAACGAAGACTTTGAAGTTTTTTCATCTCTTCGCGATCCATACACTCTACGGTCTCATTCCAAATCATTTTTATCTATTTTTTTCCCTTATTTATCTTTGATGTTCCAACAAGTCTTTTTTATCAACTCATCAGATAACAATCTTGGATTACAAATTTAGAAAATTATTTAGAGTTGTTTTAAATTTTATTGAAAAAATTTTCACATAGCATCAATCGTCATAATCATCATCGATGGTCTTGGCAATCTTTTCTATATTCAGACTTCGTGCCGACGCATCAACAATATCCTTATAAATTCCACCTTGCTTATATACCTCATCCGGATCTCCAAATTGTTCTACTCTTCCGGCTTTCAATGCATAAATAATATCACTATCTATGATTTGAGAGATACTATGAGAAATAATGATTACGGTGCGATTCTTCTTTATTGCCTCAATACTATTTTTAATCTGCTCGGTTGCAATAGCATCCAAACTTGCCGTAGGCTCATCCAAAAAGATAATCGGTGGATTCTTTAAGAACATACGTGCTATCGCTATCCTCTGTTGTTGCCCTCCTGATAGTTGCTGAGCTTTCCCTTGAAATTGATTTGGCAACTCCATTACTTGGTCATAAATGTAGGCTTTTTTTGCGGCTTCAATCACCTCTTCAAAAGTTGCGTCAGGTTTTCCGTAACGGATATTTTCTTCAATGGTTCCATCAAAAATGTGATTTTTCTGTAATACCAATCCTATATTCTCTCGAAGAAATTTTGTGTCGTAATCTTTTAAATCTACACCATCCAACTTAATAGAGCCACAGTCGGGTTCATAAAACTTGTCCAACAAGTTTACAATCGTACTCTTTCCGGCTCCGGACAACCCAACCAACGCAGTGATTTTTCCACACTCAATTGTCATATTAATATCATGCAAAGCTTTCGTCCCATTAGGATAGGTGAAATCTACACCCGACACCTCAAATTTACCCTCTACTTTCTCCGGCCTATATGTTCCGGTTGGCTCTATTTGATCATCGGAATTCAAAATATCAAAGAAACCTTCTGCATAAATTAATGCGTCATTAATGTCGTCAAAAATACGATGTAACTGACTGATTGGAGCTACAACATTGCTAAACAACATAACGTGATACATAATTTTTCCTATCGTCATCTCCGGGTAACCAATCAACACAAGGTAGGCTGTTAAAATGATAATCAATACTGTTCCTATTTGTTGTACAAAACTTTTCAAACCCTCGAAGTAAAAACTTACCTTGCGGGTATTTAATTGATTATCTGTCACTTTATTCTGAATATCCAACTGTTTATCACCCTCAATTCGTTCCCTGTTAAAAGACTTGATTACATTGATGGATTCTATAATATTCATTATACCATGACTTTTCACCTCTCTGAATTGTCTCATATCTCTTCTCCACCCTTGTAATTTTCTGGCTTGTCTGTAGGTGATAAAGAAATAAATTGGAACTATGGTTAATGCGGTTATTCCAACAAAAACATTTGCCGCAAACATCAATATCAATGCCAAAATAGCACTCATAAACAATGGCAATAAATCAATAAAAAAGTTTTGCACTGTTCGTGACAAACTACTTACTCCTTGGTCTATACGAGTTTGCAACTTTCCTGTCTCGTTATCGCTCATAGAAAAGAACGCTACACGAAATGTTAAGACTTTTTCTATGACTGCCTGCGCTAAATCTTTGGAGACATAAATTCGCATCTTTTCACCAAAAAAGCGTTGGGCAAAGGTTATCAAAGCTGATAGAACCTCTTTCCCTAACAAAACTGCAGAAATAATCGTTAAGATATGGACTGCTTTGTCCCATGCAAACTGCGGAGTCTCTATTAAATTATTAATAGAATCTACCGTCCAATCCAAAACAATCGCATTCACTTGCGCCATAAAAGAACCTATCAAGGTAAGAATCAATGTCGCCAAAACCAACCATTTGTAAGGCATTACAAAGGGTTTTATGTTCTTAAATAATTCCAATAAATTCATTTTATATAATATAACTATGTGATAAATATACAAAAAAAGGGAGTTAGAATAATGTTTGTTATTCACTCCCTAAAATATTTTCTTTCTAAGAAGATGTTTAAATTTTATTATTACATTGTTTTTGAGCTTCCCTCTTTATTATTTTTCGGCATCTTAAAAAAACCGCTCTCAAATATGATCGAAATAAAATTTAAACGACTTCCAAATTTTTCACCCTTACGGATATGGGTAACTTCTATAAATCAAGTCTGACAAACTACTCTGCCGAATTAAACATTCTTTGCACAGATGTCTTAGTTACACCTTCGTCGCTATAACTCTTTGTTTCTACGCCATCAACAAAGAAATTAATCGTATATGAATACTCTATCGTTTCAAACGCTGCAATCAATGATAAACTCACATTAAGATTGGTACAATTGTTAGATGTGTAATATACAATTTTTTTCCTTCCATCTACAGTTGACATCTCTTGTACCATACTTCCAACACTAGAACCTCCAGTAAAATCAGAAACTGCTCCGTCTGCACCTGTTTCTAACTCATAATACATATCACATGCACCTTTATTTGACGATGGAATTACTTGTAGAATATAATCCAAAGATTCACTACTCTTTAACTCAATTTCTACTCGATGAACACCGGCCTTTACCGAATCCTTTTCTGCTTCATCATCTTTTTTGTCACATGCACTGAAAGTTACTCCTACTAAAATCAATAAGGAGGCTGCTAAAAACTTTGAAAACTTCATTCTATTTTAAATTTAAATTTCTGCAAAGATAATGAATTTTACCAAATAGATATATCCTTAGAAAAAGATATTACCTTTTTAATAATTTATTCAATGGAACCATCTTTTTTGAAATTACCTTTTGCTTTCCATCTCCGGCAGTAACCGTCATAGAGACATCTACTGCATAATCCTTTGCATCAAATGATAACAACCCTAATACACTCCATAAGGATACGCCCTCACATAAAGATGCTTTACCCTTGATTGGTAAGCGTTTAGTACCTTTTACAACTTGAAAGGCATTGGCTGTCCCCGTCACAAAAGGTTTCCCCTTTTTATATACAACGCCCTGTATATTGGATACCTTAAAACTTTTTGCAGCGTTGGTTACATCTATCCACGCCTCACCTACCACCGACCTCAAACTTTGTGGACTTATTGAGGATATCCCATATTTGCCAAAACTAACCTTGTCAAATTGTGCATAACTTTCTGCTGTCGCAAATAAAGTGAAAATGGATACATAAATCAGAATCTTTAATCTCTTCATAACCTATATTATTTTTTTCAAATTTGTTTCTTTAGCCGCCTATCATTCCCCAACATTCTCCTTCATGGTAATTTCATAAACTCGTTAGACCGACTTTTAACGTCGTGCAAAGTTAATTTATTTTGTCTTTTTTCAATACTTTACCATATATTTTTTTAATACCGCAATATTCCTTATCTTTGCTTTAGATAACTACTACATTAGGTACGACTGAGTTTAAGGTAATATCCATAGAAAGGCTCAATCATAATTTATAGAACCAACATAAATTTATAACAAATGAACATTGGAGATAAAATTCCGGAAATTCTTGGTACAGACCAAAACGGAAATGAGATTAAAGCAAGTGATTTCAAAGGAAAAAAAGTGATATTATTTTGCTACCCGAAAGCCAACACTCCGGGTTGCACAGCAGAGGCTTGCTCCTTGCAACAACACAAAGAAGAATTAGCAAAAAAAGGATATTCTATCATCGGGGTGAGCAAAGACAAACAATCGGCTCAACTAAAATTTGCCGAAAATCACCATTTGGAATTTCCCTTGATAGCCGATACTGAAACTACCCTGCTCCAAACCTTGGGTTGTTGGGGCGAAAAAGTTTTCTGCGGAAAGAAAACCATCGGTACCCTGCGCACCACTTACTTAATTAATGAAGAGGGTGTCATCGAACAAATCATGGGTCCTAAAGAAATCAAAACCAAAATTCATGCAGAACAGATTTTGGAGAAGCTATTATAAGGCAACTTCTATAAATTACAACTTTCTATTTTTCTTCATAAATTCCGTTACGAATGTTTTTGAATTTATAGAACACCCCCTTTATTCATTGAAAATCGCGTGGAAATAATAATTATCATAGGAATCGTTGCTCTTCTTTGGGCTTTAGAGAGAGGAGTTTCTTCTTTCAAAAACACACCCAATTACGGAGAAAGGTGTGTAGCCCGTAAACTCAAACGACTTTCGAAAGAGTACGTCACTCTCAATGATGTTCTATTGCCCACGCACTATGGTACAACACAGATTGATCATATTGTGGTATCTCCTTACGGAATCTTCGTGATAGAAACCAAAGACTACAAAGGTTGGATTTCAGGTCATGAAGACTCTGAGGAGTGGAAACAAAGTCTGATTGGAGGAAAGCGATTTTTTGGCAGGTCTAAGAAACAATATAGGTTGCCCAACCCAATTCTTCAAAACAAGTCCCATACCAAAGCCTTAAACGCCATACTGAAAAAGATTGGTTACTTCCCTATTATTCCTATCGTAGTATTCTCTGACAATGCAGAACTGAAGATAACAACACCCAATTACACAGTGATTAACTGGTGCGATTTACGCTCCACAATCAAATCCTACAAAATCCCCATTTTGTCACAAGAGAATGTTCAGTTGATTACAAGCGCAATATCTTCTGCCAACATCACAACCAAAGGTAGCAGAGAGAACCATATTCGGTATGTAGAAACAATCAGGAAAGAGAAAGAAGAGGCAATTTCCAACGGCAAATGTCCGAGGTGCGGAGGTCATCTTGTTGAGCGAAAAGGGAAACACGGGAAATTCTTGGGTTGCTCTCATTTCCCTAAGTGTAGATTTACCAAAAACTATTAAGAAGCTGTTTAAATTTTATAAAAAAAATTATTTTAGAGTTTCACTCTCTTATTTTCGGCATCTTTGAGATTCTTTTAGGTGGGTTCTATAAATTCATTTCGAGGAATTTTTGAATTTATTTCGAGTAAATTGCCGTGCGAAAGGAAGGAGCAGTGCGAGCACTGTGACCGAC
>JAGBVI010000048.1 GCA_017630395.1 Paludibacteraceae bacterium
AATACAGGTGGTATAATTGCTTTTAGGGCAAATTCAATTGGCATGATAACATAAAACCCTTTCCAAGTAGAAATAATTTTCTTCTTTATAGTTAGGCGATATAAAGAGGTTCTTACATAGGCATCACCAAATTGAGGAAAGTTCTTTTTAACATCCTCAATAGTGAAAGTGTAATAACCTCTCATTACTTTTTCATCAATCCAATCTGATATACTATAATCTTGCTGTTTCATATATTCTGCAATACGATTGCAAATATAATCAATTTCTGATGATTATCGCAAGTTCATTGCAGATTGTTTTGTTCTGATTGGTAATATTTGTCATTTCTCTCACTTTTTAATGTTATAAGCAGATTAATTTCACTCTTATTTCTCATATACAAAGCTTCCAACACCTTTTCTCTTATTCTACTCACTTCATAGGTGTTCAATCGAAACGCAAGTGCAATGACCATTTCGAGATTATAGAATGTAGCCCAACTTTTAGGCGTAACCAAATCGCATCGTTGGGTAACTGCAGGGCAAAGCGTTCCACTCTTGTATATCGCTTTTATAGCGGCTCGGACTGTCGGGGCTACCACCCCGAACAACTCCACCAATTCCATTTCAGACATCCAAACATTACCGTTTTTCTCTTTGCTTCCGTTCACGTAGAACAGCACCTTAAATGTACTTCTCATAATCTAATTTCTTTGGCTACAAAATTAGTTATCAGCGAGTTATACATTGATATGCAAACTAACGCAGAACGATGAAACGTGACGACACAAAGAAAAACTTTACTGCATTATCGGGTAATGAGTTGGCAACCGTTCTATTTCATTACCTTGCGTTTCTTTGCTAAATTGCCATTGTTACTATTTCCGAGGTTTTCTGTTTAATGCGTTATGGCTCAGTTCAAAACGCAGAATTTCACTTTTTTGCTCCGAGAACCGTATTTTTTAAATAAAATTTAAACAGATTCTTAACGTAGGAGAGAGACCATGAAAAGCTCCTACGTTAAAAGCTCATAAAATCGCAAATAATAACATATTTAAAGAAAATATCCCTTCTACAAACTGCCTCAACGCCCCCTTCTTCTTAAATATCCATAAAACATCTTACTTCTTTTTTTCAAAATTCAGTAGAAATAACTAAATTTGAAGCATTTTAGAGATATTGTATGCGATTTATTGATATATACGGACAAAATGAGATTAAAGAGAGGCTTATTCACTCGGTACAAACCGGGCGTATGCCTCATGCGCTCCTATTTCATGGCCCTCAAGGTACAGGGAAGTTGGCTTTGGCTATCGCATACGCCCAATATATCTCTTGCGAAAATAGAGGTAAAAACGATTCTTGTGGGCAGTGTCCCTCGTGTATACAATTCCAAAAATTGATTCACCCTGATCTCCACTTCACGTTTCCGGTTATTGCCACTCAACATAGAGTAAGCATTGGGGCTATCAAAGAGTGGAGGGAATTTGTACTGAAGTCTCCGTACATTTCGTATGATTTATGGAGTTCTTGTTTGTCCTCAGAGAAAACGAATACTCCCCCAAAAATTTTAGTAAGCGAAGCAACTGAAATCATTAGCGAACTAAATAAAACAGCATACGAGTCAGACTTTAGAACTCAAATTGTCTGTTTCCCGGAAAAGATGAACGACGAGTGTGCCAATAAACTCTTGAAAATTATTGAAGAGCCATACCCCAATACACACTTCCTTTTTGTTTCGGAGAATTCGGACCAAATTTTGGGTACCATCCTCTCTCGTTTACAAAGCATCTATGTTCCGGCATTGCCTCCGGACGTAGTGACAGAGATACTAAAAAAACAGTATCCAACAGCTACAGAGAAGGTTATAACAGACACAGTTCACATTGCTAATGGAAATATCATCAAAGCATTCGATGTAATCGAGAATGGAGAGGAAACCCAAATGTTCTTGTCCAACTTCATCTATATTATGCGTACATGCTATACAAAAAATATACTTGGCATGAAAAAATGGAGCGAAGAGGTTGCCAAATGGTCGCGCAAACAACAGATAACATTCTTGAGCTATGCGCAAAGAATGATTAGAGAGAATTTTATATTCAACATCAGACAAAAAGAGTTGAATTATATGACCTCAGATGAGAGTGGATTTTCGGAGAAGTTCTCGCCCTTTATTAATGAAAGAAATATCTGTCAATTCTTATCGGAATTGGAATTGGCAGAACGACATATCGAACGAAACGGTCAGGCTAAAATTATATTATTTGACTTGGCACTTAAAATAACGATGTTATTAAAAATGTAAATTCCATAACGATTAAAATTATAAATATGAGCATAGAGGAAGGATGCAAAATGAATCAAAAAGGATGCAGCAAAAAGAGTGACCAAAAGTTGGATACTTTCGATTGGCTGTGTGATATTCCTGAATCATCCAGTGTAACCGACTTGGTGGAGGTTACATTCAAGAATACTCGCAAAGGCTATTTTCGCAATTCAAACGAATTAACCTTAGAGAAAGGAGACATAGTGGCGGTTGAAGCTTCACCTGGACATGATATTGGTATTGTATCCATGACCGGACAATTGGTGTTAGCGCAGATGAAAAAGTACCATATCGACCAAAGCCGGATAGAGATAAAACGAATCTATCGGAAAGCGAGAGCGAACGATTTGGAGCGATTTGAAGAGGCTAAAAGCAGAGAGCATGAGACAATGCTTAAATCTCGCAAAATTGCTGAAGATTTGAAACTAAACATGAAAATTGGTGATGTGGAGTATCAAGGAGATGGCAACAAAGCTATCTTCTACTACATTGCCGATGAACGTGTTGATTTTCGCGAGTTAATCAAAATTTTGGCAGATACATTCCACGTTCGCATCGAGATGAAACAGATTGGAGCAAGGCAAGAGGCAGGACGCATTGGCGGTATCGGTCCGTGTGGTCGCCCTCTTTGTTGTTCGAGTTGGATGACAAAATTCAGTTCCGTCGCTACCAGTTCTGCTCGCTACCAAGAGATTTCATTGAACCCGCAAAAACTTGCCGGGCAGTGCGCAAAATTGAAATGCTGTCTCAACTTTGAAGTAGATTGCTATGTAGAAGCGCAAAAAAATATTCCGGCACGAAACATCGAATTAGAGGCTATAGATGGGACCTATTACCACTTTAAAACAGATGTATTTGGAGGAATTATGCAATATTCGAGTGCTCCAAACATGGCCACCAACTTAGTCTCTATCCCTATCGAAAGGGTAAAAGAGATAATAGAACTCAACAAGCAAGGAATAAAGGTTGAATCTCTGTTAATAAGAGAAGATGAAGCAGAAACTAAAAAGGCTGACTATGAAAACGTGGTAGGTCAAGATAGTTTAACTCGCTTTGACAAGAAAAAGAAGAAAAAGAGAAAGGGAGGGCAACGAGACAAACAAGAAGAGAACAAAGGAGAACAGGTGCGCAATCGAGAAAACAAGGAAGATAACAATCGAAGCGAACGCCCGGACGCCCCTACTACTTCAACTCCCGAAAAAGAAGAAATTGCAAAGAAGGAGAACCGGAATCAAGAGGGAAGACGTAATTCTCGAAATAGAAACAACGGTCGCCGCAACAGAAATAATAGAGGTCGCGAGGAGGGAAAGTCTAACAATGTAAATGAATAATGCAATGAGATATATACAATACATACTTCTTGTATTGGCACTTTCTGCTTGCCACAACAATGAAGTATTCAATGATGCCAGAATACTTCCGGAAATGGGTTGGCATAAAGAGAATATTGTACGGTTTGATTACTTGGCCAATGACACCTCTTCGACCTACAACATAATCGTAGATATACGAAACGACCATGAGTATCCCTACCAAAATTTTTGGTTGTTTGTTCAATCCATCTCGCCGGACTCGATTGTCTATAGTGATACCCTTGAGTGCGTTTTAGCAGATAATTATGGGCGTTGGATAGGGAACTCCTCCGGGTCAACGTATCATCTCCCTGTACTATTTCTGAGAGAGGTGAAATTTATTCAACCTGGGCACTACAATTTTGCGATTGTACAGGGGATGCGAAATGACACCTTGAAGGGAATCAAAGAGGTGGGACTAAGAATAGAGAAAGTTGAAGAAAAAAAAGAATAAATAATTGAATTGTGGGAAAAAATAAATTAGCGAAATTCAGCGAAATGGAGACGTTTCCACACGTCTTTCAGTATACCTACTCAGCCTTGCACGAATCGGAAGAACGATTCCCGATGAAGGGGAAATGGAGAGATTTTTTTGGTAACGCCAACCCAATAGTTCTTGAGTTAGGGTGCGGAAGAGGAGAATATACCGTGGCCTTAGCACAACTATTTCCGGAAAAGAACTTTATCGGTGTGGATATTAAGGGATCGCGAATGTGGGCAGGAGCCAAAGAATCTCATCTGAAAGGGATGAAAAATGTGGCATTTATTAGAACCAACATTGAGATAATTTCTGAATTCTTTTCGACCGATGAAGTATCTGAAATTTGGCTGACTTTCCCCGACCCACAAATGAAAAAAGTTCGAAAACGTCTTACCTCCACCCGATTCATGGAGTTGTATCAACAGTTTGTTAAGGAAAATGGAATCATTCATCTTAAGACTGACAGTAACTTTATGTTTCAATACACAGTAGAGATGATAAAAGCCAACCAATATCCGGTTATGTTCCAAAATAACGACCTGTACCACTCGGACTTCTCAGATGACAAAATATTGAGCATCAAGACATTCTATGAGCAACAATGGTTGGAACGAGGTTTAACCATCAAGTATATAAAATTCAATCTACAACATAAAGAACAATTTATTGAACCGGATGTAGAGATTGAGTATGATAGTTATCGCAGCTATAATCGGAGCAGACGCTCAAACAGCGAAGCAAAAACATCTAACAACAAAAATGAAGAGATATGAATAAAGATATAAAACTTTGGCAAAAAGAGATTGAAAATGAGATCGATAAATTAAATTGGGAGATTGAGCCAAAAAATCTATATGCACCAATTGAATACACTTTAGCATTAGGAGGGAAAAGAATCCGCCCCATTTGTTTATTATTAGCCAACCATATCTTTTCCGGTGATCATTCAAAAGCCATCTCTCTAGCATTAGCAATAGAGGTATTTCACAACTTCACCCTACTCCACGATGACATTATGGATAAAGCAGATATACGAAGAGGTAAACCAACTGTTCACATTAAATGGAACGAAAACACCTCTATCCTATCCGGTGATGGCATGTTAATCAAAGCCTATCAATTATTGGCAGAATACAAAGGAGAAAACTTCCGAGAGATATTAGATTTATTTTCACAAACAGCATTAGAAGTTTGTGAAGGGCAACAATATGACATGGAGTTTGAGAATCGGAACGATGTGAAAGAAGAGGAATATATCGAAATGATTCGACTAAAAACAGCAGTATTATTGGCAGCAAGTTTGAAGATAGGAGCATTAAGCGGAGGGGCAACAGCAACAGAAGCACAAGCACTATATGACTTTGGAATCAACATCGGACTAGCCTTTCAGTTAAAAGATGACCTTTTAGATGTCTATGGAGATGAAGCTACTTTCGGCAAAAACATTGGAGGAGACATCTGTTGTAACAAAAAAACATACCTACTGATAAATGCACTGAACGGAGTTGAAGGAGCAGAGAAAGAGAGTTTAAATAGTTGGATTACAAAAGAGAAGTTTGATCGTGCAGAGAAAGTAGCAGCCGTCACCAACATCTACAACCAATTGAATTTGAAAGAGAAAACAGAAAAGGTGATGAATGACTACTATCAAAAAGCAATCAAAAGCTTAGAAAATATTCAAAACGATTCTTTTGCACTAAAAGTCCTCTACGACTTAGCGGGCAGTTTGATGCAAAGAGAGAGCTAGATAAAACAATGATGATCGTAGAATAAAAAAGAGAATATATAAAAGTCTGAACGATGCCATATAGAAGATTACCCAAAACCAACCAAGCTCGCTTACGGTCACTCCGTAAGGCCGTAGGCATGGGAGAGATGGTCAACTTATATGAATTGTCCTACTCTTACAAGTTATGGGAAGATGCAAAAGGATTTCTCATTCGTTACGAGAGAGCACTATTTGAGAACAAACAATGTTCGGAAAAACAGTTTAGTACTAGCAAAAAGCAGCAAGAGATAGCTCGGAATGCGCGAATGTATATATCGCACTTTATTCAGGTACTAAACATGAGCGTAATAAGGAATGAGATAAAAAGAGAGCAAAAAACATTGTACGGATTAGATCCGGAAAACAACTTGGTTCCAGACTTAACAGGAGATGACAACCTCATAAAGTGGGGCAAAAATATTATCGAAGGAGAACAGAAAAGATTGTTACAAGGAGGGGTTCCGATATACAACCCTGCCATAGCCAAAGTGAGAGTCCATTACGACATTTTTTTGGATGGATATAACAATCAAAAAGTACTTCGAAGCAGCACCTCACGAACAATTGGGAGCATATCCGAATTAAACAAAGAGGCTGACACATTGATATTAAATATATGGGATGAAGTGGAGGCATTTTATGCCCATCTACCCATGGAAGAGAAGGTAAACAATTGTAAAAAATATGGTTTGATTTATTACTATCGCAAAGGAGAAATAGAGATGGAGGGAAGTGAATAAATCAACCGCAAAAGATTACTACAATGAAAATAAGCATTCTTCTTAACTACGCCACCTCATTTGGCGAAGATTTGTACATTACAGGAACTATTCCCGCCTTAAAAAATGCGGATGGTTCGCCATTACCAATGGAATATAGTGCGCAAGGTTGGAAAATAACCTTTAAGACCGAAGCTAAAAATTTTCGTTATTCATTTTTGATGAAAAAAGAGGGAAATTTTATCCGTTGCGAGAAAGAAGATGCACATGAATTTGGTGCGTTTGACAAGGGTTATAAAAACATACTGATATTAGAACACATCAGATGGAATGAAAAGTGTCCGCGCATGATGCAATCAACTGTTTTCACTCATGCTTTGCGTCCGGATTCTATTTCAAAGCAAAAATGCATTTCCAAAGCCAAAGTCCCCATTCTATTTCAAACACGAACCGACAAAGCCTTTGGTTCCAATCGGATTGGAATTTTAGGGAACGACAGACTATTAGGGAATTGGTTGGATTCCGGTATTCAAGAGATGAATTCAACGAAAGGAATCGTCTATAATACCTTCATAGATGCAGACAAAGTTAAATTCCCTCTCGAATACAAATACGTTATCTACAACGATAAAAAAGAGTGTATCATCTCCTGGGAAGAGGGCGGAAATCATCACCTGAATCCAGAACTTTCAATCGGGACAGACCTTATCATCGTAAACGATGCCACACCTCAATTCAATCTTCCTGCCTTCAAAGGAGCCGGAACAGCCATACCAATATTCTCACTACGTTCTAAAAAGAGTTTTGGGTGCGGAGAATTTTTAGATTTGAAGTTATTGGGAGATTGGTGTGCAAAAAGCGGTCAAACCATTATACAAACACTTCCAATCAATGACACCTCCGTATTTGGAACATGGAAAGACTCCTATCCATATAGTGCCATTTCTGTCTATGCGCTACACCCTATCTACTTAAATTTAGAGGCAATGGGACTCTCTTCCAAAGAAAAAGATTACCAGCAAAAGCGCAAGGAACTAAACCAATTAGAGTTTGTAGATTATGAAGAGGTAATGCGCTTAAAATGGAGTTACATCAAAAGGTTATACAAAGAACAAAAAGAGAGTTTATTCAACAACGAGGAATATCAAACTTTTTACGAAGAAAACAAAGAATGGTTAAAACCCTATGCCGTATTCTGTTATCTACGAGACAAATACCACACCTCCGACTATACACGTTGGGAAGATGATGCACAGTATAATTCAAAACGAATCGACCAATATTGTCAATCTAAACATAAAAATTTCGACGAGATTGCACTACACTTTTTTACTCAATATCACCTTGACAAACAATTGAGTGAAAGCATCAAGTACCTGCATAAAAAGGGAATCGCAATAAAAGGAGATATACCCATTGGAGTGAACCGTCACAGCGTGGATGTATGGGTACAACCGGAGTTATTTGATTGCAGCGGTTGTGCAGGAGCTCCACCCGACTATTTTGCCAAAACAGGGCAAATATGGGGCTTCCCTATCTACAATTGGAACTTAATGGAAAAAGACAATTATGCTTGGTGGGAAAAACGATTCAAAAAGATGGCTCGTCATTTTGATGCCTATCGAATCGACCATATATTGGGATTCTTCAGAATATTTCGTATCCCAAGCAATGCTCGTTTAGGATTACTAGGTCAATTTGTTCCGGCTCTTCCCCTTAGTAGCAAGGAGATTGAACGATACAATTTAGGCATAAGCCCCAAGGATTTCTGTCGGCCTATAATAACCGATGAAATCATAAAAAAAATAGCCGGGAAAGAACTTGCTGAAGAGATAAAGAGCAAATATCTAATTGCAACAGAAAACGGAAGATATGAGCTAAAACAAGCTTATTCAACACACGAAAAGATTGAAAAAAAGTTCCAAAATAAGAACGAAGAAGAGCAAAAAATAGCAGAGATATTGATGCTACTTCTATGCCAAGTCTATTTTGTGGAAGATTACAAGGAAAAGGGGAAATATCACCCCCGTATTGCAATTGAACAGAGTGAGCTTTACGAAACATTGGACAACGTCAAGAAAAAGAACATAAAAGAGTTGTATGATTACTTCTACTATTTACGTCACAACGACTATTGGAAAGCAGAAGCAATGAAAAAACTAAGCTCTTTGATAGGTAGCACAGAGATGATGGTATGTGGAGAGGATTTAGGAATGGTGCCACCATGCGTACCCTCGGTTATGGAAGAGTTAGAGATTTTAAGTTTAGAAATACAACGGATGCCTAAAGAACTATTTGTAGAATTTGGTTCTTTAAAAAGAGTTGGCTATCCAACTGTATGCACAACATCAACGCATGACATGAGTACAATGAGACAATGGTGGGAGGAAGATAAAGCAACAACTCAACGATACTATAGCAACGAGCTGAAACAATTTGGTCCTGCTCCCTTCTTCTGTGAGCCGTGGATTTGCCAACAAATTATAGAAGAGCACCTCCACACCAATGCTGCTTGGGTTATATTACCATTACAAGATTGGATGGGAATTAGTGGCGAATTACGTTGGAATGAAACATTTAAAGAACGAATAAACGACCCGGGCGACCCTAACAATTACTGGAGATACAGAATGCATATCACCCTTGAGCAGCTCAATGAAAACAAATGGTTCAGCCTACAAATTAAGAGTATGATCGAAGGAAGTGGCAGGTATGCAGAATAATGGGAGTTGATTACTTAAGAAAGACTTTCTTTTCGTATTTTTGTATCGCTTGGCGTATTTCTACGCCAACACTCGCTACACGCTCTTCA
Source organism: Paludibacteraceae bacterium (assembly GCA_017630395.1). GTDB lineage: Bacteria > Bacteroidota > Bacteroidia > Bacteroidales > Paludibacteraceae > UBA1181. The sequence continues at coordinate 9,443 of JAGBVI010000048.1, forward strand.
AAGAGCTGCTAACAGGGAAAGGTTATGCCGACTTGGTTTTGATACCTTATTTGCCCAACATCCCGGCAATGGAGATAGAGTTGAAACACTACAAAAGAGCAGGAAGTACATTGCAAAAAATCAAGGAAAAACTACTGCAAAGCATTAAACAACTACAAAGGCGACCTGCTTTTCGTAGGCGTAAATTATGACGAAAAGACGAAGGAGCATAGCTGAAAGATAGAGCGGTTGGTGAATAAAGTAGTCGCAAGTCTATGCTTCCCTTGTCTCATCCACTTTCGTAACCAAAACCTTATCTACTCGCACACCATCCATATCAACCACCTCTATCTTAAACCCATTCCAAACAACAGACTGTCCTGTTTTAGGGATACTTTCCAAATAGTGCATAATCAAACCAGCAACAGTATTGTAGTCGGAGTCCTCCAAAAGATCACAAGAATCAAAATAAGTAAGAAAGTCCACAACCGTGGTCTGACCAGAAACCAACCAACTATTATCAAGGCGCTTTACAATATCGGGTTCCTCATCTTGATTATCAATATTACCCACCAGCCCTTGAAGAATATCCTTCAAGGTAATAATTCCCACGCAAGTTCCAAATTCGTCACAAACCAAAGCCCTACTCAATCCCTTTTGTTTCAGCATCTCCAAAGCCTTGTACACACTCATATTTTCATGAAAGAAAGTAGGTTCATGGACCAACTTAGAAAGGTTGAAATCAGAATGATTCAAGCACATAACCAAATCTTTTAAAGAGATAACCCCCACTAAATGATCAAAATCACCATCAATCACAGGGTAAAACTCATACAAAGCAGACTTAATAATCTCTTGCACTCTATTAGCATCAGCAGAAACGTCAATGCTTACCACATCATTCTTATGGGTCATAATAGAAGCCACTTTGAGGTCACCCATTAAAAATACGCGACGCACAATATCTTGTTCCACAGGCTGAACCTCACCATCTTCAGTCCCCTCTTGAAGCATTGTTTTAATCTCCTCTTCAGTCACTTTGTTATCCTCCTCTTTAAATCCGAACAAAGAGAAAATAAAGGAGGTGCTACGAGATAATAACCAAACGAACGGATAGGTAATTTTAGACAAGAACTTCATTGGACGAGCAACAATACAAGCCACTTTTTCTGCAGAGGCCATTCCAATACGCTTCGGCACCAACTCTCCCAACAAAATAGAGAAGAAAGTAACCAAAACCACGATTAACGTTTGTGATAAAAATCCGGCATAGGCAGAAGGTATCCCCCACTCCAACAAGAGTTCAGAGAAAATATGAGCAATCTTGTTACCGGAAAAGATACCGGTCAACAACCCAATAAGGGTAATCCCAATCTGAACAGTAGAAAGGAAACGATCCGGTTGATTAGCTAAATCCAAAGCCACTTTAGCAGATTTTTTACCTTGCTTAATGTCTGTCAACAATTTAGCTTTACGCGCAGAGATTAAAGAGACCTCAGACATAGCAAAAACACCGTTTAGCAAAATCAATGCTAAAATGATAAACAACTCTTCCATTCGTGTTTAATTTTTTCATAATTTATTATAGCACAAAGATAGAAGTTTAAATAAAGAAAAAAAAGTTTTAATCATGTTTATAAAATGGCATTAAAATTTATTGGTCTCAGAAGCGAAATTTAAGGTAAAATTTATAAATTCCCAGTTATAAATTAAAAAAGTTCGTCATAACAAAAGGAGGAATACCTTGACAGAAAATTTTAAGGAAGAACACACAAAATATTAATTTCGATTGTTTATCTTTGTGGAAAAATAAATAACAACAAAATACATTATGGCTATAATTAAACCATTTAAAGGCATTCGTCCTCCCAAAGACTTGGTAGAACAAGTTGCATCACGTCCGTATGACGTACTCAACTCAGAAGAGGCTCGCAAAGAAGCTGAAGGAAATGAGAAATCATTGTATCACATCATCAAACCGGAAATAGATTTCCCGGTAGGAACAGACGAACACGATGCGTGTGTCTATGACAAAGCAGCAGAAAACTTTGCCATGTTCCAAGAAAAAGGATGGTTGGTACAAGATGACAAAGAAAAATACTACGTCTATGCACAAACCATGAATGGTCGCACACAATATGGATTGGTTGTTTGCGCGTATGTAGATGACTACATGACCGGGAAGATAAAGAAACACGAATTAACACGCAGAGACAAAGAAGAGGATCGGATGAAACACGTTCGCATCAACAATGCTAACGTAGAGCCTGTATTTTTTGCCTACCCACATAAAGATGAGATCGATGCCATTGTTGCAGAGGTGGTAAAGGGGAAAGCTGAATATGACTTTGTGGCACCGGATGGTTTTGGGCATCATTTTTGGCTGATTGAAGATGAGAAAACCATCAACCGAATTACTGAAATCTTTGCAGAAATCCCTTATCTATACATTGCTGACGGCCACCATAGAAGTGCTGCTGCTGCATTGGTAGGTGACGAAAAGAGAAGAGAAAACCCTAATCACAAAGGAGATGAAGAGTATAACTATTTCTTAGCTGTTTGCTTCCCTGATAATCAATTAAATATCATCGACTACAACCGAGTTGTAAAAGATTTGAATAATTTATCTGACGAAGAATTCTTGGCTGCTTTGCAAAAGAACTTCATCGTGGAAGAAAAAGGAACTGAGATATACAAACCATCTCAATTGCATAATTTCTCTCTATATTTAAGCGGGAAATGGTATTCCTTGACTGCTAAAGAGGGCACCTACAACGACAATGATCCGATTGGAGTGTTAGACGTTACCATCTCTTCCAATTTAATATTAGACGAGATTTTAGGCATTAAAGACTTAAGAAGTGACAAACGTATTGACTTCGTTGGAGGAATCCGCGGTTTAGGTGAGTTAAAAAAACGTGTGGACAGTGGAGAAATGAAAGTGGCTTTAGCTCTTTATCCGGTATCTATGAAGCAGTTAATAGACATTGCTGATAGTGGTAACATCATGCCTCCAAAAACAACTTGGTTTGAACCTAAATTACGTTCCGGATTGGTTATACATAAATTGGTGTAAGGGAACTTGATCTATCAATTGTAATTTTAAAGAGGGGTATCCAATGATATGCCCTCTTTTATTTTTTCGATGAGATTAGTAAACACACAATTAAACCGAACATCTACAAAAAAAAAATTATGATACTATTAACACAAAAGAGGTCGATTGCCATAACAACAATCGACCTCCTATAGCATAGATTCACCTGCGAAGCAATTATGCCTCTACGGTAATCTCGTCCGGTATAATAATCTTATATCCCTTACCATGGATATTGATAATTTCTATAGAAGGATCAGCCTTCAAGTGTTTTCTCAACTTAGTGATATACACATCCATACTACGAGCATTGAAGTAGTTATCATCAATCCAAATGGTTTTCAACGCATAATTACGCTCCAAAATATCGTTGGCATGCGCACAAAGCAAAGCAAGTAATTCCGACTCTTTGGTAGTCAATTTCGTTGACTTCTCTCCTATGGATAACAACTGTTTTTGAGTATCAAAAGTAAATTGTCCCATTTTGTAAATAGAACCCTCTTTTGTTTTTTTACCTTTCACACGACGCATGATAGCCTCAATTCTCATCAATAGCTCCTCCATACTGAAAGGTTTTGTCATATAATCATCTGCACCAATCTTAAATCCCTCCAATATATCTTCTTTTAAAGTTTTCGCAGTTAAAAAGAGGATAGGTACTTCAGAGTTAATTTGACGTATCTCTTTAGCCAATGTAAAGCCATCTTTCTTAGGCATCATAACGTCCAAAACACAGATATCATATTTATTTTTAATAAATGCCTTATAACCGGCCTCTCCATCTGGCATCAATTCTGTTTGATACTCTTTTGCGTTTAGGTACTCCCAAAGCAAGGTTCCGAGATTCTCGTCATCCTCGCACAATAAGATTTTTGTCTTTTCCTCCATGGTTATTAAGTTTTTATAGGTATTGACATAATAAATTTTGTTCCTTTTTCGTACTCACTCTCAACCCAAATTCGGCCTTTATGGTCTTCTACTACTTTTTTTACGTAGGCAAGTCCCAAGCCAAAACCTTTAACATTATGCACACTTCCTGTAGGTACACGATAAAACTTGTCAAAGATTCTTTTAAGGTTGTTTTTCTTGATACCGATACCATTGTCTTCGATAGAGATTAATAAACGAGACCTTTCATTCCACGTTTTTACTCTCAAAATCAATGGTCCATTACTATATTTAACCGCATTATCCAACAAGTTGTAGATAATATTGGTAAAATGTACCTCATCCACACAAGCCACTGCTTCATCTGCATCCAATTCGGTCTGAATTTCCCCTCCTGTTTTTTCCACTTTTATAGAGAATACAGAAGCAATTCCCAGTATCAAATCGTTGATATCCATCTCTTCCAACTTAAGAGCAGAACTCTCTTTTTCGAAGATAGACATCTGTAAAACTTTTTCAATTTGCTGCATTAAACGCTTTGTCTCTTCACTAATGGTTTTAGAAAGTTGAGCAATCATTCGAGGCGATTTGGTAATCGACTCATCGTTCAACATTTGAGAAGCCAAGGAGATAGTCGAAACAGGCGTTTTTAATTCATGCGTCATATTGTTCATAAAGTCGGTGCGCATCTCTGATAGTTTCTTTTGCCTTGAAATAATTACCATCGAAAAGATGAAGGTAAAAAGCAACAAAAGAATAAAAAATACAGAGGGTAAAAAGAGCATTCCGGAGAAAATATAATTAGATCTCGTAGGGAAAAAGACCTTTAAATAATTTCCTTGTGGAATAGGATCATTCACAAATAATGGTTGAGAATAACTCTGTACATCTAAGTTTGCCGGATCATAATTGGCACTCTTAAACAACTCTTTTCCTTCCTTATTCATAACACAGAAAAAATAAGGAATGTTCACTCCATTTTGTTCAAATTCACTATCCAAAATCGATTCTAAAACAGAAAAATCTATTCTCTCCTCGATAGGGCGAACATAAGTTTCACTCAGGAGCCTAATCAACGCATCGTCAAACAATTGTCTGTTTCTGACGTATGTTTCTCGAATCCTATTTTGCATCTGTTTAGACGACTCAGAAATAGAGTTTACACCGTGCTTGACGGATATAAAAACCTTTGGCCGAACTCTGATATTCGACTTATTGACCGAACTATCTTGCAAAGAGCGCAGTTGGGGCGTTGGTTCTACTCGTTTGAACGACGCACTACGAGAAACCGCAACTCCTTTCTCCTTTGTTTTTAAATTGTTGTCCAAATATAAAAACAATTCATCTTCTGCCAACGATTTTGCAACACTATATAAGGAACGTCTAACCTCCTCTGAGAATTGATCCATACGCATCTCAGCAGTAAGCCTCATATAGTAAGCCTGTAAAGAGAATAGCCCAAAAAATGAAATGGCCATCACTCCGCCTAATAGCAATAACGTTTTATTCTTCATCAGTACAAATATAAGAAAAGGATTTTAACATTTCACTTACTTAACTAATTTTAATTATTTTAGAAGCTGTTTAAATTTTATTAAAAAATTTATTTTAGAGTTTCACTCTCTTATTTTCGGCATCTTTGAGATTCTTTTAGGTGGGTTCTATAAATTCATTTCGAGGAATTTTTGAATTTATTTCGGCAACTTACTGATTGTCAAGTGCTCACAACACTCTCTTCTCTTTCTTGCGCTCTTCAACCTGCTCGATTTAAATTCAAAGATTCTGCAAAATAGTTTATTTAGAACTCTCCTCGCCATTTAATTTAAATTTTTTCTAAATTTACAATAACTTCTAAGTGGATATTTGAAATCCGGCATTTCTAAACGAACAGAACAACAAGAATATTTCAACATCCTTCTGCATATTATGTTTTTTAAACATTTTTTGATGTTCTATTATCAACTGTCCTACGCTCCTAAATCTTCAAAGCTATTGCTTCCGAAAACGGAACTATCTTTCTTGAAATTTGTTCTATCTACTCATTTCTACCAACTAATGAGTTTTTGTAAAAATTAAAGAAAGTTGATAAAAAAATCAAAAACAATTATTTACCTTTGCAGTACAGACAGAATTGCTTTTATATATGCATATACCGGCGCTTATACACGATTTGGCTTTGCTTCTGATTTCGGCAGGAATAACAACCATTATCTTCAAATGGATGAAACAGCCTGTTGTCTTGGGTTACATCGTGGCAGGCTGCTTGGTATCTTCTCAAATTTCTTTAACTCCGGACATCTCCGGCACTTCTGACATTAATAGTTGGTCCGAATTGGGAGTGATTTTTCTTCTGTTTAGTTTAGGTATCGATTTTAGTTTCAAAAAACTGATAAACGTAGGCAAAACGGCTGCTATCGGGGCATGCGTCATTGTAAGTTCGATGATTTTGGCTGGCTTCATAGTTGGATTACTTATCGGTATGAGTAGCTCGGCAAGTCTTTTGTTGGGATGCATGATTTCAATGTCGTCAACTGCCATCATCGTCAAAGCCTTTGATGATGCCGGCTTGCAAAGTCAAACTTTCGCCAAAAATGTTTATGGTATTTTGATTTTTGAAGATTTGATTGCCATCGTCTTAATGGTCTTAATCAGCACTTTAGCAGGAAGCAATACTTTCGAAGGTATTGAGATTTTTATTGCCGTAGTCAAATTGTTTTTCTTCTTGGTCGTATGGATGATTTCTGGTATCTACTTTTTCCCTACTCTCCTAAAAAGGGCTCGAAAAGTGATGAATGATGAGACTCTATTAATCGTTTCCATCGGATTTTGTTTCGGAATGGTAATATTTGCCATGCAAGTGGGCTTCTCGTCTGCTTTGGGGGCGTTCATTGCGGGATCTGTGCTGGCAGAGACATTAGAAGCCGAACAATTTGAAAAATTAATCAAACCTATCAAAGATTTATTTGGAGCCATCTTCTTTGTTTCTGTGGGAATGATGTTAGACTTTACAACGATTTCTGTTCACTGGAGTACTATTCTCTTCCTTTCCATCACGGTAATCATCGGACAAATTCTATTTGCTTCAAGCGGACTCTTAATAGCCGGACAAACCGTAAAATCTGCAATTCAATCGGGATTTTGTCTTACTCAAATTGGTGAGTTTGCTTTCATCATTGCTATGCTGGGCATCAATATGGGACTGATCGACTCCCACATCTACCCTATCATCGTGGCTGTATCTGTTCTGACTATCTTTTTGACTCCCTACATCATGAAGTTATCCGGACCGGCGTACAGACTAATAGAAAAACATCTTCCGGAAAAATGGATAAGTGACAGGAACGAAAAAAACAAGGTAAAAAGTTCTCCTCGGGAAAATAATCTATGGGAGAGATTATTGACTGATTTATGCAAAATCATCGCCATCTACTCTATTCTTATCGTTGCGATTATAATGTTGATGACCAACTATTTATCTCCGTTCCTCTCTTCATTCATTGGCGAAAAATGGGCAAACCCGATTGTCGCAATCCTCACTGCCATCTTGACGGCTCCTCTGATTAGGGCTATCATTGCAAAAAAGAATCACTCACACGAATACAAAACACTGAGAAAAAAAGGAGAAAATAATCAAAACATCTTGTTGACCCTTATCATCTTCAGAGGGTTAATTGGTGGAGGTTTCATCTGCTACATTTGTTATAGTTACCTGAATCTTCACTTTATCTCCTCTGTGCTTATATCTTGCGCCTATATTGCCTTGATTATGCGCTCTCGACGGATAAAATTTTTCTCCATCCGCCTGGAACGTATCTTTTTACTCAATCTTAATTCGCGAGAATATCTGCAAACCAATCTTAAAAAGGATTTTAACAAAAACAGACTATACAACCAATTAAAGGATTATGACATCCATTTTAGCGACTTCGAGATAGATTCTACTCATACCCCTTTGATTGGGAAACGTCTTAAAGATTTGAAGTTTCAGCAAAGATACGGCGTTCACTTAGTCTCTATCATTCGCGGAACAGCCCGCATTAATATACCGGGTGGTAATGAAGCCCTCTATCCATCGGACAAAATTTTGGTATTGGGAACCGACAAGCAAATTGAGAAGTTCGAATATCAATTCAAAAAACTGAGCAATATTCGTAGTCGGGAAGAGAAGATGCACGGAGTGCGTATCTCCCAATTTACTATCTCTGCCAACTCTCATTTAAACGGAAAAACGATCTTAGAATCCGCTATCAGAGAGAACTTTCGTTGCATGATTGTTGGTATCGAAAAAAATGGTATTGCTACCATGAATCCTGCAGTTAACACTCTCTTTGAAGCGGGAGATGTTGTGTGGATAGCCGGCGAAACTGCCAAAATAAAGACCTTCTTAAAGGGAGAAGAGAGTCTCTCCATAACAGAAGAGCAATAAGCTGATTTCATCGAAAAAAATCTCTTTTAAAAGGGGTATCCTACAGCAAAATGTAGTGCAAAATCATCCCAAAATTTGAGATGAGAAAAAGTCCATCTGCCCTTGTTTGCCGGATCATACAGTTTCATTCCTGCATCTAATCGTAAGACTACAAATTTGAAATTGGGACGAATACCCACACCCCACGAAAATGCAATCTCCTTGTAAAAGCTATTCCACCGGAATGCGCCTCCGGGTTGATTGGGATAATTTCTGATTGTCCATATATTTCCTGCATCCAAGAAAAAGGCAAATTCGATGACCGAACGTGTTCGTAACCGATACTCAACATTCAACAACAGTTTGACCTCACCTGTTCTGTTCAAAAAATCATCGCTCCTATCAGAAAGATAACTACCCGGCCCCAAAGTGCGAGTAGCCCAGCCACGGACAGAACTGGAACCTCCTGCATAGAATCGTTGTTCATAGGGGATAACAACTGAATTCCCGAATGGAGAGGCAAATCCCAATGCACCATGAAGAACCAACGAGTTCTTACCTACCAACGGAAAAGATCGAACGGCAGAGAGTGTCATCTTAAGGTATTGAGCAAATGGAATTCCCAAAACTTGATAAAATCCATCTTGCTTTGAGACACTGAAAATCCTACAAATCAATGCCGGCAACGTTCCTGCCATCTCCACCACTCCTTGCAGAGAATAGGAGTTATCAACCCTCAAAGCATAATCGCGATGGTAAAGAAAAGAGTAGGAAGTTCGAGTGATAAAGAGAGCTTTGTACGACTCCTTGAGAATGATATTTTCCGGTTTATCCAAATAGTCTTGAAACCAAGAGGAGGTCCAGGGTGCTGCCACATAATTGATATTGTAGAGAGTAAATATTTGAGACAAACGTTGTTTTGATCCCTTCCAATTGTACTTCCAGTCCCAAGTTAAAAACCGACGATGATATTCGGGTCTCTTCCTCCAATCTGCACCAAAAGAAAAAAGAGTGGCGGCCCCCACTTGTTGCTTAAACCTCTCCGGCAAACCTAACAAAAGGAGTCGCGGAATGGTTAGCGAAACCTCACCGCCATACTCATAGTAATTATCCTCCACCACTGAATAGGCTGCATTGGCATTGACATGTTCAAATGCTCCTTTCACCTTCAGTTTTAGCACTTCAGAACCTCCGAAGAGGTTTTTATGTTGAAAAGAGAGATGAGTGGAGACTCCTAAATCGCCTGCGGTATTAGTGCCGTCTATCCCCCACTGAAAATAGTAGATTTTGGAGGGTGAAAGAGTGATTATCGCATCCAAAAGGGAAGAATCCATCGGCAAGGAGCGAAAACGCACATTCACCCGATCAACAGCTCCCAACGAGTTGAATGAGGTGTAGGTATTGTCCACTGCTCTATCGCTGTAAAGGGCTCCGGGACGAATAAAATTGTGATAATAAAGAATCGAGGGTCTAATCAAATTTTTTCCAAAGTTAATCACATTCAACCCCTTGTATTGAAAGGTGTCAGCCAGAGAGTATCGTTTCCGCATCAGCGTATCAAAATGGTCGTATCCATCGTAAAAATAGAGCTGATTGATATGACACTGCGTGAGCGATAAATCTCGCTCGACACCTCTGATTCTGGTTGGAATAGAACGATAGTGCAACCCAACGTCCACTTGCTGATTTCCAATCATTGTATCCACTAAAAAATAAAAATTCTCATCAGAGAGGTAATAAAATCCAAGATTACGCAAAGTTGCTGTCAACTCTTTAAGCATAACATCCAAGCGTTTGGCTTCGAAAGGATCTCCGGACTTCACATCGGATAGGAAACGGAAAATTCTCCCCTTAAAGAGCCTCTTCAAAAATTCTTGCTCCACTTCTACAGAGAATTTCCGAATAGAATATTGTTCGCCGGTTACGATATAATAGGTTAAATCCACCTTACGTCCCTTCTTAACCGGCAGCGCCCAAACGGAGTTGCGAAGATACCCCAAGTTGGTCAGTTCTTGCTCCAACTGCCGAACCGATTGTTCGGTAAGAAGAGAGTCGTAAACTACCGGCGGAGAACCTATTTTCTTCAAAATTCGATTAATGGCCCGCGATGAGTCTTTGCCGGATAACGAATAGATTTTGAGCCCCAATTTGGGAATAAAAAGAAAGTTGGAATTGGGTTTCTGACGAATAAAATCCTCCAAGGGTGAAGTGTGAATTTTCTCGCCCAACACCTTCATTTCCATCTTATTCAAAAGATACTCATTCTCTTGCAGATAACGTGTGGTACTACAAGAGAGAAGTAGGATAAAAAGGAATAAACAGATTGCTTGTAAAAGATATTTCCTCATAACAAAAGTTTGTCAGGGTTGGTTGGGGAAAAAGGGAGAAGGAGAAGGGGTGGCAGTGGAATCGGACTTCTCGACATTGGATGATGGTTTAGAAGTACGAAAACGGAATAACTCTCCCAACCTCTTTGCCTCTTTTACAAATAAAAAACCAATGCCCTGAGTATTGTTGGCAGTACGGTAAAAATCGTTATTGGTATGATTGTAGATTTTTATTCGAAACATTCCGGACTTCGTCAGCAAATATTCGGCGTCAAAATTTCCCAAAAAGGAGGTTTCGCCATTGTCTGCAGACTGAGATTGGTAGCCCAAACTCGACTTTAAGAGGAGACGGTCTTTAAAAAATTTAGTAGAGACGGTTACATTCATCTCCAAATCAGAAAAATCCTCTTTGGAAGAGCTGAATCCGGCTCCCAACTGCACCTTATTTCCCAAGACATTTGCCAACGAGTTGTTCAAGGCAGACGAAATAGAAGAGGAGGCTAAAGAGGAGAAGGCATCTCCCCTTGCTCTTCCGGATGGGTCATAAAACATCCCCACTCCTAACAAGTAGGCAAACTCTTTAATTTTTATGGCATCACTATTGATTATACTATTCATATTTTCCACAATTTCATCGGAAGAATCAGGTAATTTCACCTCGTAAGAGAGATTCATCTTCTCCAGATTTCCCACCGCATTCAATTCGCACCGAACCGGTACCCTTGTGGTACTCAATCCCAGCGATGAAAAAGAGGGACTGAGAGTGGATAGATCGGCAGTGAGCTGATAAATTGCTGTGGCATCAAATCGCAACTTCATCGGATCGCCGATAAACTCGACAAAACTTCCTTGTTTGACCATAAAGTTTTTGGATGGCAAACCTGATAATTTCATCTTTACATACCCATCTTCCGCCTGAAAACGATTATACAAAGCCAATTTACTATCGTCATAGAGCAATCGGATTCGTCCATTCCCTCTAATCATCGCACCGTCAAAAAGAGAAACATAAAAGGTCGATTTATCACTCAAATTTACCATCATATCCACCTCCCAATCAAAACTCTTTTCTCTACCGACAGAAGGGGTAGCCGAAAGAGTATCTCCTGCCGGTTCCACATACACAATTGAACGATATGAGGTTGCCTCCACGGGCATTTCCGGCAAATTGATGTAAAGGGTTGATTGATTGGAGTTGCTAAACTCTCCCGTTAAAACTGCTCCCTCCTCATCCCCAACCAAACGGATATTGGTTGCATTGGCATAGAAGTGCCCCGACAAGAGATTGTGGGTTGAGCGTGCATTGTTAAACAAAAGAAAATCACTCATATTCAGGGTCAACTTATAATTGAATCGACGAAAAGATTGGTGTTTTATCTCTCCGCTTAAAAGAAGATTCTTCCCCTTTTCATCGAAAATTCTGAAGTTTGATAGTTTCAACTTATCACCCTCTAACAAGAGTGTATCCGACAAGGAATAGGAGGTGCCGGTGTATCGCACCCCGATATTGGCATCTCTGAAAAAGATTTTACCCCTCAACGACAAATCCGGAACATTGCCTCTCACTTGCAGATTGGCCTCCCCTAATCCATTAATAGCAAAAAGATAATCTGACAAGAATGGAGTTAAAAATTTCAACGGAATCGAGTCTAAAAGGGCATCTAACGCCAACTGACGGGTTGGTGGATGGTAGATACCTTCCATCTTCATGATCTCTCTATCTGAATTTCGTAAAGCCAACTTTGTAGAAACGCCTCGGTTTAAGTTATCCCAAAGGGCATTTAGAGTCAAACTACCCCAATAGAGAGAGTTGTAACTCACAGAATCGGCCACGAAATTATCGGTATAAAACCTCAACTCCTTACCTAAAATGGCAGAAGCATAAATATCGCCGTTCAAAAGTGCATCGAAATGGAGTTCATCCAACAACCAAAGCGACAAGAGATTTTTCAACTCCAACTGACGAAAAGCAAGTCGTAAAGTATCTTGTAGAGAAGCGGATATTGTTCCTGCTACCGAAACCAAATTTTGCGACCCTCTTTGCAATGAGAAATTGGACAATTGAAGACGATTGGCGCTCCACCGCATCCGGGAATTGGAGAACCTCATAGGCTGACCGTTCAAGTAGAATGAGGTGGAGTCTAACTCCATGAAAGCTTCGATTTCATCGTTATTATCTCTCATCAATGCAATATTTGTGCGCAAGGGAAGATAGAGTTCTTGGCTATCCGGACGAGCCCAAAGAATAAGGTCACCGGAGATCTGATTTTGGGCCGCAGCCAATCTAAATTTCCCCTCCAATGCGCTCGTATCTACTCCCAACAAATGATAATAAAAATCGACTTTCAACGAGAGAGAGTCCCGATGTTGATTCAGAGAAAAATCGGGTAGTTCAACCACTTTATTTTCCCATCGGAAAGAGGGAATAGAAAGGGATAAAAAGGAGGAATCATAAGCTAAATCCGCCCGCATCTGCAATGTATCGGACAGCGAACAATTCCATCCCAAAAAAGAGGCAAGAGAGTCGATTTGATAGAGTTGAAAATCTGCCTGAAATTGATTCGCCAACTCTATTGGAGAGGGGGATTGGAGTTGCAAGAGAGGAAGCGACCGCTGAGCTCTCTGCAACAGTTGCTCATAGAGTTGCGTAAAATCATAATTTCCATAGAGCCTCGCGTTAAGAAAGGGAGAAGTGAACTTCAATTCTTGTTGCTCAGAGTGCATTGGATGTTGTTCCAAGGCTATTTGCTCTGCAAAAAAAGTTTTTTCATCTCGTTTCATAAGAAGAGAATCTATCAAAATCTCTCCATTCCATCGTCTCCAATCATTCCCACTCCCCTTCATAATAACCTCTGCATCCATCTGCCAATCGGATGTATCGTTTAACCAATGTAACGAATGTGGAGCAAAATTTCTGAGTTCTCCTTCCAGCGAAAGCCGAAGGGAGTCTGACATCCAACTCAACATCTCTGCAGAAAAATTTGCAGTAAGAGAAGAATCGTCCATCACCAAATGAAGCATCAGGGACTCCTCTTCTTCGATAGAAAGATGAAGGACAATGGGAGCATAAAGATAGTTTTTGAAGGCGATTTGTTCGATTTGAGCATGCAATTGAGCAGTTGGGAGGCGATTCCACCGCCACTCTCCCGAAAGATCGCACTGCCCCTCGGCAGGTCGTTGGTCGGTCAAACTCGCCCACTGTTGCCAACGCAGCGAGTCAAAAGAGAGCAAAAGATGAAAATAAGATTTTCGGTCAAAGAATGAGTGGGAAGATGTGCTTTCAACACTACAATTACCGTCAGGAGTAGAGCACTTCAGAGCCAAAACAAGCCCTTTTGCGCCTCCGTTTGCAGAGAGAGCAATAGAGGAAGGAAAGAGAGTGATTGAGGATGGAAGTGAAATACCCCAAGCGGATAAAAGTTGTGAAAAAGAGGGATACAACAAAAGGGAGGAGTTTTCAATTCGATACTCTGCCAACCTCCAATCAGAAAGGTCGGAAGAGTAGATTTGAGGTAAGGTTAAGCGACAAAAATTTCCGTAAGAACAGGTGAAATCCTCCACCAACATAGCCGGCACATCACCGGAAAGTTTAGCAGAGAAATGGAGAGGAGAAGGATAGTTGGTGAAATAAGTAACGTATCTGCTCAACTCCGGAAGAAGTATGTCTGCCTCCTCAATTTGGCCGCCATAACGTCCGGTTTTTAAGGCATAAAAAGCCGATGGAATGGATAGAAAAGATTGAGGAAGAGCCAAATAAAACTCCTCCACCATCAGCACAGAATCTGCAGTAGAGAAAAATCGGAACGAAAGCGAATCGATTGCCAAACCGGAAGAATCCTTTGCCGCCAACTTGTACATCTGAGCATCAAAGTGTTGCAAGTTAATAGAACCGACACTCAAATGAGCATTAATAGGTGAAACTGAATAGTTGGCAGCTTCATAACCATCTGCACGGATTTGATGAGAAAACCTACAATTCCAAAGAGTTGCAGCCTTGATTGTCAAATCAAAATTCGATGAAGGCTTAGGGGTGGTTGTATCGGAAGGGAAAGCCACCGAAAGGAAGTGAAAATTGTAGAAGGAATCCGGCGACACCTTATAGAGATTGGCATAGAGACGAGAGAGAGAAACAGAATCCAAGGTTAACCTTCCACTACGATAAAGTTGCGTTGGCGAAAAATCGGCATAGAGAGAATCAACAAACAGCAAAGTATCGCTCTTGCTATCGCGCAAAAGCAACTGATTTAAACGGAGAGAGCCCAAAGGAGAAAGTGCAATCTCCCCTACAGACAATTCGGCACCTGTTTTATTGGTAAACCACGAGGAAAAACGATGAACCCAAAAGAGCTGAACAGGCGAAAGAAATAGAGAAGAAAGAAGCAATATTATCACGAGAAAAATAGCTCCGACAACATACAAAAACTTTTTATTCCTTGACTTCATTGAATCTATCTTTTGGAATAAAACAAATGAAAAGAGAATTTGTCTAAAAATAGATGACAAATTCTAAAAACATCTCCAATTTAGATATTGGGTAAATTGGGAAATGGATTGCTTGACGGGGGATAAGATAATTGTGCACCTACCCAATTATCAGGCACTTGGAGACTTCGCTATTAGGGGAATAAATTGCTATTGGGCAGAAAGAGAGATAGTACAAAATCAAAAAAGAGAGAAACTTTTAAAAAAAAATGTCGAAAAAATTTGGAAGTTAAAAAAAATGTCGTACCTTTGCATCGCTTTTGAGAAATAAAGCACTTGAGGGAGAGCTAGTAGCTCAGCTGGTAGAGCACATCCCTTTTAAGGATGGGGTCTTGGGTTCGAGCCCCAACTGGCTCACTGAAACGGTCGAGATTTTTTTCTCGACCGTTTTTCTTTTGTAACATCTCGGCACTATAACGGATCACCGTAAATTTTCGGTGGAGATGTAAAAAAATTAGGGATCACCGTAAATTTTCGGTGGAGATGTAAAAAAATTAGGCAAAAATAGTTTTCAGTCTAAAGAGGAAGAAAGGTATGTCGCTGACACCTCGGAATTGATTTCTAAAAGCCTTTACTTTTGCATTGAAACTCTCGGCTGAAGCGTTTGTTGATCTGTTCTCAAAGTAATTCG
>JAGBVI010000049.1 GCA_017630395.1 Paludibacteraceae bacterium
ACGAGCCGTCTATGATGTCTATTGCACCACCAAGGAGGGTGAGCGATTCATTGTTGAGATGCAAAAAGCAAAGCAAGAAAATTTTAGGGACAGAGCCTTGTACTACTCCTCATTTGCCATCCAAGATCAAGGTCAAAAGGGTACAAAAAATAATACCGTTTATTGGGATTATAAATTGTCTCCTGTGTATGTGGTAGGCATTTTGGATTTTGTGATGGATGATTCCCCGGAGAAGGTTGACCATTTGATTACCAAGGTGCAATTGATGGACGACACCTATGAGGTGTTTAATAAGAATTTGAATTTTATCTTTATAGAGATGCCTAAATTCCGCAAGGAAGAGAGTGAGTTGGAGACATTCATGGACAAATGGCTTTATGCAATCAAAAACCTTGGGAAGTTAGACGATAAGCCCACAGCATTAACAGAAGCCATCTTTAAACGCTTTTTTGAGGTAGCAGAAATTGCAGCCTTTTCAAAAACGGAACGATATGATTATGAAGAGAACTTGAAAAATTGCAATGATTGGTTCAGTGTTATGAATACAGCCAAAAAAGATGGATTGGAAGAGGGGGAAGCGATAGGAATAGAAAAAGGAAGAGCAGAAGGCGAAGCTATAGGATTGCAAAAAGGCGAGGCTATAGGATTACAAAAAGGCGAAGCTATAGGATTACAAAAAGGCGAAGCTATTGGTATTTTAAAAACAGCCATGAAAATGAAAGAAGAGGGCTTGGATGTGAATGTAATTTCAAAATTGACAAATTTGTCTGTTGACGAAATAGAGAAGTTATAAGATGTTTATTACTCGGGGCGGTCTAACCTACAATCTATTGATTTTGGTAGTTGCCGTTGGGGCGAATCGCATTCGCCCTATTTTATATTCTCACTGAATTGTCCTGAGACTCCGTCCTTGGTTGCTCTCTCTGGGTTCCCGATACTCCGTCCCAGGCTACCATCGCTATTTTCCTGAGACTGCGTCCCAGGCTACCATCGCTACGCTCAGTACTGCCTTCCAGGCAGGGAATTTATGAATTATGAATCATGAATTATAAACCATACAATACCATCCTGAGACAATGTCACGGGCTACCATCGCTGCTGTCCTGAGACTGCGTCCCAGGATACCATCGCTACGTTCAGTACTGCCTTCCAGGCAGGAAAAATGTTGGGTAATAGCTTGCTTGAAACCTGATTCTTGAAACTTGAATCCTACGTCAGCACTTTGAGACTTCAAAACAATGCCCCTCTTCTGTATATCGGTATCTTACTTCCAAATCATAAAGTTGTGCTATCGACTTGACAATAGACAAACCTAAGCCATTGGAATCAGAATTCTTTGTGGTATTCTTGGTAAATCTATCAAATAATGTTGCTTCATTTAAAGCCTCTCCCTTCCCACTGTTAGTCACACTCCATCTATCAGTAGCAACATGCACTTTTACATACCCATTTTCCTCATTGTGCAAAAAGGCATTTTTTATCAAATTTTGAACCAACGAAAGAGCCAGATGTTCGTCCATCTCCATCTCAAACTCTCCCTCCTCTACATAGATACCCTCAATAGCTTTCTCATCATAAATCTCTTCTATGTCTGCTAAAACTTTTTTCAATATTGGATTAAACCGAACATGCGTCAATTGATTGTATTGATGATTCTCAATTTTAGATAAAAATAAAAGTGTTTTATTCAACCGAATGATACGCTCTATGGATTGATAAATATCTCCTATCTGCTCCATCTGTCCCTCTGTGCAATCGCCCGACTCTGCCATTAATTCCAACTTATTTCTACAAATGGCCAATGGGGTTTGCAACTCGTGAGAAGCATTCTCTATAAATTGCTTCTGACTGAGAAAAATCTCCTTGTTCTTATCGGACATCTCTTCTACCGAGTTGTACAAATTCTTAAATTCGGCTATCTCCAAATCCAATTTTGGAAGTGGCTCTTCCGACTCTCCTAAACGGAATCTGCTCATCCACTCCAAAATCTTGTTGAAAGGCTTAAACGAACGACGCAAAACAAGATTGCATATCACTAAAATAGAGATAACCTGAACTATATAAAGTATTAATACACAGAAAAAAATAGAAGTCACCATATCATCTTTTTCCAAAATAGATGTCATCACTACCAACTCAAAACAACGTCCGTCTTGGTACTGAAAAGCAGTGCTTAACACTCTGACCGGGTCATACTCCAATTCGTCTTGATAGAAAACCAACGAATCAGAAAAATGCTCTTGGTAATTTTCCCACTCACTATAATCAATCTCTCTAATGAAATGTTTAGTCATGATGTCATTGGTATAATTACCACTCAACATCGTACTATCTTTCATTGCTTTCTGAATCAATAACGTACGGTAATTCTCTAACGAATCATCTGTCTCGTCATTA
The DNA here is from genome assembly GCA_017630395.1 of Paludibacteraceae bacterium. Taxonomy (GTDB): domain Bacteria; phylum Bacteroidota; class Bacteroidia; order Bacteroidales; family Paludibacteraceae; genus UBA1181. The sequence continues at coordinate 2,398 of JAGBVI010000049.1, forward strand.
ACTTCTGAGATGATGGCAAAGTAAAAAAACATAGACCATAACGCAGATACCAATAACAATACCCATGCGATATTTTTCTGAATATAGTGAGATAATTTCATACTAAGTTCAATCTTTTAAGACCAATTTATAACCAAAACCATAAACTGCTTTCAACTCAACATCAGCCCCAATTGTGACCAATTTTTTTCGCAAATTCTTGACTTGCGAATAGACGAAATCCAAACTATCAGCTTGGTCGGCATAATCCCCCCAAACAGCCTCCACCAATGTGGTTTTATTTAGTACTCTATTGGGATTAGAGATAAAATAGTAAAGCAAATCATACTCCTTCCTGTTTAATGCAAGGGGCTTGCCTCCCACTTCAACATGAAAAGTTTGAGGATTCAGGGTTAGATTGCCCATTTCCAACAAGAGATTACCATCCATCTGTTTCCGACGGATAACGGATTTTACGCGGGCATTAAGTTCTGCTAAATGAAACGGTTTCGCCAAATAATCATCTGCTCCCAAGTCTAAACCTGCCACCTTATCATCAATCGAGTCCTTGGCGGAAATAATTATCACCCCTTCATTCTTTTTGGTGCTTTTTATAGTACGAAGAATATCCAAACCGCTACCTCCCGGCAAAGTTATATCTAACAAAATACAATCGTAATCATAGTCATTAACCTTGAATGACGCTTCGTTATAATTGCAGGCAACTTCCACCACATAACGCTCTTTTTCCAGCGACTCTACAATCACATCTCGCAGTGATTTTTCGTCTTCTACTACCAAAATTTTCATATTCTTATCTTTTATTAAATCATACGACACTATTTTAAGGAGAGTTCTTTAAATTCATTTCACAGATTTTTTGAAATTAAAGAACTCACCTTACAAAGATAGAAAGCATTTCTGGAAAAATTTAGTAATCAAGAATTAAGAAGTTGTTTAAATTTTATTTCGAGCATATTTGAGAGAGATTTTTAAATCTATTTTTAATCTTCTTTTGTAGAAAATAATGGACGATTATCAAAAAAGGAGAATAAAATAGGTTTAAGGTGAGTACTATAAATTCACCGTTTAAAATTTAAAACGTGTAAATCGCAGATTGATAAACTTTTCGGTAATTTTTGATTTCTTTCGGCAATTTGCTGCTTGTCAGTCGGTCACAGTGCTCGCACTGCTCCTTCCTTTCGCACTGCAATTTACTCGAAATAAATTCAAAAATTCCACGAAATGAATTTATAGAACCCACCTAAAAGAATCTCAAAGATGCCGAAAACAAGAGAGTGAAACTCAAAATAAATTTAAAATACCATTTAAACGGCTTCTTAGAACCCTATCTGAACAAAATGCCCTTCAAAATCATTTATCTTTTTGTTGCAGTTATAGTGCAGGCAACAAATAGGTGAAGAATTTCAGACAAAATAAGAAAAATAATCATCTACTTAGAAAAAAAATAAAAAATCAATTCACAATATTTTGTCAATTGCTTTTTTTTGCGTTTTTTTGTATGATTGTTATAGAAACAAGAAGAATTATATTACAATAAACAAATTTTAATTATGATTTATTCGCACGAAGTACAACAAATGTGTGTTGTAAAAAAGGGACCTAACCATGGTCCGGCTCCAATTCCTGAAGAAGGAAAATGGATTCAAGCAAAAGAAATCAAAGACATTTCGGGATTGACCCATGGTATTGGATGGTGTGCTCCACAACAAGGTGCATGCAAGTTGACTTTAAACGTAAAGGATGGTATCATTCAAGAGGCATTGGTAGAGACAATCGGATGTTCCGGTATGACTCACTCTGCAGCAATGGCTTCAGAAATCCTTCCAGGAAAGACTCTATTGGAGGCATTGAATACCGACTTAGTATGTGATGCAATCAACACTGCAATGCGTGAATTGTTCTTGCAAATTGTTTATGGTCGTACACAATCTGCATTCTCTGAAGGAGGATTGATGATTGGTGCCGGATTGGAAGATTTAGGAAAGGGTCTTCGTAGTCAAGTGGGTACTTTATATGGTACATTGGAAAAAGGACCTCGTTATTTGGAGATGGCAGAAGGATACATCAAACGAGTTGCTTTGGATAAAAATGATGAAATTTGCGGATACGAATTTGTTCACCTTGGACGTTTCATGGATGAAATCAAAAAGGGTACAGATGCAAATGAGGCATTGAAGAAAGTAACCGGAACTTACGGTCGTTTCACCGAAGAGCAAGGTGCAGTTAAACATATTGATCCACGTCACGAATAAAATAAGGAGGAAAGTAATTATGATTAGAGAAGTTAAATTCGAAAGCCAAGACCGTCGTATCAAGCAGATTCTTGCTGCATTGAACGAAAATGGTATTAAAGACATCGAAGAGGCTAATGCTATTTGTGAAGAATATGGTCTTGACCCTTACAAGGCGTGTGAAGAGACTCAACCTATTTGTTTTGAAAACGCAAAGTGGGCTTACGTAGTTGGTTGTGCTATTGCTATCAAAAAGGGTTGTAAAGTGGCTGCTGATGCGGCTGAGGCTATTGGTATTGGTTTACAAGCATTTTGTATCCCTGGTTCGGTTGCTGACGATCGTAAAGTAGGTATCGGTCATGGAAACTTGGCTGCTATGTTGCTTCGCGAAGAGACTAAGTGTTTTGCTTTCTTAGCAGGTCACGAGTCTTTTGCTGCTGCTGAAGGTGCTATCAAAATTGCTGCAAAAGCTGATAAAGTGCGTAAAGAGCCTTTGCGTGTTATCTTGAATGGTTTAGGTAAAGATGCTGCGCAAATCATCTCTCGTATCAACGGGTTTACTTACGTTCAAACTAAGTTTGATTACTTTACAGGAGAATTGAACGTTGTGAAAGAGGTGCCTTATTCTGATGGTGCTCGCGCTAAAGTGAAATGTTATGGTGCTGACGATGTTCGCGAAGGTGTTGCGATCATGTGGAAAGAGGGTGTTGATGTTTCTATTACAGGTAACTCAACTAACCCAACTCGTTTCCAACATCCGGTTGCAGGTACTTATAAGAAAGAGCGTGTGTTAGCAGGTAAACCTTATTTCTCTGTTGCTTCAGGTGGTGGTACAGGTCGTACTTTGCACCCTGATAACATGGCTGCAGGTCCTGCTTCTTATGGTATGACTGATACTATGGGTCGTATGCACTCTGACGCTCAATTTGCCGGTTCTTCTTCTGTTCCTGCGCACGTTGAGATGATGGGATTCTTAGGTATCGGTAATAACCCAATGGTGGGTTGTACTGTTGCTTGTGCTGTGGATGTTGCTCAAGCTTTGAGTAAATAATTTTGCTTATCTTAAAGCGAGTTCTATAAATTAGGTTGAGTTGATTTTGATGAGCATTTTGTTTAGGTTGTTTCTATTCGTAAAGGTGAGATGTGTGCATCGTAACTGAATGTAAGGAAGCAAGATAAATATAATGAATTTCAGAAGCATCCGGAATAAGATTATCAAAAGTTGTTTAAATTTTATTTTGAGCTTATATCATAATTTATAGGGGTTGCCTTAAATATTTAAAGAGAGTTTCCTTAGGTGAGACTCTCTTTATTTTGTCTTTATCAAGTTATCAGAGAAGAATGGTAAGGTGTTTTTAGATTTATTTTAAAAATGAGTAAGAAGATTATATTGGTTTTGGCTATTCTCTGGATGACTTTTGCACTCCTTTTCCCTAATAAGAACAGACCGGTTAAGATAAAGGAGTTGAACTAAGCCTCTTTATTTAATGATATGAATGATGTGCAGTTGAATGCTGCGAGAAAGTTGGGTGTTAGACATCCATTAATGAATAGGGAAGATGCAGATGATATAAAAGCTGGTTTGGTTCGAATTGATGATAATGAACATTATAGTGTAGCTAAACTTACTCATTCCATTCCTTATTTGACGGCTGGTGCGGCAGAATTACTTGATAAGATAGGGAAAAACTTCTCCGATTCGTTGGAGAGTAAAGGGTTGAATCCCAACAAGATTATTGTGACCTCTGTGCTTAGAACGCAAGAGGATGTTAAGAAACTTCAGAAGTCGGGCAATCCCAACGCAATCAGCAACTCTGCTCATTGCTATGCCACTACTTTTGATATAGCGTATGCTTACTATGATAGGAGTTGGTTCAAAAATTTTCGTTATTGTGAATCTGTGGAGCCGGAGACGTTAAAGATGGTGTTGGGTGAAGTGCTTAGAGATTTGAGGAAACAGAAAAAATGCTATGTGAAATACGAGGTAAAACAAAGGTGTTTCCATGTAACCACAAGAATCTGACAAGATAATCATAGAAATCTTCGGAATAGAAGTTTTATTACAAATATCGGTTATGGAAAAATATAGAAAAATATCGAAAGAGCAAGTACTAATGGCATTTGTTGCAACTTGTATTACCAAAAAAGGAGAATAAAAATAGGTTAAAAAGAATCTCAAAGATGCCGAAAATAAGAGAGTGAAACTCTAAAGTGTTCTTTTTCAATAAAATTTAAGCAGCTTCTAAATATGACAACTTAGATGTTATAATAGAATTTAAAAATGGGCTATCAATTCATCCTTTTTTTCGTTTTTTTCAGGGGATGAGGGGATAAAAAGAGGGCATATCTGTTTTGAACGCCCTCTTTTTGGTTTTGAAATTAATTAACAAAAGTAAGATTATCTCTTTACGCAAAATCAATTTTCAGTGAACAATACTACTGCAAATTCTCAATTTCTTTTTGCGTTAAACCGGTAATCTTTGCAATCATCTCAATTGTAAAATCTTCTGCCAACATTTTTTTTGCATTTTCAAGTTGAGTAAGTTTTATCCCTTCTGCCTTACCTTCCGCTTTACCTTCCGCTCTACCTTCCGCTTTACCTTTAGCAAGTCCTTCCGCTCTACCTTCAGCAAGTCCTTCAGATTTTGCTTCTATCGTAGCTTCAGCCACAGCAATCTTTGCTTTTTCCACTGCTTCAGCCACAGCCTTTTTTGCTTCAGCTATGGTTTTTTCTGCTTTGGCTTCTGCTTCTTCGGCTCTTTGATCAGCCTCTTCCATTTTCTCAGTAAGCAACTCGTAAAAATCTACACTATCTTCTAAGGCTTTTAACCCCGCTTCGTATCGAATACGTTCTTCTTTTGTGAGATTGCAAACATTTGCCCGTTCTATCAATTCCAATAGAGCAGGATCTGCTTTTTCATATACAGACGGACTAATTTTATACATATTGCTTCCTAAATTTTTTATTATTTCTATCCAACAATCTTTTAATGATGGCTGTTCTATTTTTGAAAAATCGAAATTTTCCAAAATTATGTAATATTTCCTCATTCGATCCCAATGTGGAATTTTTTTCTTTCGGTTAAACTCCTCTGTCTCTATAATAGTCTCTGTTTCTCCATCGGGATTCTGACCCAAAATGAAAATCCCAATTATATGTGGAATGTCTTCTTTCATTTTAGACCATTGGTCTCCACGATTAAAAAACTGTGCCATCACTGTGTAAAGATAGTAATTAGCTCGTGTTTTGAAAAATAATTGCGAATAATTTTGCATTTCAACAACTATTTTATCTCCGGATTCAGTTCTACATAATAGGTCGAAAATAACGCCTCGCCCATCCGGAATTTCAGACAAAACCTCAACATTTTCAAAGGTGATAGATTGAATCACTCCGTAATCTTCGCATAATAGACTATTTAGAAAAGAACGCATTTGAGGCTCATTGCCCATTAAATGCTTAAATCCCCAATCGGATTTTAAATTAACGTATTTATTTCTCATAAAGTAAGATTAAATAATTTAACAAAATCAGGTACTCTTCAATAAAATATGGAAAACAAACAAAAACAGATTTCACCACTGAATTCAAGAAGACCTTTTAAAACTATGCAAAGATAGTAAATATTTGACAACTTATATAATAGTATTTTAAGGTGACTGCCAATTTTTTTTTTTGAGGGATTTTTGAATCTATTTTGAGTGATTTGCTGAGCGAAGAAGGGTGCAATGCGGGATTTAATCGTATTTTATTGATGTAACAGATTACATGATAAATCTACAGGACTCTATTTGTTCAGCGACTTATACATAGTTGAAGATTTTATGAGGGAAATGCAGTATTAATTGCATTTAGACAGATTATGTAAATTGATTTACCCTTTGTTTTAGCTGATTTTCTTTTTGTTGAAAAAAAAATTACAATTAAATCTCCCTTTTTTTGTTTTTTTAATATTTATACATATCTTTGTCAGACTATGTATGCTATTAACTAATTCGATGAAAAACGTTTGTATGATGAATAATATTAGATATCGTCTTTTGGCTTTGGTGGCTTCGTTGGCGTTGATGATGCAGGCGAATGCTCAAGATGAAATAGTATGTGATCAATATCACTTTAATTACTATTTGGTCAATCCTGCTGTGGCGGGTGCTGAACGTTGTACGCACTTGATGTTGACAGGTAAGTTTCAATGGGTGGGAGTTGAAGATGCTCCAATGACTCAGACGTTGAGTTTCCGT
>JAGBVI010000050.1 GCA_017630395.1 Paludibacteraceae bacterium
CAGCCGAGAGTTTCAATGCAAAAGTAAAGGCTTTTAGAAATCAATTCCGAGGTGTCAGCGACATACCTTTCTTCCTCTTTAGACTAAAAACTATTTTTGCCTAATTTTTTTACATCTCCACCGAAAATTTACGGTGATCCCCCATATCCATATTTATTTCGGGTCTGTGCGTTCCCTACATCAGACATTTAAAACAAAAAAAAAGGTGTGGGAACTATATCTGCTTTATCCTATAGGATGGCTTCTCGCAAGCCGATGACACCGGATAAAGCAATAGCCCACACCAAAGGATATGCGGAAAGCCAATAATGGCTACACATGCCAATGATGCGGTGCTATTGCCTATTATCTCCGTGTCAAGTAAAATTTTGCGAGAATTTTCCTATGAAGATAATTTCAATAACACCTATACACACTCCCAATAAGGAACTACTTCGCAAAGTTAAAAAAGTTTTTTATATATAAAATAGCTGTTGACAAAATTTTTTACGACTCCATATAGAAAATTTTAATTGCTTGAGAGTAAACGTAAATAACAAACTTTGCAAAACATAAAAGTGATATAAGGCTGCATCTATTTATTAAAACAATAGTAAAAGTATTTGGTTTGAAACTTCCCGTACTCGCCCCGCACTAAATTTCAACAAACATATCATAAAGTTATTTGTTGTATTACACAATTATTCCATTGTCAATACCCCACATATTACCCAGTAAAACTTGACACAATTAAAATATTTTACAACTAACAAGTCGTATTTATGTATATTTAATAAAAATTTTCGTCTATTCATAAAAAAATATTTGTTATATTTGCATTAAGATTTCACGAAAGTGGGTTCTACAAATTTATTTCGTGTTTTTTTTGTTTTTTTTCGAGTAGATTGCAGAGCAAAAAGAAGGGTGCTTACAAATACTATGACCTACTGACAAACAACAAGTGGCGAAACAAATCAAAAAAATACCGAAAAGTTTATCAACCCATGATTAATATTTTTTTTTATTTATAATGGTAAATTTACAAATCTCCCCTAAATAAGATTATGCTATTGTCTGCCAAATTTGAAAATATATACTCGTTTAACGAAGAGACTCGCATTCTTTTTACAGCAAGTAAAAGTGACCTATTACCATTGCATGTATCACGTGCAGAGAAGCGTGATGACATTTCGGTACTCCGAATGGGACTGATTTATGGTGCTAACGCTTCTGGGAAGTCGAACATCATAAAATGTTTGGCTATCATCAAGGAATTTGCCTTGAATGGATGGAGTAATCGTAAATTCAACTACTTCAAGATGACAGATGATCCTCAGGAGCGTTCGAGCATCGAATTGGAGTTCAAAGTAAATAACCAATTCTTCGCTTACGGTATAGCTTTCTCAAAAGGTGGTTTGTTGGAAGAATGGTTGTACAAAACCGGCAGCCGTACTGATGCCATGATTTTTGAACGCAAGCGTAACGATGACAATTGGGAAAATACAATTGCATCACAGTATTTGAAAACTGAGACAGGTTCATTCTTAAAGTTCTTGATTGACGGAACTCCGACCAAGGGTACTTTCCTAAGTGAATACATCAAGCGTAATGGCAAGGGGATAGATGCTATAAAATCTACACGCAAATGGTTTGAGAATCTGAATATCATCTTTCCCAATACACACAGGACAGATTTTCCATTCCGAGCTGTGAATGACAACCAGTTCAAGAACGTGATGCGTGAACTGCTTGGCTACTTTGGTACAGGCATATCAGACCTTCTTCGCGTCGAGTCGAAATCAGAAGAATTGGGCATTCCCGATGAAATCAGGCAAAAGATTGAAGAAAGCCTTGATGGCAAAGATGAAAAGACAGGTATCGTAATTCACAATGAAAACCGCTTCATCTTCGCAGAAAAAGATGTATCAAAGAATCTAAAATGGTATGAGTTGAAAACTATCCATAGAAAGGAGGATAGCAGCTCAGACTACATTTTCGAAATGTTTGAGGAGTCAGATGGAACGTCACGCCTTTTTGATTTCATTCCTATGCTTATTGATATGCGCAGCAACGATGCTGTTTATATTATTGACGAAGTGGATAGGAGCTTGCATCCAATATTAACATTAAAACTATTAGAACTATACAATAGTCTGCTTAGAAACGATTCGCAAATGCAGTTGATTTGCACCACGCATGAGTCAAATTTACTTTCAACTGCACCTATCCGGCAAGATGAGGTATGGTTTGTGGAAAAAGACAAGTTAGGAGCAAGTCATTTGTCTTCTCTTTGTGAGTACAAACCAAGAGAGAATATTCAAAAAGGTTATTTGAATGGCCGATACGGAGCTATTCCCTTCTTTGGAGAACTGAATAATATTCATTGGGACTATGCGAAGCAGGAGTAGTTTGATGCGCGAGCGTCAAGAGGCATTCCGTGACGCTCGTCTTATAATTATTGCATCCGAGGGCAAGGACACGGAACGGATATATTTCAAGGCATTAGCCAAGGAATACACCAATCCTCGCGTGCATGTGCATATTTTAGAACGAAGTGAAGCCGAAAAAAACAACTCAAGTCCAGAACACGTCTTGAAGCAACTAAACAACTACAAAAAACAATATGCGTTGGAAGCAGACGATGAACTTTGGCTTGTGGTAGATAAAGACCGTTGGACTGAGGCTATGCTGTCACGCGTGGCAACGGAATGTGCACAAGATGACTATATGCACATGGCTTTGAGTAACCCTTGCATAGAACTCTGGCTATTGTTGCATCTGGTAGATATCTCATTACTGACACCCGAGGAACAGTTACAATGGTTGAAGAATCGTCGCAGGTCGAAGAATACAGATCCATATCTAAAGGTACGTTTACGTCAGGAAATGGGTGCGTACCGAGAGGCTTCATACGATACCCAAATGCTGATAGCCAAGGTGGATAAGGCGATAGATCAAGCAAGAACATTGGATAAGAATCCTGCAGACCGATGGCCTCAAACGCTTGGAACACGAGTCTACTTATTGGCTGAGAGTGTAATGAATAAAAAGTGAATCAAGAATCTTGTTCCTCTCCTAATGTTAATACAATAAACAGGAACCATTGCTCAAAGAACACAACCAATGTGTAGAGTAGCAGAAACAATAAAGGTCTTCATCAAAAACCTAGGTATGCACGATTTCTTTGAAAGCAAAGATGACTGTCCTAAAAAATTATGACCTATGCGAATCGAACGATGAATGAAAAGTTGAAGAGCAGTCAAAATTACACGCTAACGAAATAAAATAGGATACCTAAACACAACCCAACCTAAAATCGTTATAATAGAGATTTAGATTGAGACCTCTAAATAAGAAAAAATGAAAAAAATAATTGTTGCTTTGGTTGGATTTTCAGTAGCGAATTTCGCTTTTTCTCAAACTATCTATTCTTTAGACAGCCTGCAAAAATTAGCCAAGGAGAATAGCAAAGAACTTGCCATCGCTAAAATAAAAACAACTCAAACTCAATATGAAAAAAGTGCCGCATTTACAAAGTTCCTACCCGAAATTACCATTCAAGGTGGTTACGTCAGAAATTTTGAAGAACTATCCTTAATAAGCAAGGATATGCTACTCCCGATAGGGTCATTGAATGGAAATCAATTTTCGTTTACACCAGATCAAATCAACAATCCAATAGAAATCCGCAACGGAAATATTGTGCTTTTAGACAAAAACGGACAACCTTTTAATCCTCAAGCTGAACCGTCGAAAATCTTATGGAAAGAGTATGCCGTTATCCCGAAAGAGAGCTTGACATTTGATACTCGAAACCTCTTTATTGCCTCACTCAATTTTATTCAACCGCTATTCATGGGCGGTAAAATTATTGCCTATAACAAAATTGCTCGATTAAAAACTGATTTATCGAATTACGAAGCGGATGAGTGTAATGAAAATATTGAAATTTTTGTAGAACAACTGTATTGGCAAATTGTCTCCTTGGTTAACAAGCATGATGCCATCGTTTCACTCATCGAGTTATTAAATCAGACAGAAAAAGAACTCCAAATATTAATAGAAACCGGTATTTCTGCGCCAAGCGAACGTTTGAACGTTGCTGTAAAAAGAGACGAAGCCGAATTGAATGAGCTCCAAATCCTCAATGCAATATTACTCTCCAAAATGTCGTTGGCTCAACTTTGCGGAATCCAATTGAACAACGAGATTATTTTGAAAGATGAAGGGTTGGAGAATCTACATTCTGTTCCTCAAGAGAGAGTATCTTTAGACTCGATTATATCAAGACGGTGGGAGATAAAAAAACTAACCACAGTGGGCGATATACAGAAACAAAAAGAGCGAATAGAACGCTCAACTCTTCTTCCTTCAATCTCATTTATAGGGACCTATACCGGAACCAATCCGGCTATCAACAATGGTTTTCAAAAGCACTTCTCGTTTGATTGGCATTTGGGAATCTTGGTAAACATCCCGCTTCTTCATTGGGGCGAAAATATTTATTCTCTGAAGGCTGCCAAGTGCGAAAGTAATATAACCCGACTAAGACTTGAAGAGGCAAAAGAAAAGATTAACCTACAAGCAGAACAGAGCTATCTGCGGCTAACGGAATCTTGGCGAAAGTTGCAAATGACGGAAATCAATCTCGAGAGAGCCAGCGAAAACTTGAAGGCTGCCAACGAGGGTTTTCTCGAGGGGGTAATCCCTGCTTCCACTCTAATGGAGGCTCAAACTGCGTGGGTAAAGGCAAGAGCAGAAAGAATAGATGCAGAAATTGAAATTAAAATAAATGAAATGAATTACAAAAAAGTAACAGGCCGACTGTAATCAGTTCGTCTTAATGTGAGTTCTATAAATTCACTGGGTGAGATTTTAGAATAGATTAAAAAGAATCTCAAAGAACCTAAAATAAGAGGGTGGAACTCAAAATAAATTTAAACAGCTTCTACGATTTGTCCAAAACTAAGGTTTTATAAAACAATAATAACAATGATGCATAAGAAGAAAAATAAAATGACTCTCCTAATTTTTACTCTGCTACTTATTATTATCGCAGGAGTAAGCGTTGTGGGGATAGTTAGGAACACGAAGGAGGAATCGTTTATTCAAGGTGAGATTGAATTCACAGAACTTCGGATATCGGGGAAAGTTGCCGGAAGGATAGATAGTTTTTGGGTTGAAGAAGGAGACTATATTAGAGCCGGCGACACCCTTGTTGTAATCCAATCTCCTGAAATAGAGGCTAAACTACACCAAGCTGAGGCGGCCGAAAAAGCGGCTTTTGCTCTTAACCAAAAAGCTGAGAACGGACTGCGAGAAGAGAGTCTGAATGCTGCATTTGAAATGTGGCAAAAGGCTGTTGCCGGAGCAGAAATCGCCCGAAAATCTTATAACAGAATGCTTCGTCTCCATGAAAAAAAGGTAATTTCGACGCAAAAATTGGACGAAGCGGAGGCAAATTACAAAGCAATGATGGCTACTGAAAAGGCGGCGAAATATCAGTATGATTTAGCTAAAAAAGGGAGCTACAAGGAGGATAAACAAAGTGCAATGGCTCAACTAGAACGTGCCCATAGCGTTGTCAACGAAGTGCGTTCATACCTCGACGAAACGCTTCTGACCTCCCCGATAGCAGGGAAAGTGGGAACCATATTTCCACTGAAGGGTGAGTTGGTGGAACAAGGTGCTCCTATCATGAATATCATCGACACAACAAAAATCTTTGTCATCTTTTCAATTCGTGAAAGTGACTATCCGATTTTGTCTGTTGGAAAAGTGATAAAGGGGTATATACCTGCCCTTAACAACCAAGAGATAGACATGAAGGTGACAAGTGCCAAAGATTTAGGGAACTTTGCAGCTTGGAAGGCTACAAAACAGACCGGCGAGTTAGATTCGAAAACATTTGAAATAAAAGCCGTTCCTCAAAAAGCCCCAGAAGGATTAATCAGCGGAATGTCTGTTATCATCAAAAAATAGGTTATGCCATCTATGATCAAAACAAGATTTAATCACTTCCTGAAAATATTTTACAGAGAGTTGAAAGAAATTATGTTTCATCCAAAGTATCTCTTCTTAATTGTTCTTTTTCCACTATTTTCAACATTTTTGTTCTTAACAATGATGCAAAACGGACTTCCTCAAGCACTTCCGATAGCTGTCATCGACCAAGATAATAGTGCCACATCAAGAAGAATCATTCGTCAGCTCGACAACTATAAACAGACTGATGTAACCGCCCGAGTTCCCAATTTTCAGGAAGCTCAAGAACTTCTAAAAAAGGGGGATGTTTATGCTATGCTTTCGATTCCTCCTAAGTTCGAGCAGGAGCTTCTCTCTTTTCGTCAACCAACCATAACCTACTACCTCAATGGAGCCTTTATCGTAGCCAATTCTCTCCTGTTCAAAGACCAAAAAACGCTATCAATAGTGAGTAACGCTGCCGTTAATTTGGAACTTCGCAAAGCGAAAGGAGAAAGAGAGGAACAAATTATGGCCGACCTTCAACCAATATACATAGACACTCACGCCCTTGGCAACCCGCTTATCAACTATGCTATCTACCTCTGCTCCATTATTCTTCCGGGTATCGTTGGCATACTGATTATGCTGACAACACAATACACATTGGGAAATGAAATAAAGAGAGAGAGTTGCAAGAGACTTCTTTCTATGGCACACAACAACATCAGAACTATGCTATCAGGCAAAATGCTCCCCTATACACTCCTCTATTGGTTGGTTCTTTCTTGTATCGATGTCATCTTATATAAATTTATGGAATACCCATGCCAAAATGGTCTGCTAACAATTATGATAGGTGGATTGCTATACATCGTAGCTTGCCAATCTTTATCCCTAATCATATTCTCACTATTTCCTTCCATGCAAATATCATTAAGTATCATAGCCCTAATCAGCGTTTTATCCTTATCAATGAGTGGTTTTACCTTTCCCGTATCTGAGATGAATCCACTACTACAAACAATGGCTGAACTTTTCCCTCTGAGACACTATTTTTTGTTTTATGTTGATAACTGTCTCAATGGTGTGCCTCTGCAGTATAGTTGGCAATCTGTTGCGGCATTAATCGGATTCCCGCTGTTGGGTTTATTGGCATCGATTCCAATCAAAAATGCTTATCAAAATTGCAGTAAATGAAACGTCGATTTAAACAATATATCTTACGAATTTTGGTTTATTGGAAAAGTGAATGGGAAGCCATCTCTTCTGACAGAGCCTTACTCCTACTCTTGTTTGCTGCTCCTATCTTCTACCCTATCATCTACGGCTCTATCTATGATAATGAGGTAGTAAAAGAGGCAGAACTAATTGTTGTTGATCATAGCCAAACAGCGGAAAGCAGAAGATTCTGTAGGCTTTGCGATGCAACAAGAGAGGTAAAAATTGTAGCAAAAAAAGAAAACTTAAAAGAGGCTGAAAGGGCTATCCAACAAAAGGAAGCCTACGGAATCATAGAAATCCCCTCCGACTTTTCAAAAAAGTTAATAGAAGGAGAAAAAAGCTACCTAACTCTTTTTTCTGACATGAGCAGTCTGCTCTATTATAAAAATTACTTGCAAACACTCACCAATGTTTCGTTAGAGATGAATAAAGAGATACAGATAAAGCGATTAAACAAAAGTAGTTCTCGAGAAGAAGATATTGCAGTACAACCTATCATTTACCAAGAGTCAACACTCTACAATACCTCCAACGGATTTGGCAGTTTTCTAATACCGGGGGTCATCATGCTGTTAATTCAACAAACTCTGATAATCGCCATTTGCGCTCTCAACGGGAAACGTTGCGAAGAGAATACAAAGCCGACAAACACTCAACAAACACTCTTAGAGACTATCTTTTCCATCTTAGGAAGGTCGTTCTGCTACATCATGATTTATTGTGTGCTGGGTTGCTACCTATTTGTGGTCATTCCCTATCTCTTCTCTTTACCACAAATCGGCAATTATTGGGACATCATGGGATTGTACCTGCCCTATCTATTTGCGGTTGTCTATTGGGGCTTGTTTCTTTCCAATTTTTTCCAAGAGAAAGAAGAAGCCTATCTCTATCTTGTGTTTACCTCAGTAATTCTTTTGTTTTTGTCCGGAATATCTTGGCCTGTCCATGCCATCCCGACAGGATGGAAGGTGGTGAGTTATTTGATTCCAAGCACATTCGAGATACAAGGCTTTATAAAAATCAACACAATGGGAGCCGAATTATCAGAGATAACTTGGGAATACATCGGGTTGTGGCTTCAAGCAGTCGGCTACTTTGCTCTATGCATCCTAGCAGTTCAAACTAAAAGAGACAAAAAGTGTGTCAGAACCAACAATCCGGGCTGAAAGTTCCAACAGATTGTCCGTTCTGACACACTCACAATATCACTACAATATCAGTTAACTATCACTCATCAACGTTTAAGGAATTGAGCTCTCTTAACGCCAGAATCAGTAATAAGCTCCACGATATATATACCGGCAGCAAGCTGAGAAAGATTCAAAGAAATTTTATCCTCTTCGACATCTGCCTCTACTTCAAACACTGCACCGGAAGAAGCATAAACTTTAACGTTCAACAAAGACTCTTCACTAGATAAATCTATGAACAAATTATCGTCCACCGGATTAGGGTATAAAGAGAGAGTACTGCCCTTCACAGTTTCTACAGAAACAAGATCACAAGGGGCATCTTCATCAATCACTGCAAATACCGGTGTTCTTGCACAAGAAGAACCGGCAGAAATCTTCCAATCAAAAAGAGCAGGGAAGCCATAATCATTTGCAGTGCCGGAATTAAATTTAATGATGTCCGAGTAAGCAAACTCATCATAATTACAATTTGTTGAATAGTTGAACTCTGCATTACCTGGTTTAAATTCAATAACGTATGTACCTGCTTTTGTGATATTTATAGGATTTTGCTCAAAAGAGAAAGTATAACTTCCCGCATTTTGAACATTTTCTGCAGCCGAAACAAACACGCCTTCTGCATCACCTGAAAGAGTTGCTGTTAAAGTTTGTTCACTCTTATGATATACACTACTATAACTTACAGAAATCTGAGTAATTTGCACTTCTCCTGAAGTTGTAAAATAGACTTTTTTATCCCCATAAGTTCTGTTATTAGCCAATTGCTTTTCAGATGGTCCGGCTGTTGCAGAAATAGAACCTGCATCTTGCACATAAAATACCTTTGACTCTGAAATTTCAGTTGAGAACGAAGAACCTTTTCCTAAAGCAGTTCCTCCCTCAGGAGCATCATACCACTCATAATCACCATCAGCCAACACCGAAAGATTAACATATCCCGGTTTACAAATAACATCACCCTCAACCTCAGGTAACAAAGATGTAACATTCACCTCAACCGTTTTACTTTCGCAACCGGTTGCAGAGATAGTCAAACCATAAGTACCTGCAGAATAGGCAATATATACAGTATCATTTGCATCTTCAATTTTAGTTCCATCCTTGCTCCAAGAATAGGACAATCCCTCACCTGCCACAGAAGCAGCCAAACGAGCAGAAGTTTGCTTACAAAGTTCCACATCCTCTCCAATAGTAAAATCAGGAAGAACGTCTGTAACTGTCACCTCAGCACTAGTTGACCATGCCCCGGAAGTTTCAACCACTTCGCATTTATACGTACCTGCTTCAGAAACAGAGATACTCTCCTTTCCATCGAAAGAAGATAAAGGAGAATCATTTTTATACCACTTGTAAGTAACTTTTTCACCCTCGTCCAAATTAGAAAGGTCAACAACTGCGTTGATAGTTACAGTTCCAACTCCACAAAGAGTTCTATTTGCACCAAGTTCTGGAGTAGGATGTCCAAATTTATTTGTATTAACAGGACTAAGAATAGAATTGATATAACCCAAAGCACCAACTAATCCTGCATTATAATCAATACCTCCCTCAGAATAGGTATAATCTGCACCTGGAACATCACTATAGGAACCATCCAGATTACCACCAACCAGATAACCAAATTGTCTGAACTTATCCTTAACAGTTACGCCAGCCTCTTTATCAGTATCTTCGCGATAATAATTCCTGTGATGAACATACTTTGGAGATTTTTCTCCAAATCCGGTAATATAAGATAAATTACCGGAGTTCTTACCCATTATGTATTCGATTGTAGTAAGTGAATATTGATTTACAGAAGACATGTCGCCCTTCAATTTGCTATATAATCCGTAAACAAAAGCTTGATTGGCAGGGAAACGAAGTTTACCCCAACCACCAACCTTCTTATTCAAGAAATATCCGGAAGCGGGTTTATACATCGAATTAACATAAAAATCCATTACATTGAGAGCTTTCTCTGAGTAAGAAGATTCTTTTGTAGATGCAATCAAATAAGCTGCTAAATCCTCCGTATTATTATAACACAACGTATAATTATAATTATAATCTGCTTCTGCATTCATCCAAGAACAATTTGCTTCTGCATCTGCCAAATATTTTTTATCTCCTGTTGTTCTATAAAGCTCAACGCTAAATGTTACCATATCAGCAACATACTTTGGTTTAGACCCATAAAATCCTCCGGCTGCCGAGTTCCCTTTTGGCGTTCCATTAACAAATTCGTATGCTACCAAAGCCTTTTCCAAACACTTTTTAGCATAATCTCCATCAAAAGGGGCATAAAGCCTTGCCATCGCAGCTAAGGCCGAACCACAAAGGGCTGCCATAGAGGTAACGTTACCTGTTGCCTTAGAAACTTTTCTGGACCCATCGGCTTCACCACCCTCAGATACTGGCAAAGTTGCCATCACAGATGCTGTAACCCAATGTTTATGATCCGCATCCCCATCTCCTACTTGATAATAGAAAGTAGATTTATCTCTTACGCATTTCATCAAATAGTCTGTGGCATATTTTACCTCATCCAAAATATCCGGAATTCCATTGGGTTTACCCTTTTTTCCTTCCCACGTATAATCATCAGCCGAAATATATCCGCTATAATCAAATGAATAATAATCATCATACCCTTCCGGAAACTCAGAATAACCCAACAGCAGCATATAAGCTGAATAAAACTCTGTTTGACCAAATTTCACATGGTCTCCACAATCAAACCATCCACCGGACAAATCGTAATCTCCATCTGCATCTTTCACAAATGATTGACCTTGCACAAACTTACTTTTATCCCATGAAACATTAACACTCGTTGGATTATGTGTCGCCAATAACCAATTAGGGCCGACTCCCGATCGCTGAGCGCCATAAAAACGAGTGGTCATCCACAATGCCTTCTGATATTGTTCTAAATCAAACGAAGGATTTTGTGCCCACCCAAAAAATATTGGTAAAAAACTGATTACCAATAAAATACATGATTTACTAATTTTATTCATAACTCTTGATCCTATTATATTTTACACAAAAACGGGTGTAAGATAAGAATTATTAACCTTATTTCCTCAATTTTATCTAAAAAAAAATACCATGCATCGTCAAATCAATTTAAATTATTGACGAAACAGAATAAAAAAACTACAACATAAATATGACTACTCCCCAATAAGAGGATTTGAACTTTCTCTTATTTATCTCACTGGAATTTTAGCAACTCTCGCTTCATGCCTTCCCCCCTCAAAATCAGTAGATAAGAATGTCTCTACAATCTCCCAAGCCTTTTCAATAGAAATAAAACGTGCCGGAATACCAACCACGTTGGCATTATTATGTTCTCTTGCCAAACGAGCAATCTCTACCTCCCATGAGAGTGCAGCCCTAATGCCCTGATGTTTGTTGCATGTCATGCTGATACCATTACCTGTGCCACAAATGGCTATCCCCATATCACAAATACCTTCTTCCACAGCCATAGCCATCGGGTGTGCAAAATCCGGATAATCACAACTATCGGTGGTATCTGTCCCAAAATTACGCATTGTAACGCCTTTTTCTTCTAACTTCTTTACAATGAAATTCTTTACTTCCACTCCGGCATGGTCGTTACAAATACCCACTGTCAAATTTTTAAAATCTTTCATGTCCTTTTTATTGAATCAAATTTTTGGTAACTACAAAATAGTTTCTTAAAACTACTAATTAATCCTCAGGAATATCCTCTTCCATCACAAGGTTATCAATGATAAAATCTTGCCTTTTTGGAGTGTTTTTACCCATATAAAACGCCAACATTGCATTGACACTATCCTCTTTTCTTAGCGATACTTGATCTAAACGTATATCTTTCCCTATAAAACATTTAAACTCATCATGAGAAATCTCTCCCAAACCTTTAAATCGTGTAATCTCCGCATTGACCCCCAATTTTGCTATAGCCGTCAGACGCTCCTCATCGGTGTAGCAATAAAAAGTTTGCTTCTTATCTCTTACCCGAAACAAAGGTGTTTGGAGGATATATACATGCCCCCTCTTCACCAAATCAGGAAAAAATTGCAAAAAGAAAGTAAGCAACAACATTCGGATGTGCATACCATCGACATCGGCATCAGTGGCAATAATCACCTTGTTATATCGCAAACCATCCATTCCATCTTCGATATTCAATGCAGCTTGCAACAAGTTAAACTCCTCATTTTCGTAAACCACTTTTTTCGTCGATCCAAAACTATTAAATGGCTTTCCTCTCAAACTAAAAACAGCTTGATAATTGGCATCTCTACTCTTTGTTATAGATCCGCTCGCAGAGTCTCCCTCGGTGATAAATATAGATGTTTCTTCTTGCAAATTTCCTTTTACGTCATTATAATGACATCGACAATCTCTCAATTTACGATTGCACAAGTTCACCTTTTTAGCTCTTTCTCTTGCCACCTTCGTCACTCCGGCAATAGCTTTTCGCTCCTTCTCTGCAGCCAAAATCTTCTCATACAATACATCGGCTACATTGGGATACTTATGCAAATAGTCGTCTAACTCTTTCTTTACAAAATCATTTACATACTTATTGATGGAAACACCCCCATCCGGTGCCATATCTTTAGAGCCTAATTTCGTTTTGGTCTGACTCTCAAAAATGGGTTCTTCAACATCAATGGCAATAGCAGCAACAATCCCTAAACGGATGTCTGCCAACTCCATATTTTTATTGTAAAATTCTTTAATCGTTTTTCCTAACGCCTCTCTAAAAGCTGATTGATGCGTTCCTCCTTGCGTAGTATGCTGACCATTCACAAAAGAATAATACTCTTCACCATACTGTATGCAATGGGTCAACGCAAACTCTATATTCTCCCCTTTCAGATGAATGATAGGATAGATAGGTTGCTCAGACACATTGTCGTTCAACAAGTCCAACAAACCATGTTTTGAATTATACTTTTTACCATTGAATATCAAAGTCAAACCTGTATTCAAATAGGTATAATTCTTCAACATAGTCTCCACGAAATCCTCCCTGAATTTGTAATTGGGGAAAATGTTGGGAGAATCATCCGGACGGAAAAAGATCAATGTTCCATTAGGTTCATCCGAATCAATGATACCGGAATCCTCCACCAATTCTCCATGTCGAAAAAGGGCCCAACGAGTTTTTCCATCTCTGAAAGCTTGTACTTTAAATTCAGAAGAGAGTGCATTGACAGCCTTTGTACCCACACCATTCATACCAACCGACTTCTTGAAAGACTTATTGTCGAATTTTCCTCCGGTATTAATCTGAGAAACCGCTTCAATCATTTTACCCAAAGGAATACCTCGACCATAATCGCGAACAGACACAGCTCCATCCTCCAAAGTAATATCAATTTGTTTACCGGCTTGCTGACGAAACTCGTCAATACCGTTATCCAAAACCTCCTTCAAAAGAACATAGATACCATCGTCTGAATGTGAACCGTCACCCAATTTACCAATGTACATACCGGGACGCAACCGAATATGCTCTAACGGCTCCAAGTGTTTGATACTATCCTCGTTATAATCTCCCGCTTGGGAATTTTGTATTTCAAAGTCTAATTCTGCCATACTTAAACCTCATTTTTGCAAAAATACATTTTTTTTGCCAAAATTCAGAATAATAACCAAGTAAATATTTTCGATAGAAGTGCAAAATAGAGAACTTACTCATTTCCTAACAACTCTCTTCCTCGAAAGGTATATCCCACACCCCAAGTTATAAATTGTGCTTTGGTGAAGTAGGTTGATCTTATTCCCATAGTAGCAAAATAGGTCCCAACCGGCTCTATTTTCACTCCTATCATTTGATAAAACCGAGGCTGTTTTTCGTCTTTATGTAGGATGTCATACCCCATATTGGCATAGACAGAAAAATAGGGTAATACAATCTCTCCTTTTAACGAAACTCCTAATGAAAAACGTTCTTTTCTCTCTCCTAATGTTACATGTTCGTAATATTTATTGTCGGAGGAATTTAAAATATAATCTGCCTTTGCTCCCACACTCTCATCGTACAAAAAGTCTAAACTCAATCCATATTTATACTTGTAACTTCGAGTTAACAAAGCTGCGTAACTTAAAGCAAAAACTCTATAGCGATAATCAACATACTGTGTAGTCAACTGGGTATTGGTTCCATCGTAATAAATTTGCTTAACCGATAACATAGCCCAAACTTCATGATCTAAACGATACTTTTGGCGCTGTTTAATAAATGGTACTGAATTTCGTAACACCTCTTCTGTATCTTGAATGCGATAACCGAGAGTTAAAATAGGTGTTAACATATTGATTCCTCGATTGGGCATACGGGTAGCACCATTGGAGAAATGGTCAAAAGAAAAACCCACTTTAGCATCCCAATGCTTAGAAAGCAAAAAACGCAAATAGAGATCCAATGATACATAGATGTTATTTTTCCATCCGACTGCTACATTATCTTGATTATCAAAACGATCGTAATGATTCCAATTAGTTGAATACCCTAAGTTTAACTCTCCATTAAAGGTGAGCCACGGAGTTATACGTGCAAAACGTCCTCCATAAATCATATAGAGAGTCCACGGATATCCTAAACGCTCATCAAAATAGTTGGCACCGGAGAATCCAACTCCTAAATAGGGATTTCTATATGCTTTTGCTCGCCAATCATCCGGCTTCAGTGTCCAATGAAACTCTAATGCATAAGCCAAAAATTTCTCCACCTCCCAATCTTTTGAATACTTCCACGACAAGGATGGGATATCAAAACTTCTCCCTTTTACCAAATTATTGGTGGGCAATACAAATCCATATTTTGCTTTTGCTACCCATGATAGCTGCGGCTTTGAAATAAATAACGTGTCGTGCTGAGATACATCGATTGCACGTCCTTGCAAAACAAATCCTGCAAGGAGAAGCAAAACAACGGAGTGCCTATATTTGAGCAAAACTTTAAATTTCATGTTGCATCCTTCTTTGGGTAGCTTCTAAAATTACAAATATTGACCGATGCTATAAATTCATTTCGCAAAATCTTTGAATTTATTTCAAATAGATTACCATGCTAAAAAAATGTAGAAAAGGTAATTTATCCAACTAACAAACAGCAAGTCATCGAAATAAATCCCAAAGTCATCAACCATCGTTTTTTAATTATAAACAATGAATTTATAGTCCGCTCCTATCTTCATAAATCGTGTTTTATTTGATTGATTGAAGCATACTTTATGCTACAAATATATAACAAATTTGAATAATTAATGTTGTTTAGGAAATGTTTAAAGTTATTTAGAATGAGAAGGAGCTGTCTAAATTTTATTATTAGAAGCTGTTTAAATTTTATTAAAAAAAAAAATTTAGAGTTTCACTCTCTTATTTTCGGCATCTTTGAGATTCTTTTAGGTGGGTTCTATAAATTCATATCGAGGAATTTTTGAATTTATTTCGAGTAAATTGCTGTGCGAAAGAAGGAAGCAGTGCAAGCACTGTGACCGACTGACAAGCAGCAAATTGGCGAAAGAAATCAAAAATTACCGAAAAGTTCGCCCGTTGATTTACGTTTTCTTAATTAGAAACGGTGAATTTATAGAACTCACCTTAAACCTATTTTTATTCTCCTTTTTTGATAATAGTCAACTATTTTCTGCAAAAGAAGACTAAAAATAGATTTAAAAATCTCTCTCAAATATGCTCGAAATAAAATTTAAACAACTTCTTATTTTTTTTAAGAATAGAATACTATCAACTGCAAAAGAATAATAATAGAGGTTGATTTTACTTTTCAAGGGTGTATTTATAGAACTCTCCTTTAAAATTCGACCAAAAAGAAAGAGGGACTCCACAAAATTGAATTGTCCCTCTTAAAACCTTATTCTAGTGATGTACATCTACTCTCTACTTGCGAATCCTATTCGGTCATCATCGTCATCATCAAATTCCAAATCAGACAAATCTTGAATGCAATCAAACGGATCTTCGGGAGTTTCTTCTTGCTTTGGAGCAGAACTATTAACTCCAGAACATCCATAATATTTTTCCAAATATTTATAGTAATTTTCAGGATTTTCCAAATCCAAATCTTTCATATCATCTTCCGACTCAAATCCGGTTACAACCAACAGCACAGAGAGTTCTCCCTCTTCTAATAACTCATTGGCTGTACTTCCCCAAATATAATCGGTATCACCCAACTCGTTCTCCAAATAGGCTGTAACCAAGTTTAACTCTTTGGTAGTAATTTCGCTATCTGGGTGGTAAGAGATATTCATCAATACTTTTGTTGCACTTTGCAATTGTGGCTTATACATCAACGGGGAGTCAAACGCACGCTTAATAGCCTCTTCTGCTCTATTTTCGGCTTTACTTGTTCCCATACCGATGATAACATATCCACTGTTTTTAAGGGTAGTCTCCACATCTTTCATATCGACGTTCACCACACCATGACGGGTAACAACCTCTGCTATTCCTTTGGTAGCAGTAGCCATCACCTTATCTATTTGAGCATGTCCTACGCTCAACTTCACATCTTCCCTATCTTCATCAAAGAGGTGATCTGAATTTGCAATCAAAATTGCATCCACACTCTCGCGCAACTCTCTCAATCCCTTGAATGCATTATTAAGACGTTTTCTTCCCTCAAATTTCATTGGAACAGAGACGATTGCAACAGTTAAAATATTTTTCTCCTTAGCAATTTTTGCAATATACGGAGAGGCTCCTGTTCCGGTTCCTCCACCCATTGCAACAGAAAGGAAAACCATATCCGTTCGCTCCTCAGTGAAGAGTTTTTCTATTTCTTCTCTAGATGATTTAGCAGCTTCAAATCCATTTTCAGGTATATTCCCTGCACCCAAACCCGTAGTTCCTAAAACGATTTTTTTTGGAACAGGAGAGTTTTTTAAGAATTGGGCATCCGTATTGCAAACCACAAAATCCACACCTTCAATACCATTGTTGTACATGTAGTTGACGGCATTTCCACCCCCACCTCCAATTCCTAAAACTTTAATTTGAGGTTTAAACTCATCATTAATGATTATATCTATTCCCATATATTATATATTTTAAATATGTTATACATATTACTTTCCCCAAATATTATTAGTAGCATTATCCAATGCATCTACCAGTGCACCCAAACTAAATTTGCTTTTCCCTTTTTTTTGTGGAGTAGGTTCAGGCAACTCCTCTATGCAATTTTCGTCATGCGAGTTTAAAATTGCACATAGTTTAGAATAATCCAAATATTTCTGACACTCCTTTTTGCCTAAACTACTTAAATTTTCACTTAAACATGTTGGATATCCTCCAACTACCTCTTTCCCAAAGATGGTTTGCATCTTTTCTGATATTCCAACGCTCTTAGCTCCACCTCCTACAAGAACAATTCTCATAATTTTGGGAATAATGTTATTATCCTGACAGAAAAGTTCGATTTGAGAGAGTTGCGAATCCACAACTTTGCCTATACACTCTGAAACTTGCGCAAGATTAACGACGGTTTTTACACCATTAATCTCCATCGCAATCTCCCCTACACGAGGTTTGACTCCGCACTTTATCTTAAGTTGTTCTGCCTGCTCTTTCGAAAAAGAGAACTCCTCCATCAATTTGCGCGTTATATCATTTCCACCGAAATCAAAGACATTTAAACTACGCAAAGACATTTGTGAATAAAAGGCCAAGGTTGTAGTTTCTCCGCCAAAATCCAATAATAAAACTCCTTTTACTCTCTCTTTTTTGGTCAATACCACCTCTCCAAGCGACGCAAAAGAAAGAAAGTGTGAACATGCGTTCTCTGCTACATCTTTATTTCCACAAGATATCGCCTTATAAAGATTGCTTTCGCCCTCTTTGTTGCCTATAATCAAGGTATATCTTGCCTTTAAACTTGTTGCATATTTTCCCTCCACCGAAAGGGTAGGAGCACCATCATTAACAATATATGCCTGCAAAATAGACTCAAAATTTACATAACTATTAGAGGTAGGATTTTTAAGGCTCTCTTCACGCATTTCATCAAGTAGAGACTGCGTAATCTCCTGATCTTCAAAATTCCTTATCACATCTGTTGTTACACTTTTCATTTTGCGATAGGAATTAAATACATAAAATTTCTTGACAACAACTTGTGTCAAGCCGGCTTTATTTAATAATTGTCTGACAAAAGGGAAAAAACTTTCTCTCAAGGCCACGGTATCAACAATCAGTCCCTTTTCAATCCCCTTTGATTTTTGGGCATGAACAGCCTTTATAGAAACTTTACCATCATCGTTTCTACTTCCAATTACACCTTTTATATAGGAGGAACCTAAATCAACTCCCAATACCAAATTTTCATTCATACGCTATTCTAATTTGAAATAAACAGATTAGAACCATTTATCATTTCTTTGTACAAACTGCCTGATTATCAAAACTTAAATTAATTTTTCTATAACGATTCCACCCCACTTTATTGAATCCATTTTTGTACAACGAATACAACTTATGCAACTTTCGTTCATAATCTTCTAATGATCCCATTTCGATTATTTGATTTCCCACTCGAGGAATTAATATCACTTTGCCATTGGGCTCAAAATGAATCTGTTCGATTTGAGCTTTCCAAAAAGGATTCTCATGTAGATAAAGTCCAAATTCATACAAATCGCCCCTTGCCAAGTTCTTAGAGACACTTCCGGTAACAATTGGGACAAATGCCGTAAAATCCTGCGAAACAGTCAACACATTCCCTTCCAAATCTATGTAATAGTTACCGGAACTCCCCATCACTCTCAAAATTGGTTCTCGCTGCCTGACTTCCACCACCAAGGTTCCTGATGGAGTTTTGTAACACTCTGCCCTCTTGATTCTGGTCTGCGACTCTAATAACGCCTCGATTTGAGCCTCATCAATGCAATCATATCTCACCCCCAAAGGATTCAGTCCGCCTTTCTCTAAAATTTGAGATACATCCGATTTGGATACAAAACGTAATGTTGCGCTATCTTTGACAATGGCTTTCAATCCAGAACACATCGTCTCGCTCGATTGAAACGAAGTTGTTACAACCGAAATAACAAGGTAACCTAAAGCCAACACAACCAAGCCTACTTTTAACCAATATCGTTGTTTATCTGTCATCTATTTAGCTTTCTCTAGTAATTTTTCTGTCACAGTTGGTATTAACAAATCCAAATCACCAGCCCCTGCCATCAATAGCACTTCAAAAGTGTGTTGTTCTGTAAAAGCAAGAAACTCTTCCTTTGAAAAAATACTCTTTTCTGCCACTTGCACTTTATCCAACAACATTTGTGATGTCACTCCCTCAATAGGTTCTTCCCTTGCGGGATAAATATCTAATAAATAGACCTCATCCGCTAATGAAAGTGCTTCCGAGAATTCGTCTGCCAAGTCTCTTGTTCTGGTATAAAGATGTGGCTGAAAAACCACACTTAACTTTTTGTCAGAATAGAGCTTTCGCACCGACTCTATGCTGGATTTCAACTCTTCAGGATGGTGCGCATAATCATCCAAAAAGACAATATTCTCTCTTTTGATATGAAAATCAAATCGTCTTTTTACTCCTGCAAATGTAGCCATAGCTTCTTTTAGTTCCAACTCCGACACTCCATTCATCCACGCCATTGCCATCGCCGCAATTCCATTTTCTAAATTAACATAAACCGGCACACCTAACTGCACATCCGAAATGTGCACATCCGGTCCTACAAAATCAAAAATGATTTCGCCTCCTCCAATACGAATATTCTCCGCATGAAAGTCCCCCTTTTCAATAGAGTAAGTATAAATCTTAACTCCCTTTTGTAACCTCGGTGATATAGGGAGATTCTCTTTCATCAATAAAACACCATTGGGACGAATAAGAGAGACAAACTCTTCAAACGCAGCACGATACTCTTTTTCTGTCCCATATATATCCAAATGGTCTGCGTCTACCGCTGTCACCACTGCCATATAAGGGGTTAGGGTGAAAAATGAACGATCGTACTCATCAGCCTCTATCACAACCAAATCAGACTCGTTAGATAATAATAAATTACGATCGAAATTTTTGGAAATTCCACCTAAAAAAGCATTACACTTTACCGAAGAATTATGCAACAAATGGGCTATCATTGTAGAAGTAGTAGTTTTTCCATGCGTACCCGACACACAGATGGCTTGCTGCATTCGAGTCACCTCACCCAAGGCTTGAGAACGTTTACAAACATTGAATTGTTGTTCCCTGAACCAAACCAATTCCGACATATCAGAAGGGATAGCCGGTGTATAAACCACCATCGTATTTTGAGGATCTTTATACAACTCCGGAATCAAAGCTACATCATCATTGTAATGAATGGATATTCCCTCTGCCTCCAACTCTTTCGTCAACAAAGTTGATGTGCGATCATACCCTGCCACGTCAAAACCTTTGGCTTTAAAATAACGTGCCAAAGCACTCATGCCAATTCCTCCAATTCCTAAAAAATAGACCGACTCCCTCTTTTTCATAATTATACCAATTTTAATATTTCATCAGCAATCCTATCAGCAGAATTTAGCTGACTCATACCTAAAGCATTTTTACCTAATTTCAACAGACGTTCTCCATCTTTTATTAAGAGCAAAGCTTCATCTACCATTATACGAGGAGCATCTGCGTCCCTTACCAAAACGGCTGCATCTTTTGTTGACAAAGCCTCTGCATTATGAGTTTGATGATCTTCTGCTACATTAGGAGATGGAACCAAAATTGATGGTTTACCCAATAGACATAACTCCGAAATGGAACTTGCACCTGCTCGTGAAACAACCAAATCGGCAATGGCATAAGCATAATCCATTCGCTTAACAAAGTCGGTCACCACAATACGCTCACACGGAGACTCAGCAACCCTCTTTTTAACATCTTCAAAATAGTACTTACCGGTCTGCCATAAAACTTGAATGTTAGCAGCTTGCAGTTTCTCTAAATCGCCCATCATACTTTGATTGATGGTTCTTGCACCCAAACTTCCACCAACCACTAATAAGGTTGGCAACTCAGGAGAAAAACCAAAATGGCGATAAGCCTCTTCAGCCTTTGGCTGAACTTCTAGGAAGTCTTGACGCACAGGATTTCCTGTTAGTTCGATGCTCTCCTTTGGAAAAAAACGTTCCATACCAGAATATGCAACACAAATCTTTTTCGCATTTTTAGCCAAAAGTTTATTGGTAACTCCTGCATAGGAATTTTGCTCCTGCAAAACTGTCGGGATACCCAACCTATTAGCCGCAAAGAGAGTCGGGCCACTGGCATAACCACCTACCCCGATAACTACATTAGGCTGAAACTCCTTAACAATCTGTTTCGCCATTTTTAAACTCTTGAAGAGCTTTACGAGAACTTTAAAATTGTTCAAGAGATTACTTCTATCGAATCCTGCCACAGGCAATCCTTCAATCTTATAACCTGCATTAGGCACTTTTTCCATCTCCATTCGTCCTTCTGCCCCTACAAATAGAAAATCAGCATCCGGCACTCTCTTTTTTAACGCATTAGCAATGGATATCGCAGGAAAAATATGTCCTCCTGTTCCACCTCCACTTATGATAAATTTTAACTGTTTCATATTCCTATTCAATAACAATTATTCCTCTATTTGCACCTCTTTTTCTTCCCTTTTAGACTTATCCACACGCTGTCTTCCGTTTGAAGAACTCTCTTTAGGATTTTCGTAAATATATCTGCTGATACACAACAACAATCCAAAACTTAAACATCCAACAAGACAGGAGGTTCCACCTCTACTGATAATTGGCAAGGGTTGTCCCGTAACAGGTACACAACCAAGCGAAACCGCCACGTGAAAGTAGGCTTGAATCAATAACATCAAAGATATACCCAACAGAGTGTAACACAATATCGGCTCATCGCAACGATAAATCAAATAAAGACAACGAGAAAAAACACCCAAATATAGTGCAATAACAAGCAACGAAAATAAGCCGGTTTCTTCAACAATTATAGCAAAGATAAAATCATCAAAGGCATGCGGAAGGAAATCTCTCTGCTCACTATCTCCAATTCCCAACCCTGAATAACGACCGTTTGAAATGGCAATTCTCGCATGAGTTGATTGCCGGTTATAATCGGTTACTTCAAACGAACTATCCAAAGGAACCTCTGCATAAAATCTGACAAGTCGATTTTGCCAAGTTTCAGCTCTATGAAACACATCTCCAATTTCTTTTCCTGTAAATAAGAAGTAGGTAAGTCCTATCACAAAAACGGAACAAACAACACCAACAAAACCTCGCGAAGAAATGAACGCCCATAACTCTTTTAAAGAGATTCCTGCACAAAACAACATAATTAAACAGATTGCAAAGAGCATTGCCGCGGTTGACAGGTTATCCAAAAGAATTAAAAACGTAGGAATCATCACCATACCAAGAAATATCCAAATTCGTTTAGGAGTAAAGACACCCTTGCATCGACCTATAAACAATGCGCTACTTATTATTGTGGATAGTTTTGCTAATTCAGAAGGTTGAAACTGGACACCAAAAAAAGAGATCCAACGTGTTGCATTATTGGTTGCCGTTCCAAACAATAACACAAAAATGAGAAGGGCAATTGAGACTACATACAAAAATAGACCCAAGAGAGGGATATACTTATAAGGCAAAGAACGATGCGTAAAGTAAGCCACAACAAAGCCGACCAACAAAAACATGACATGTCGAGTGATAGGAGCATTGAAATTTTTAGCTCGGAACGCAAGTGTACTTGATGCCGAATACATCTCCACAATAGAGATAGCAATCAGCAAGAAGAAGCAGGTCCAAATAACCTTATCGCCCTTGAGAAAATCTTTATAAAAATCCGTTACACTCATTTTTTATAAACTTTTTACCATCTCTTTAAATTGAGTTCCTCTATCTTCATAACTTTTAAACAAATCAAAACTTGCGCAACAAGGAGACAATAATACTGTGTCCCCTTTTTTCGCCAACCGATACGCAGCTTCTACCGCCTCTTTCATAGACCCTGCATCCTCGATATGTGGCACTTTCCCATCGAAAAAGGCATGCAATTTTGAATTATCCACACCCATGCAAATCAATGCAGAAACTTTCTCCTTCACCAACGCCTCAATTTCTGTATAATCGTTTCCCTTATCTTTTCCACCCAATATTAGAACAACAGGAGTAGTCATTGATTGTAGTGCATACCAACATGAATTAACATTGGTTGCTTTCGAATCATTGATATAGGTAACACCTTTCACATTAGCAACCCTTTCCAAACGATGTTCTGCACCTTTAAAAGTTCGGAAAGCCTCTCGAATAGATTCGTCAGAAATATTAGCAAGCACTGCTGTGATTCCTGCTGCCATTGAATTATACATATTGTGCTGTCCACGCAATGTCAATTCCGAGATTGGGGTTTGGAATGTTCTGTTTCCGGTATTAATCTTAATTAATTCATTTTCGATATAAGCTGCAAGATCTTCCGACTTCTCCAACGCAAACGGAAAAGTTTTGGCCTTGATTTTACGTTCACTCAACTCCTTTCGGATATAGGGGTCTTCATTCCAATAGATAAAACAATCAGAAACAGACATATTCTGAACAATACGAAATTTTGAATTAATATAGTTCTGAAATTTATATTCATAACGATCCAAATGGTCGGGAGTGATATTCAACAAAATAGCTACATCTGCCTTGAACTCATACATACCATCCAATTGGAAACTACTCAATTCTATCACATAATACTCTTGTGGAGTTTGAGCCACCTGACGAGCCAAGCTATTTCCGATATTTCCAGCCAATCCAACCTTCAGTCCTGCACATTTCAATAAATGGTAAATCAGCATAGTGGTGGTAGTTTTACCATTGCTACCTGTGATACAAATCATCTTAGCATTAGAATATCTGCCGGCAAACTCTATTTCCGAAATAACCGGAATAGAAGCCTTTTTAAACGAGAGTATCATAGGCAATGAATCCGGAATGCCCGGACTCTTCACCACCAAGTCTGCATCTTCAAACATAGACAAGGTGTGAGTTCCCTCCTCCCACGCAATGGAATGAGATTCTAACTCCTGTTTATAACGAGTTTGTATCTTTCCTGAATCTGACACAAAAACGTTATACCCTTTCTCTTTGCCAAGAATTGCAGCTCCTACACCACTCTCTCCGGCTCCTAATACGATTAATTTTTTCATATATTCAAAATGTATTACATTCATTTTGGGCTACTTCAAATTCACCTTATAATATCCAACAAACGACGATTTTGACACCTATCGTATCTTCAGCGTAACGATGGTCAAAACAGCCAAAAGAATACTAACAATCCAGAATCGAGCAACAATCTTTGACTCCGGAATATTCCTCTTCTGATAATGATGATGCAAAGGAGCCATCAAAAAGACTCTTCTACCCTCACCATATTTCTTCTTTGTGTACTTAAAGTAGGACGTCTGAATGATAACCGAAACACTTTCCACAAAAAAGACACCGCATAAAATAGGTAACAGAAGCTCTTTACGAATAATAATAGAGATAACTGCTATTACACCTCCAATCATCAAACTACCTGTATCACCCATAAAAACCTGTGCAGGGTATGCATTGTACCATAAAAAGCCTATCAGAGCCCCCACAAAAGCACAAATAAAAATAACCAACTCCTCAGAATTTGGGATATACATAATATTCAAATAACTCGCAAATTCTATATGTCCGGATAAATAGGTTAAAATACCTAATGTTATACCTATAACAGCAGAAACTCCGGTAGATAAACCATCTAAACCATCTGTTAAATTCGCTCCATTTGATACCGCTGTTAAGACAAATACTACAACAAAAACAAAGAATATCCATCCCAATAGTTGAGAGTACTCTCCTGCCCATGAAAATAGATCCGCATAATCAAAATTATTTCCTTTGACAAAAGGGATAGTAGTTTCTGTAGACTTTTCGCTGACAGACGAATAATGAACCACCTCTTTGTTATGCCGCTCTGAAGTAATATTTTCTCTGATTACAACATCATCGTTTATGTATAAAGTAAGACCAACCAGCAAACCAATACAAACTTGACCAATAATTTTATAACGCCCCTTCAATCCTTCTTTGTCTTTCTTAAACACTTTGATATAATCATCCAAAAATCCCATTCCGCCCAACCATACTGTTGTGATAATCATAAGCAAAATATAGACATTATTCAATTTGGCAAAACAAAGCACCGGTATCAATATCGAAATAATAATGATAATTCCACCCATTGTCGGAGTTCCTTTTTTGGCCATCTGCCCGGCCAAATCCAAATCACGTATCGTCTCTCCCACTTGCTTTTTTTGCAAAAAATCTATTATCTTCCTGCCGATGATCGTAGCAATCAATAGAGAAGAGATAAATGACAAAGAAGAACGGAACGAAATGTACCTAAATACGCCCATTCCCGGAATGTCTAAACTTGACAAGTAATCGAATAAATAACAGAACATATCATTTAAATTTAATTTTTCATTTTACAACTTCCTAACACTGCATGCAACAAGCCTCAACTACACCATTGTCTCCCTAACCACCTCCTTATCATCAAAGTGGATTCTTGTTCCATTGATTTCTTGATAATTCTCGTGTCCTTTCCCTGCTATCAAAACAATATCCTTGGGCCTTGCCAAAAGCATTGCTGTTTTTATAGCTTGGTAGCGATCAAGAATAGTTATCACTTTAGCTCTATCTGCCAACTCAACCCCCTCCATCATCTCTTCAACAATGGTTTGAGGCTCTTCATTCCTTGGATTATCAGAAGTAAAAATCACCTGATGACTCAATTTAACAGCCTCTTTTGCCATCAATGGTCTTTTACCTTTATCTCGATTTCCTCCACACCCAACAACCGTTATCAATCGAGCCTCAACAGCCAAAAAACTATCTATCGTCTCTAACACATTCTTTAAAGCATCCGGTGTGTGCGCATAATCCACTATTACCTTATAACCGGAAGGTGCCGCTATAGGTTCGAACCGACCAGATACAGGTTTTAACGCACTAAGATTTAACAACGTCTCATCTGAGTCACACCCCAAAAGGAGAGCTGTAGCATAAACGGCCGTTAAATTATATGCATTGAATTTACCAATAAAAGGAAGAAAAATTTCTTTTCTGTTTATTTCCAATTTCAACCCATCGAATCCATCTTCTACAACCTTAGTCATAAAATCAGACATAGAGCGAACAGAATAGGTTCTCTTTTCTGCCTTTGTGTTTTGCAACATCACCAACCCGTTTTTATCATCAACATTCGTCAACGCAAAAGCCTCTTCCGACAATTCATCAAAGAAACGTTTTTTCACTGCAAGATACTCTGCAAAAGTCTTATGATAATCTAAATGATCTCGAGTAAGATTTGTAAATACGCCTCCTTCAAAATATAGCCCCTCTATTCGACGCTGATCAATAGCATGAGAGCTCACCTCCATAAAGGCAAATTTACAACCACTCTCAACCATCTGAGCCAACAACCGATTGAGCGTAAGAGGGTCCGGTGTGGTATGTGTTGAGGGAAACTCCTCTTTATCAATACAATTACAAACCGTAGAAATCAAACCACACTTATAACCTAAACGCTGAAATAAACGGTATAACAAGGTGGCTATAGTTGTTTTCCCATTCGTCCCGGTAACACCTACCAGACGCAAAGAAGAAGAAGGAAAATCGTACCAAGCAGAAGCAATTTTTCCTAAAGCAACATTGGCATTCTGCACCACAACATATGCCACATCTGAAGAGAGAGTTTTCGGCAATATTTCACAAACGATAGCTACTGCACCTTTTTCAATTGCCGATTGAATATAGTCATGACCATCCACTTGGGTTCCTCGAGTAGCAACAAACATGTTACCCGCTTCTACTTTTCGGGAATCGGAATTTACTCCTGTCAAATTGATATCACTTTGTCCTACCAATTTAACAATATCCAACGAGGTCAATATATCATTCAAATTATTCATAATCACCTTAAATTTAATTTAATTTTACTACCTTTAATTAGGTTGGTACCAGGTGAAATAGATTGCGAATAAACAGTACCTACTCCCTGAATTTCAACAATTAATCCACTATTTTCCAATAAAAAAACTGCATCCTTTGCACCCATTCCCATAACATTAGGAACAAGATCTGTTTTCCAAACTTGTCCTGTCAAAACCAAGTCCTTTTTAGAAACTTGCGAACGTCCCCACTCGTTTTTATGCTCCAATGTATAAGGTATTTCCAGATCATCTAACAAATACCCTAAATCTGTTATATTCCCATCTTTTGTTGCCGGATAGAATATTCTTGTCGTATCGGGTACTAATTGACGACGCGACCTAAAGGAAGGGGCCTGTGCATACAACTGCTCTGCAATATCCTTAAATGCACTTCCGGAAATTCCGCCTGCCGAAGGATAAACACCTTGTTTCGGATACCAAACAACAACAATCACACTATATTGCGGTTCATCAGCTGGAAAAAAACCACAGAATGTCAATTGATGTTTTCTTTCTCCTTTCACATTCTGCACTGCAGTTCCAGTTTTTCCGGCAATCTGAAAGATATCAGTTCGCACATTCTGAGCAGTACCATGCTCCACCACATCCACCATCATCTGTTTCACCTTTCCCAACGTTGCAGGAGAGCAGATCTGCGGATTCAACACCCTTGGGCTCTTTTCTACAGAGCGTTTACCATTCAACCCAACACTATTCACCAAGTAGGGATGCATCATCTTTCCATTATTTGCAATCGCATTGTAAAGTGTCAGTATATAAATAGGAGGAACTTTTACCTCATAGCCATGAGCAATCCATGGCAAAGACAATTTCGACCAAGTAGGGTCGTCAACACTCTTAATATAAGGTCTCGCCACTCCTCTTATCTCTAAATCCAAATCATTATTTATCCCTAATTTATATAATCCCTCAATAAACTTTTGCGGGTTATCTTTAAACAACTCATCAATAATCAAAGCCGAAGCAATGTTAGAAGAGACCTGAATTCCTCTACTCAAAGATATTTTTCCGTACCCTCCCTTATTATAATTCCAATCTCTCATTGTCTTCCCATAAAAATTATGAGATCCATTGCCGGTCGGAATCATAGTAGAAGTATCCACCTTTCCGGTCTCCAAAGCCACAATAGCTGAGGCTATTTTAAATGTAGAACCGGGTTCAGTTTGCGATGCCAAAGCATAATTCGTTCCCTCTAAGTAAGAACCATCCCCGGCTCGCTTCAAATTACTCATGGCACGAATTTTCCCTGTTTGCACCTCCATTACCACCGCACAACCATGATCAGCACCATTCTTAATCAATGTCTTCATCAACGCTTGCTCTGCTATATCTTGAATATTAACATCCAACGTTGTGTAAACATCCTCTCCATCAATCGGCTCCACAATACATATATCTCGATATTTCCCAGCCACTTTTTCGTAAGAGAAAACGCCCGGCAAGCCTTTCAATAAAGAGTCATAATATTGTTCTATACCGCTTCGGCCCCCTTTCCCTTTTTCGGCATACAATCCTCCTATGGTTCGCGCTCCCATACGGTTGGAACCATACGGACATTGACGAGCGACAGACTCCTCTTCAAAAACGCCACTCTTATTTCTCCCTCTGTTAATAAATGGGAATTTACGCACCCTTTTCAGCTCAACATACGACAAACGCTTATCCCCAACCCGGAAGTGGCGACTTTTCTTACTCTTTCCCCTAAGAATATGCTCCTTCAACTGCTGAGGAGTTTGATTCGTATAAATCGTTGCCAAAGAATCGCATAAATCATCCAAAAAATACATCAACGTATCATATTGATAACTCACCTTTTTATTCTTTCCCTGACCGGTAACAACCTCATATCCACCTGCACAGAAGTCCATGTAAAGTCGATACGTTGGGATACTCGCAGCCAACAACTTACCATCCTCAGCCCAAATATTACCACGGTTAGGAGGAGCCGCAACGCTATCATTCCTCACCTTTATTCTTTTTCCCTCTGCAATCCAAAAATCCCCCTCATTATACATAATGCCCCACATTTTTATTGCAAAATAGGCAAGCACGATAGATGCAATAAAAAAGATACAAGCAACACGCCGAATTAACGATTTCTTTGCAGACATTAGTACAACTCAATTACAAAAGGTGGACAATCCAATATATTCAACGAGCTATCTTTTTGAGATAACAAAAACTTAATTTGCGATTGTTTACTTTTTCCTAACAACTCAGATGAGAGAGTCAATGCTTCGTGCTTAACATCTCTCAATTCTTTTTGCAAATTATCAATTTCTGCAATTTTCGATTCACAAGAAAAACGCAAAGCAACACTCGCAAGAAAAAAAATAATTACAAGCCCAAAAAGAGGAATATGACGATAGAATCTTCCTTTTGATAAGAAATTTCCGGACAATAAATCACCAAACGATATTTTAGAACCTCTATTAAATATCGATTTATCCGTAAACTCCTTTGACTCTGTAACAACTTTCTTAAAAAAATCAGCCATTTTACGAACCTAAAAACTCTGCAATTCTCAACTTAGCACTACGAGAACGTGGATTCTGTGCAATCTCCTCACTATCCGGCACAATCACCTTATTGTTCACCAACTTAAAAGGCGACTTCCTATTTCCAAAAAAATCCTGTTCTACCTTCCCCTCAAAATTGCCTGATTTCATAAAATTCTTCACCAATCTATCCTCCAAAGAGTGATACGTCAATATCACTAATCGACCACCGGGATTTAGAAGATTTAAAGAGGATTGCAACAACTTCTTTAGTACTTCCATCTCTCGATTCACCTCTATACGAAGAGCTTGAAACAAACATGCTAAATTTTTCTTCTGCTTATCTTTCCCCACCAAAGGTTCCACAACATTCACCAAATCAGAAATCATCTCAAACTTCTTCTCTGTACGATGCGCAACAATAACCGAAGCAATCTTACGTGCAGACTTCAATTCACCATAATAATAAAAAAGGTCAGCCAACTGCTCCTCTGTATAACGATTAAGTACATCTGCAGCTGTCATCACCGCTCGCTGATTCATTCTCATATCTAATTTCCCATCGAAACGAAAAGAAAATCCACGGTCAGACTCATCAAAATGATGAAAAGAGACACCCAAATCAGCCAAAATACCATCCACCTTATCAACACCATGGTACTCCATAAAATTGGAGATATACCTAAAATTACTTCTGACAAACGTAAATCTAGTATCTTCTATAATATTTTGCATTGCGTCCAAATCCTGATCGAACCCAAACAAACGCCCTTCGGAATTCAAACGAGACAGTATTTCACGAGAGTGCCCACCGCCACCAAAAGTTACATCAACATAAATTCCGGAGGGCTTAATAGCAAGACCATCCATGCACGGATACAACAAAGCCGGAGTATGATACACTTTTTCCATTACTACAATACCATTTGATTTCCCATTTTCTCCTGCAAAGCCTTAGAGAAAGCTTCATCATCCAACAAACTATCCTCAAATAAATCTTTATTCCACACCTCGAAATATTTTCCCACACCCACAACAAGAGCCTCTGAAGTAATTTCAAGAAGATCCAAATTACGTCTTTGAATCAAAATTCTGCCACTTGCATCCAAATCTACTTGCTCGACACCCGCCGAAAACTGACGATAAAGACGCAAATCACTCTGATTCCACAAATTTAATTGTGACATAAACTGAGCATTCAACTTTTCCCACTCAGAAGCAGGATAAAATTTAGCACATTTACTTACCGTATCGACCCGCAAGAAGAGAGTAGAATCCCCCTCCAAAGCACGACGAAACGCTGCAGGAACAAACAAACGCCCCTTCCCGTCAACCTTTACATCCATATTTCCCGAAAATCGACACATAAATAAACATTTTTTCAATGTGCCAAAGATAGGAAAAAAAAATTTATCCCCCACTATTCCCCACTTCACTTTTTTCACACTGTTTTTCAATTAGTTTTCAACAATTTGATTAATTTTATTTTTTTTAACACCAAAATATGGTTAAAAGATTTTTTTGATTAAATTTGCGTGAATTTTTTTGCAATGATGACGATACGCAAATAGATATGACGGGAAAGAAAATTGATATTGAAAAAATATTGGAAAAAAAGATGCCTTCCCTAAAAAAAAGGCTTCCCAAGTTCGTTATTTCCTACATTGAACGTGCCATCTGCCAAGACGAGATAAATCGTGTTTATAGCAAATTGGGACATCTGCAGGGATATGATTTTGCCCATGCCTTACTACAGGAGGAATTCAATATCAAGTATAACGTTATTGGGAAAGAAAATCTCCCCAAGGATTCTCACGTAATATTTGCATGTAACCACCCATTGGGAGGGGCTGATGGCGTGATAATGATTGATATTTTAGGCGCAACATATCCTTCCCTAAAAATTCCTGTCAATGATTTTTTGATGAACATTGATAATCTTTGTATCTTTTTTATTCCGATCAACAAAATCAGTGGTCAAGCTAAGGGAACATCGCAACTCCTAAATGATGTATGCAGTTCGGACGATGCGATTCTCTTTTTTCCTTCCGGGCAGTGCTCTCGCCGACAAGAAAATGGTGAGATAAAAGACAATGAATGGAAAAAGACATTTATCTCCAAAGCTATTCAGTATCAAAGAGATATAATCCCTATTCATTTTGATGGAAAGAACTCAAAATTCTTTTACAATTTAGCCTACTATAGGAAAAAGTTAGGCATCAAGGTGAATATCGAAATGCTCTACCTTCCGAGTGAATTATTTAAACAAAGGAACAAAACATTTACTATAAAAATCGGTCAACCTATACCTTACTCTACATTCGACAAATCAAAAACGGAGAAAGAGTGGGCTCAATGGGTAAAAGAAATTACTTATAGTCTATAACTCCAAAAAGAAAGGATCTAAAATGGAAGAAATTATAAGTCCTATTTCAGTAGAGCTTTTAGAAAGTGAACTAACTTCTGAAAAGTTTCTTAGAAAAACCAACAAGGGGAACAATGAAATATATGTGGTTACTGCTCACAATGCCCCTAATGTTATGCAAGAGATTGCTCGCCTCAGAGAAATCTCATTCCGTTCTGCCGGTGGGGGTACGGGACTAAGTTTGGATATAGATGAATATGACACCTGCGAAAATCCGTACCAACAATTAATCGTTTGGAATCCGGAAGCTAGAGAAATAATCGGGGGGTATCGTTATATATTAGGTAAAGATGTATCTTTTGATGAACAGGGTACACCTAAATTAACCTCTTCTCATCTTTTTGCTTACTCTGAAAAATTTATAAAAGAATATCTTCCATATACTCTTGAATTAGGTCGCTCGTTTGTACGCCCGGAATATCAATCCTCCAAAATGGGTGCCAAAAGCCTTTTTGCATTGGATAATCTTTGGGACGGAATCGGTGCTTTAACAGTTACACTTCCTAACGTAAAGTACTTTTTCGGGAAAGCAACCATCTATCCATCTTTTGACGAAGATGCTCGGAATCTAATCTTCACATTCATGCAAAAATATTTTCCGGACAAGGATCATTTGATATACCCTCACCACTTATTGGACACTCGCAAAAAATGGGAGGAAATGAACCAAATCCTTTGTGGGAATAGCTACAAGGAAGATTATTGTATCTTAAAGAGTTACATTCGAGAATCCGGTCTAAACATTCCGCCGTTAATCAATGCTTACATGGCACTTTCTCCAACCATGCGAACATTTGGCTCTTGCATCAATGATGAATTTGGAGATGTTATCGAAACAGGACTGATGATTACCATCGAAGACATCTTTGAAGAGAAACAACAAAGACATATTCAATCTTACGTTGAACAACTTCAACAAGAGAAAGAGGACATTCTCAATAATGCCACATCTATCTTAAACATCAGTTGAATCGGAGATAAGATAGGCCATTATAATTGAACAATAGGAGATTAATTCATGTGGTGACAATTTTAGTTGTAACCCTCTTACTCCTGCACTTATGTAAATAAAAGGATAATCAATAGCGGTTTCATGTATATACGTCGGGAACCGCTTTTTCATTCCCAAAGGAGAACATCCTCCGCGTATATATCCGGTAACAGGCAGTAATTCTTTCATAGGAATCATAGCACAACTCTTATTTCCTGAAGCCTTGGCTGCCTTTTTTAAATCCACCTCTTTATCACCGGGAATCACACAGACAAAATAGCCCGACTTATCCCCCCTCAAAACCAACGTTTTAAATACACACTCTATCGGTTCACTTAATTGCTCTGCAATATGAACCGCACTTAAATCGCTCTCATCTACTTGGTACGGAATTAATTCATACTTTATTTTTTGTTGGTCTAATAACCTCGCTGCATTGGTCTTCTGTATCTTCATAACAAAAACTTCAAAATATTACATAAAAAGTGTGTCAGCCTGCAAAATCACAGATAACTGACACACTCATTTATTTATGATATTTCTAAAGGTGAATTGCAATATAATTCATAAAAGTCACCTATAAGACTCAAAATCAATTAAAAACCCATCCCAAACGCAAAGATGGAGTTACAAGTGGAGCAAAATCAACTTGATGATGATCACTATCAATTACATCACTTGATGAAGAGTTTCCATTTTCACTTTCAGTTTTCACATCTCTCTCAAAATGAGCTGCAACACCAATTCCGATTTCAGCACCAATAAACAAGTTCTTTACAAAATAGTAGTTGAAACCTAATTGACCTGAAACGCCAAAAGTATTGTAACAATTTTCATTCTTCAATGTTGAAGATGAAGTATTAGTTTCTTCATAAACTTTATTACTTGTCAAAGCAAAAGAGACTTCAGCACCAACGTATGGACAAAGTTTTTCTGTTCCTTTAAAAGTGTAGTTAAAACCTGGTGCGATAGAGAAACGAGATACTCGTTCAGAATTTCTTTCCCACTCATCTCCCTCTTCGCCATTATCTACAACATCTTTGCTAAGTCCAAAACCTAAACCTAACTTTAGCTCTACCTTTTCAGATACAACATAGATTCCGCGCAACATACCACCATTTAGACTGACTGCATTTGATAAAAGCGGAGCAAATCCGATTTCTGCCATGATGCTACCTTCATCTGCTTTAAACTTGTTTTGAACTTCTGACTCAGAAACCTCTGCTACATTAGCAGTTGTAGAATTAGCGGCTGTAGAATCTGCCACCTGCGCATTTAGACTCACTGCGGAGAATAACAATGCCATTAAAAATAATTTCTTCATTTGTTTTTATTTTTTTTTGGAGAACAATCTCCATTGTTAAAATTTTCGCAACCTACCAATGGTTTTTCAAAACCGAGCGCAAAGATAAATCAAATAATTTATATTAACCACCTATTGGAGATATATTCCTCGGTAAGATTATCAAAATTTTAATCTGCACTGTAAATAACGATGTGCTAAAAAATATTATCATTCTCCTCTCCCTACTGGCGCGTCCTAATAGGCGAAAAAAGTTTATGGCAAAAGAGTTGTTGCGCTCTTCAATGAAGATTTCGCCGTATGGGATATACGATTTTTCTCACTCCTTCCGTCCGGATTATATAATTTTATAGGATTCCTCAAACAATAAGCGTATGGACTTTTATCCTCCCCCAAAAAAAAAAAATTAAAAAAAAATCTAAAAAAATATTGCAGAAAAAAAAAAGTATCTCTACTTTTGCAACGATAAAACAAAAACGTCAAAAACAAATGAGAAATTTTAATTACACATTCTTTTTCTTCTTTTACTTTTACTTTAAGAGTAGAAGCGGGATTGTGTTGTCGTAATTAAACTAAAATAAGTAAAACAATAGGTCCCGCAGTAATGTGGGACTTTTTTTATACATAAAAATATGAAAAGAGTAGCTATACAAGGAATTGCAGGGTCATTCCATGACATCGCAACAAGAGAGTACTTCAAAGATGAAGAGATTGAAATTGTTCCATGCGAAACGTTCGCACAGGTTTTCCAAACTATGAAGTGCGATACATCTCTGATTAGTTTAATAGCAATCGAAAATACCATTGCAGGAAGTTTACTTCAAAATCATCAGTTGTTAAAAAATAGCGGACTAAAAATAGCAGGAGAACATAAACTTAGAATTAAACATAACTTAGTTGCCATTGCGGGGCAAAGTATTGAGGATATTAAAGAGGTCTATTCTCACCCGATAGCATTAATGCAATGTGGCGAATTTTTAGGACAAAACAAAGGAATAAAAGCAATTGAATATGACGATACCGCATCAAGTGCTAAAATGATTGCAGAGCTCAATGAAAGTGGGAAAGCTGCCATCTGCGGCGAAGAAGCTGCCAAAATCTACGGATTGGAAATTTTGGCCAAAGGAATTGAGACTAACAAACGTAATTTCACCCGTTTTTTGGTATTGGCAGACCCATGGATGGTGGACGATTTAAATCAAAAAAGACAACCTAACAAAGCAAGTTTGGCTTTTGTTCTACCGCATGAAGAGGGTAGTTTAGCTCAAGTACTTTCCATCCTCTCTTACTACAAAATGAACTTGACCAAAATTCAATCCATGCCTATAATTGGTCATGAATGGGAATACGAGTTTTTTGTAGATTTGCGTTTCGAAGATTATTTGCGCTTCAAACAATCATTAGATGCCATTGGACCACTAACCAAAGGATTGACAATTTTAGGGGAGTATCAAGAGGGCAGACAAACTTTATAACAAATTAAATTTTAAACAAATAGATAAAAATAAAAATAGTAATAACAATATAAAAAGGGATAAAATGGATTTAGAAAAATTACAATTAACTGGAGTTGAAGAGAAACGTCCATTGGTGATAGCCGGCCCATGTAGTGCTGAGACAGAAGATCAAGTGATGGAAACTGCTAAAGAGTTATCAAAAAATGGTGTAAAGGTATTTCGTGCCGGAATTTGGAAACCAAGAACCAAACCGGGAGGATTTGAAGGAAATGGAGTTGTGGCATTGCCTTGGATGCAACAAGTAAAAAAAGAGACAGGAATGTTGACTGCAACAGAGGTTGCTACTGCTAAACATGTTGAAGAGGCTCTTAAATACGACATTGACCTACTATGGATTGGAGCCAGAACCACTGCAGACCCATTTGCTGTACAAGAGATCGCAGACACACTAAAAGGAGTGGATATCCCTGTATTGATTAAAAACCCTGTTAACCCCGACTTAGAGTTGTGGATTGGAGCTTTGCAACGATTAAATTTTGCCGGTATAAAACGTTTAGGAGCTATCCACAGAGGTTTTAGCTCTTACGACAAAAAATTATACAGAAACCTACCACAATGGCATATCCCTATCGAGTTGCACAGACGTATTCCGGAATTGCCTATCATCTGCGACCCAAGTCATATTGCCGGAAGAAGAGACCTTATCGCCACTCTTTGTCAACAAGCTATGGACCTACAATTTGACGGTTTGATTATTGAATCTCACTCAGACCCTGATCATGCTTGGAGTGATGCTTCTCAACAAGTTACCCCTGACGTATTATCATTGATTCTTAATAACTTAGTTATCAGAGAAACAAGTCAAACCACAGAAAACCTATCGGAACTAAGAAAACAAATCGATGAAATAGACATAAATCTTACCGAAATTCTTGCTAAGCGAATGAGAATCTCTAAAGAGATTGGTATCTACAAAAAAGAGCATGATATGCCTATCCTTCAAACCAGCAGATACGATGAAATCATCCATAAACGAGTTCAAGAGGGTATGGCAATGGAGATGGGAGAAGAGTTCTTAAAATCTATTTTTGAGGCTATTCACTCAGAATCTGTTCGTCAGCAAATGATGATTATCAACAAATAATTCATCGAAAGGAATGAATCCATCCTTCTATTGATTGATGGTGTTATAAAAACTAACCCTAATGTTTATTCTCAGACATCAGGGTTAGTTATTTTTTTTCTCATCAACTCCGGATTGACGTTACTTTTACCTCAACAAAAAATCAGTTGTAAGGCTACTTAAGCGAATTTTAATGCCTTTCATTTTGTGAATTTTCAAGTTAGGAGAAGACTTCTCCTATTTATTCATCTCAATTATAACATTGTCACCGACAACAATATCCACGTTAGCACCTAAGATAAGAGGCATATTCTGACAACCATGACCTGCTGGAAAATCAAAAATCACAGGTATATTCCGGCTACCGACTGCCTCCAAAATTGCAGTTTCTAAATTATTTAACATAGAGGGGTCTGCTGCCACATCCGAAAATTCCCCAACAATCAAACCAGAAATCCGCTCAAAGACCCCTGCCAAACGAAGAGCCTGCAACATACGATCTACATGATACAGCGCTTCGGAAACATCTTCAATAAAGAGAACGGCGCCCTGTTTAATAGGATTGAAAGAGGTTCCTAACAATGCATATAGCAGAGAAAGATTTCCTCCGACCAACTGTCCTGATGCTTTCCCTCTGCGGTTATAGCCGGAAGAGGGCAATGTATAAGTGAGTTTATTCCCAAACAAAGTCTCTTTTAAAGCCTCTACAGACTCTCTATTATTACCCTCATGCGCAATAGCCTTTGCCATAGCACCATGAATAGAGGCATACCCCTTCTGATTCAAAGCAGCATGCAACACCGTAATATCACTAAATCCAATCAACCATTTAGGATTTTTTCTAAAGAGGGTAAAATCAATTTTATCAATAATTCGCATCGTTCCATATCCTCCTCTTGAACACAAAACAGCTGCTATAGTTGGATCATCCAACACCTTCTGAAGATCATCGCAACGCCACTTATCATAACCGGCAAAACGTCCGACCTTGGCTGTTGTGTACTCTCGTTTTTCGGGTCGCAAACCCCACGTCTTTAAGACCTCTATGGCTCCATCAACCAAATCAGCATCTATTGCACCTGCAGGAGATACAATCGCCACTCTGTCACCTTTTTTTAAGAATGGAGGTAAAATCACATTATTCATTTTCAATCAGAATTATTAGATATATGA
The DNA here is from genome assembly GCA_017630395.1 of Paludibacteraceae bacterium. GTDB lineage: Bacteria > Bacteroidota > Bacteroidia > Bacteroidales > Paludibacteraceae > UBA1181. The sequence continues at coordinate 38,386 of JAGBVI010000050.1, forward strand.
TGGGGTCTAAAATTCATTTTGCGGAATTTTTGAATTTATCTCGGTTAGATTACTAATTGAAAGTAAGAAATTTACCTAAAATAAATCAAAAGCACCCAAAGTGCATGACCCAACGATTTATACGTTTTTAATTAAAAAACGGTGAATTTATAGAACTCACCCAGTAATTAGAGTTTGCTAACCTAACTTCAAAAATTAAATTATCAAGGTTAGCCCTAATAACTTTCTACAATATTCGTAAAAAAATACGACATCACAAAATTATTTAAAGCAATTTCTCCCCAATCACCGTTCTGAAGTAACCAATACAACCCATTTTTTTCGGATTACACTCCCCTTCTCATGAATCGCCTCCCACAACAAGACATAAGGGGCAGAAGGTAACACCCTGCCGGCATCATCTCTTCCATCCCAAACAATCTCACCCTCGTTGGGAAACAAAAGATGATCGGCAAGAATTTTGACACAATAACCGGAAAGCGAATAGATACGGATGGTTACAAAATAACCCACATCATCCAATCGGTATCGCAATCTAAAATGTTGCGACTCATCATAATAGGGGAAGCAGTATTCAGACGATTCAAAACTAAGCACATCGACAGACTCCGCCGAAGAGGCATTAGCATACCCCGGAGTTCCATACCCCACACTTCCTGCAGAAGACACCCAATGATTCGACTCCCAATCAACCCTTTCCAACGATACACCCTTACCCTTGTTGGCCAACAACTCTGAATGCATCGAAACATCGTAATAAAAATTATCAATTACCAAACTATCCTCGCTTCTAAAGAGGACAATACAACCGTCTTCATTTCGCAAACTTGGCATTGAGTTCAATAAGATAAAAGCCGAAGGATCTTGACAATCAAAATAGTTACAAACACCTTCCACCTCATCCGTAATCAATTTATACTCACCGGGGAAGATAAACAAAGGCTCCGTTGACAACTTTTTAGATGAGTAGATAGACGAATCAGCCGCCTTTCGAGTAGAGAAACGCAAAGTAGAAAGGTCGATAATTTTATTGCTATTGTTATAGATTTCCGCATATTCACTTCCACCGGAAACTGGATTAAACAAGACTTCTGAAAATAAAAGGTCGCCGGGAGCCACACTATCCGGGATGGCAAAATAGAGTGTGGTATCATTCATTGCATTACCGGCCATATCTACGCAATTGGAAACAGATAATCCGTAACGAACCCCCTGTTCTAAACGTTCGTGCAAAAGAATAGATAAAGTATTGCACTGCGAATTCCAATAAGACTCATAATACGAGAGATTCTGCAACTCATACGAAAAAGCACCGCAATCAATCCGCTCACTCAATTGCAAGATAATTGAAGAGTCTGAAATAGAGAATTTTTCGACTTTAGGAGCAATGAAATCCGAAAGTGCAGTCCCATCAATATATAAATCATCAAAATAAAACTTATCCGAATTAGTTTTGGAATATTTGCAATAAATTCCGGAAAAGAAAGAATTTTCAAACATCGTATCTTTCACCACAAACTCCTCTGTAAAAGAGATTTCGTCATTTAGTCTGGAATAGACTCTCCACTCTCCCTCTTCCGAGCGTATCACTTTAAGAGAAAGAGAGATGGAAGAACGATCCAATCGATCCTCAATACTTCTGCCTAAAATTTTGGTAGAACCATTGCTCATTCTGTACAACAATATTTGTCGGTTAGTATTTCCGACTTGCAGAAAATAGCCATTCAACGCCTCTGATAAAACAGGAGAGTCACTGCAGAGAAAAAAACGCGTATAATTAGAGCTCGAAGGACGAAATTGCAACTCCATTGATAAACTCCACTCTGCATTATTCATGGCAGTAGAGGGAAACGCCACATAACTCTTTCCCAACTTATCCGGGTCATTTAATTGCAACCTATTATCCTCTGAAATAAGGAACCGCGAACAATCTCCCGTCCACTCCAAAGGGATAGAATTTTCAGAAAAAGAGTTAGAAATAGAAGAAAAAGAACAAAGCGGAAACAATAATCCCGCAAAAACAGATAAAAATTTTCGTTTCATTTTACGTTAAGTTAATAGTTTATAAATATCTTTGCAAACGATATGCAAATTTAATGCAAAATATAAGGTTAAACAAAATAGTAAATAAAAATTTTTAGAAATGAAAGTAGCAATTGTTGGAGCAAGCGGTGCCGTAGGTCAAGAATTTCTACGTGTATTGGCAGAAAGAAACTTTCCGTTAGACGAGTTGGTATTGTTCGGGTCATCAAGAAGTGCCGGAACCGAATATGAGTTCAAAGGGAAAAAATGTGTTGTAAAAGAATTAAAACACGGCGATGATTTCAAAGACATTGACATCGTATTCACCTCTGCAGGAGCAGGAATTTCTAAAGAATATGCTGCCGACATTACGAAATATGGAGCAGTAATGATAGACAATTCAAGTGCATTCCGCATGGATGATGATGTACCTTTGGTTGTGCCTGAGTGCAATGCAGCAGACGCATTGAATCGTCCAAGAGGAATCATTGCCAATCCAAATTGTACTACTATTATGATGGTAGTTGCCCTTCAGCCATTAGAAAATATCAGTCATATCAAGCGCATTCACGTTGCAAGTTACCAAGCTGCAAGTGGTGCCGGAGCTGCAGCCATGGCAGAGTTGGAACAACAATACCGCGAAGTGTTGGACGACAAACCTGTAACAGTTGAGAAATTTGCTTACCAATTGGCCTACAACGTAATCCCTCAGATTGACGTATTTACTGATAACGGCTACACCAAAGAGGAGATGAAGATGTTTAATGAAACAAAGAAAATCATGCATAGTGATGTTAATTGCTCTGCAATGTGTGTTCGCGTTCCCTCTCTTCGCTCCCACTCAGAGTCTATTTGGATTGAAACTGAAAAACCTATCAGCGTAGAAGAAGCAAGAGAAGCTTTTGAAAAATTTGAAGGAGTTCAATTGATGGACGATCCTGCCAATAAGAAATATCCTATGCCACTATTCTTGGCCGGAACGGACGATATTTATGTAGGACGTATTCGCAAAGATTTAGCTAACGAAAATGGCTTAACATTCTGGATTGTGGGAGACCAAATTAAGAAAGGTGCAGCCCTAAATGCAGTTCAAATTGCTGAATACTTGATTAAAGTTGGTAATGTAAAATAATAAGATAAAATCAATTACGAACGATTTTTATATAGGCAACAAAGCCCTGCATCATAACGACGCAGGGCTTTTGTATTGGGAATCAACCATCTACCTATCAATTTTTAAACCGGCTACATACATATTATAATTAATAGATTGATATTCACATATAGCCACAACCCAACCACAGGATCTTCTTTCTTAAGGTTTATTTCAAAACCGTTACCTCAGACACAACTTTCAAAAATTCATATAGAACGAAACGGCATTCATCCCTAATCCGAAATCAAATTCCGGATTAAAACTCAACGATGAAGCATTATGCTGCCTCACAAGACGCTTACAGCCACGAGTCCCTTTTATCGTATTTACAAGTCCGGTCGCTAAAAGCGGATAACTTGTCAGGCGCAATCCCGAAGCGACTATGTACCAAGGTATATCTCCCGTGAAAACACCAACCATAACAGTTCCCGAACTTAAAACTCGACAGACTGCACTCCAGACTATTAGTTTTTTACCTTTTTCTCTTTTCGCTTGATACATTTGAAAATCGTTCCAATCGGCTCCCATAATCCTTTGGGCATATTTAATTGACAATTCAGTACCTCCTGAAGACAAACCGGACTTTGAATCTTTGTCATAAATCAAACTCGGCACTGTCATCACTGACGAAGGGTTGATAAGAATATCTTGTGATTGAAACGATGTTTTCACACCGAAAACATCCTTCTCTCCATTTTGATATTTTATCATAAAAATATCATCTTTTTCCTCCACGAATGTAGGTCCATTCAGATTAGATAATCTTTTGTATTTAATGTTTTCCACACCTACTTCTACAAGTTTACACTCTATTTCATCGCCATTTTGCATGACAATCACATCTTGTCCAACAGCTGATAATGAGCATAATACAGAAATAATAGAGAGCAATATCTTTTTCATATTTTAGAATGTTACTGCAAATGCGATATTATTACCATTTGAATTAATACTAAACTCAGGCACAGCCATACCGGTGTTCTTTTTGCCATTTTCATACGCTTCAATATACTTGTCAACTATTTGAGTAGCATTTTTGTGACCACGCTTATGCACTCTTCTTCCAATAAAAAAAGTTGGAGTACCAATGGTAAAAAAGACTGCCGAAATAAACGAGGTATAAACAAATCCATTTGCCCTAAGATCGCGTTTATAAAGGCTCACACCAGGTATTACTGTAACTGCAATACCCGTCAATCCTGCAATAGCCATTGGAGCGCCAACATTAGTCAAATTTTCACCTACTCTTGATTCTTCTCTTGCTTTCTTAAAATCAAGCCAATCATGGCTTAGCAAATCCATCGCTTGCTCTTCCGGCAACATATTTCCCCATTTGATTAGACCAGACTCTCTTTTCCCTTTTGTTGTATATTTTAAGTAAGTATGAGAAATGGGGGTAGGCTCTTCATATATATATTCATAAGAATCTACATCATTCACATTAGTAGAGATAGCTGAAGGCTCTGATGTTGGAGAGCTATGAGCAATCACATCCTTTTCGCCATTCTCATACTTAATCATGAAAATGTCGGATTTCTTTTCAGAAAAAGCAGGACCATCCAAATTTACCCAACGTTTGTACTTCACCTCATTTTTACTAACCTCCAAAATTCTACATTGTAGTTCATCTCCATTTCGTTTGACAATGATGTCTTGAGCAGACAGATTAAAGACCACGCACATTGTCAATAAAAAAATTAGTTTTTTCATTCTTACATTTGTTTAATTATAAAAAAAATTTTTCCTCTCGGTAGCTCTAACTACCAAGGGGGTATTTAAGCGAATGAGTTTTTTTTGTGATAGCAAAAAAAACTCATGTCTTTACAAAGATATGAGCGAATTTAATTTTCAAATTATTTCACCTATACAACTGACTATCAGAAATATTCAAACAAAACAAATTATTCAATAAACTTAGAAGCTGTTTAAATTTTATTAAAAAAAATTAGAGTTTCACTCTCTTATTTTCGGCATCTTTGAGATTCTTTTTAACCTATTTTTATTCTCCTTTTTTGATAATAGTCCACTATTTTCTGCAAAAGAAGACTAAA
>JAGBVI010000051.1 GCA_017630395.1 Paludibacteraceae bacterium
AGCTCCGCTATGCTTCAGACTGCGGAGCAAAGGTAATAGCATCTGTTGATATAGACAAATTACATGCCTCAATTTCAGCCTGCAATTTGACCTATTGAACAATACATACTTGTTTATAGCCTGCAAAATGACCTATACGCCGGATTTTTAGACGTATAGTACTCCCAACCATAAGCAACGCCATACAAATTTTCATTTTGCAGAGCAGTATTATCAACCGACTCTATTCGATTTCCATCAATGTTCAACACACCATCCATCATGCAATCCAACTCCAATCCGGGGACAAAAGTTTGAGATGACGGACAAACATAAATAAGTTCATCATTATCGAAACCCGGCAAAGAGACAGGAGCAACAGATTTGAAAGTAAGTTCATTACTCTTACATTCAAAATTATCATTTACATAAACCCTAAAAATCTTTTTAATTTCCCCCTCCGATTTTTTCGTATCAAATCCCATATTTGTCAATTTCAAAGTTGCATCATAAGTTCCCCCATCAGTAGGAATAGTGGCATAACTCCCCAAATTTGCATCATAAACACGGTACTCAAATTTTTCATTAGGTATGTTTGGCAAATTACAATGCTCATCACTTGAAATTTTTATCTTTTTACTATTGTCAGATAAACTATGATATACACCAAAAATAGGAGTCAACTCTGTACCAATATTTGGAGTAACCGATTGATCTGTAGTAATTTTACCAACAATATAATCACAGTTATAAACGATTATTTGCTTATTGATAACAATGGTTCCTTCATTCAGCCACCTATCCTTTTCAGTTCCTTCATAATCGCAGAAACCTTCAATTTTAAAGCGAAAATTGATAGGCGTTTTTTGTTCTACTATCTGATCACCCAACAAATCATTCAAACTAATAAAAGCCTTTTGATCCCATCCATCAATAATCGCGACATAACAATTATCATCACCGGAACTATTTTCTTTTTTGAAAGAAGTAATTCCCCACGCATGCTTATAATTACGATAAGCCCCCATCGGAATGGGTTTAAATTCTTCCGAAGACCCCACACTATACTCTGCAGTGAAATACAACGTAATACTATTAATTTCACGAGCGACATAAGAACTTTTCGCATGAAGTTCAAAATTAGAAGCAGAGATTTCCACCAGTTCGTCCAATTGGTAAATTTGCTCTTTAATGGTAAACCCGGGATAGTGATTTTCCCGCAATTTAAAGAACAACTCACCTGCATTTGAATAAGAAATAAGGACAAACAAAAAAACAAATAGAGTTAAAATTTTCTTTTTCATATAGTTAAATTAAAGTGAGTTCTATGAATTCATTTTGCGGAATTATGTAATTTATTTCGAGTAGATTACAAACCGATTGACAAACAACAAGTAACCGAAAGAAACAAAAAGTTCCGAAAAGACATCAACCCACGATTTATACAATTTTAATTTAAAACGATGAATTTATGGGACACATCATTAGTATCAAATTATGAATTCATATTTTTTCCATTGGCACCAGAGTCCCCATTTATCCATACATCGAAAATAGACTGTATGTGTTCCGATTGTTTGAAAAACATGATTGATAGAAGACAACGATGTAGAACGAATCCACACTCCACCTTTCATAATAATCTTTTCATATTCACCATAATAACCCACATTAGCAACAATTCCATCACTTCTTAAGAAGCCAATATCCTTGGAGAAAAAATCGCTATCATATCCACCGAACTCAGAAATTTCGTAAGGAGAAGATTCCACTTGATAAGGATCAATTAGGAATTCATACTTCAAAATCTCATCATGATTTGGGTCATCAGCAACAATAGTAAGGGTTCTTGACAAAGAATCAACCAAAGAATTATCCTCTACCAGTAATTTAGGAACAGGCGGTTTATTGTAATGAATATTTAAAAGGATATTGACAGAACCCACCTTCCCCAATTTATTGGCAACATGAAGTTCGATGCGCGATTCGATTAAAGAAGTCTCCGATGATCGCTGAGGAGCTTGATTTTCAGAGACAATTAAACCAATAGGACTATTAACATTAAATTCACGAAAAGAGTAATGAATATAGTTTTCATAAAAATCCTGAGCACTTTTAGTGTTTTCAGAAATAACAATTTGCCCATTATCATTGTCGACCATAAAAGATAAGTTATCAGCAAACTGCAACTTTCTTCCCTCGCCATTAAGGAAATCAAGACCCAAATCACTCAAAGTACCAACATTATTTGATTCTAAATTCCAATAAGAGGTAAAATTATCAGCAAACCCTTTCCAATAGTAACCATCCAACCGATTGTTATACATAGGAACAATATCATAAAATACCTCACCAATACCCCCATACTTATCTTCCAAAGTATAATCGATTTTTACGGTCTCACCCCAGTGTAAATCGACACAAATGTATCGCTTCCCCTCCATTGTAGTATCAGAATCCGATTGTAGATGAATAACCGGTTCCTCACAATGTTCAAAAAAATAATCATCTCTTGTATCGCAAGACAAAACACAAAAAGAGATCGAAAAGACATACAATGCCTTTCTCCAAATTTTTTTCATACCAAAAATTTAAATTATCTACTAAAATTGTACTTCACACCGGCTGTAAACAGTGGTTTAAGATATTGGTCATCATTGCCAAACAAAAGGTATTGCTGAGCACGTAAAGTAAAAGAGAGGAAATGCCAAGGGACAAATTCCACTCCGGCACCGGCATTAACTCCCCCCACAATACCTTTTACTTCGGCATTAACAAGGTCGTTTCGCCAAACATCATATCCAACAGAGCCAGCCAGGGATAGGTTCAGGTAGAACCAAGTCAGCGGACTCCACACGGCATATTCGACGCCCGGAGACAACAATACAACACCCACAAAGTCTGAACCACCAAACTTTGCTCTCTCATGATCAACTTCAACACTCAAAGAGATTTTTGAATTGAAATGATAATTGTAAGTTAAACCTACAGCAAACAAATTTTTCGTCCCGATTCCACCTCTCACGCCAAGAGAATTTATCCCTTTCACATGATTTAACTGCGCTTCTACAACGCAAACAGAACAATGGAAACAAAACAAAACAAGAATCCATTTAAGATTTTTCATAATATAATAAGACTTTTAAGAACACATTTTCTCACCAAAATTTCGGTCGAAAAAACGAACACAAAGGTAATACAATTTTCTTAATCAGAAAATAGTTGCCAATTTTTTTTTGCACTTCGTTTTTTACAGTACATACACTTACGGTCCCCCTCTCATTAAAACAAAAGAGGGCATATCAATAATGATACACCCTCTCCTATTTTTATAGCTTACAAAGAATTACTTCACTTCCCATGTGTCGTTGGTCATCAACAACTCTTGGAAATTATGATATTTCTTTTTGCTCTTTACATCTTCTATTTGTTCTACAACAGCATCATCGTAAGTTGGAGCCTCCACATCACGAATAACACCTAAAGCGATAGGGAAATCCGGACCTTCCATCAAAGCCAACTTCAATTGCAAAGTTGTATCCTCGCAGTGAGCATCATGCACCAATAAATCTTTTTCAGAGATGCCATTTTCGCCCAACTTAACAACCTTGATATTAAATCCATCTTGCATCAAACCGAACTCGTTATTCTCTCCAAAAATCATAGGCTTACCATGCTCCAAGTAGATAGCATTTTTCTTACGACCTTCAGCAGAATAAACACTCTCGTGAGTACCATCATTGAAGATAACACAATTTTGCAAGATTTCGCAAACAGAAGCTCCTTTATGCGCATGAGCCGCTTTTAGCACATCAACCGTAGCGGGCGCATCAGTAGCCACTGCACGAGCAAAGAAATGCCCTCTTGCTCCGAAGCACAATTCTGCCGGACGGAATGGTTCTTCAACAGTTCCATACGGAGAAGACTTACTCACAAACCCTCTCTCTGAAGTTGGAGAATATTGACCTTTTGTCAAACCATAAATACGGTTATTCAAAAGAATCATATTAAGGTTGATGTTACGACGATTTGCATGGATAAAATGGTTACCACCAATAGCCAAACCATCACCATCACCGGAAATCTGCCAAACCGACAAATCAGGGTTTGCGACTTTGCACCCGGTAGCAATAGCCGCAGCACGACCATGAATTGTATTCATTCCATAAGTAGCCATATAGTGTGGCAAACGGCTTGAGCAACCAATACCTGAAATCACTGCTACATTATGAGGTGCTACCCCAATCTCTGCCATAGCCTTATGCAAAGAGGCCAAAAAGAAGTGGTCACCACAACCGGGGCACCAACGCGGTTGTCCTTTCTTATAATCTTTTGCTGTATATTCGCACATTGTTTCTCTATTTACCGTTATTACTTATTATAAATTTCCATGAAAGCCTTTTCCAAATCAGCTACTGCAAAAGGTTGTCCCTTCACCTCATTATATTGATAAGGAGCAAAATTATCCACCTTCATGCGCAACCAACCTGCAAATTGACCTAAGTTCTGCTCTGCGACAACCACTTTCTTGTATTTTTTAAGTACAATTGCCGTATTTTTAGGCAATGGATTAATATATTTAAAGTGAGCAAAAGCCACTTTCTTTCCATTCTTTCTCATACGGTCCATTGTAGCGCGCAAATGACCATAAGTTCCACCAAATCCAACAATCAATAACTCTGCATCATCTTCGTCACCAAGTACCTCCAAATCAGGAACTTCTATTTTGTCTATTTTTTCTTGACGCAAACGAGTCATCAAATCATGGTTATCAGGGTCTGTTGAAATTGCACCTGTTTTGTTATCTTTTTCCAAACCTCCTAAAATATGAGTAAATCCTTCTGTTCCAGGAACAGCCCAATAACGAGAACCCACTTCATTTCTTTGGTAAGGAGTCCATGAACCCCTCATTTCTGGAGTAACATACGGAGGGTTAATTGCAGGATATTCTGCCAAATCAGGCAATTTCCAAGCAGCAGAACCATTGGCAATAAAAGCATCCGTCATCAAGACCACAGGAGTCATGTGTTCCAACGCAATCTTACATGCCATATACGCAGCATCAAAACAGTCTGTAGGAGATGTTGCTGCAATAACCGGCATAGGAGACTCTCCATTTCTTCCGAAAAGAGCTTGAAGCAAGTCTGTTTGCTCTGATTTAGTAGGAAGACCGGTAGCAGGTCCACCACGTTGAACATTAAGAACCACCAAAGGAAGCTCCATAATAACAGCCAAATTCATGGCTTCAGATTTCAAACAAATACCCGGACCGGATGTTGAAGTACAAGCCAAGGCTCCTGCAAAAGAGGCTCCCAAAGCAGAAGCACATCCAGCAATTTCATCTTCACATTGAACAGTAACAACTCCCAAAGATTTATGCTTTGCCAACTCATGCAAAACATCCGTTGCTGGAGTAATCGGATAAGAACCCAAATAAAGTTTCAATCCTGCTTTTTCTGCGGCTGCAATCAAACCGTACGAAGTGGCTTTATTACCATTGATATCCATGAAAACACCCTTCTCTTTAGTTCCTTTAGTTTCCACTGTATAAGTATGAGAAACAGACGAATGAGTGTTATGTCCATAATCATATCCGGCTTGAATTACCTTGATATTAGATTCAGCAATAGCCGGTTTTTTCGCAAATTTTTCTCTCAACATATTAGCTGCAATAGAAAGGTCGCGATTAAATAACCAACAAACCAATCCCAAAGCAAACATATTTCTGCACTTCAAAACAGCTTTTGCATCCATTCCGGAATCAGCCAAACAATCTTTCACCATTTGGGTGATTGGAGCTGCAATGACATCATTCTTGATGCCCATTTCTGCGAATGGATCATTGGTTTCAAAGTTAGCCTTCTTCAAATCCGACTCCTTAAACGAGTCTGTATCAACAATAATTGAAGCTGTAGGTTTACAGAACTTATATTGAGTTTTAAGGGCGGCCGGATTCATTGCCACCAACACGTCACATTTATCACCGGGCGTAAAAACTTTCTCTGCACCAATATGTACTTGAAATCCGGAAACTCCGGTCAATGAGCCCTGTGGGGCGCGAATATCTGCGGGATAATCAGGGAATGTACAAATGTCATTACCCACTGTTGCGGATATAGTGGAAAATATATTTCCTGCCAACTGCATTCCGTCTCCGGAATCCCCAGAAAATCGAACCACTACCTGATCCAAATCTTCAACTTTTGCCATAATTTATGTCCTCTTGTTTATTATTCGTTTTCTATGATTTACAAAAGTAGTGAAACATGGCATAATAAACAAATAAATTTTAATATTTGCGAATATTTTTAGCAGTTTTGATTCTATTTTTGTATAAATATGCACAATATTTGGCGGTTTTTCTTTCTCTTTACGTTAGTAGAGAGTCTGCTTTATTCCGGCAGAGATACTCGCCATTTAACCTCCATCACAGGCAGTTTTTGGAAATTACCTAATATTATATTGATTTGAGCCTCTCTCTTTTTAGTCATCATTGAAAGATGCTCTTGAGGTGAATTCTATAAAATCTCCTTAGAAAAGTCATACAAAATATTCGGTCCGACTCACATCCAAACGTAAGAAGATAAAGAGCAAGATAGTAAATCCCCACAAGGAAGATCCACCGTAACTAAAAAACGGAAGAGGAATACCAATAACGGGAGTCAATCCGAGAACCATACCAATATTAATTGTCAGATGGAAAAAGACAATCGAGGCGACACAATAACCATAAATTCTACTGAACAAAGAGCGCTGTCGCTCTGCCAGAAAAAGAAGTCGCAAAAAAAGGAATAAAAAGAGAAATAGTACCGTCACAGAGCCCACAAACCCATACTCCTCTCCTACCGTACAAAATATAAAGTCTGTATCTTGCTCCGGCACATATTTTAATTTTGTTTGAGTACCATTTAAAAATCCTTTCCCCGTTAATCCTCCGGAACCTATGGCAATCTTGGATTGGTTGACATTGTAGCCCGCCTTTTTAGGGTCATTTTCCATTCCTAACGTCACCTTGATACGAGTCTGTTGATGAGGAAGCAAACTATTAAAAGCCGTTTCAGACAAACTACTGAATCCGATGGAAAATAGACCGAAGAGAGCAATCAACACGAACGTTTTTCTACGTTCTGATATTGCATTAAATATTAAATAAAGAGTGACAATCCCCATAACACCAAAGCCCAGATAGGTAAATTTTATCGGGAAATCTGCCAACTTATAAACCAACATCCCTACAAAAAATATTACAGCAGATGCAATAAAAATTATAAGGGGCACTTTATTATTTTTTTCGTAAATAAGAAGAAACAATATTTGAACCAGAAGAGAAAAAATCATCACCAAAAAAAGTCCGTATGACTCTTCTGGGAACGCCGAGATAATTGGCTCTGCACCAAATCGTATCGAGACAATAAAGATAACCGCCAAACAAAAAGCCAGAAAGAGAAAAATACCGGGCATTCCCTCCCTATATAAAACAAGTAACAAAGATACATAGACCAACGCAGACCCTGTTTCATTCTGAAGTATGATCAACAAAAAAGGGATAAAAATTATGAGACCGACAATTGTTGCATTTCTCAGATTATACAATTTAAAATTATAAGAACTCATAAATTTAGCCAAAGCTAAAGCAGTAGCCGTTTTTGCAAATTCAGCCGGCTGAAGGCTTATCGGTCCTAAAACCAACCAAGAGCGAGAACCCTTAATTTCCGGGGCGACAAAAATTGTTACCAGCAATAGCAGTAGCAATAACGCATAGATATGGTAAGCAAAAATATTATAAATTTTACTATCAAGAAGCATTAGAAACAAAGCGATAACAGAAGCTAATCCTATCCAAATCAATTGTTTTCCATATCTATAGTTGAAATCCCAGAACGGGACCTCTTCCATGTTGTAAACAGCCCCATAAATGCAAAACCAGCCTGCGGTTACGAGCAAAAAATAGATTGCAATTGTAACCCAATCAATATTGCTTAATATGTTAATTCGACGAGACGACATCCTTTGGTAATAAATTTGAGTTTAACATTTTCTCTTCCATTGGTATTCTACGAGGGGCGATATAGCCTTTTAGATACTTCTCTATCATCAGTGACGCAATTGGAGCCGCCCAAGTTGCACCAAATCCACTATTCTCGACCACAACACAAATCGCAATTTTAGGATCATCCTTCGGCGCAAATGCCATAAACAGCGAATGGTCTTCGCCGTGAGGGTTCTCAGCAGTACCGGTTTTTCCACAAACAGCCACACTATCTATCCTGGAATACCACCCTGTTCCAGCTCTCATAACCAAATCCATCCCCTCTATGATGGGGGTAAAATATTGAGGCGATATAGAAGTGATTTTCTTTGTCAAATAGAGGCTGTCAATCTCTCCCCCTTCAATATTTTTAACCAAATGTGGAACAATAAAATAGCCTCTATTCGCCACAATAGCAGCTAAATTGGCTATCTGCAAAGGAGTAGTTAAAATCTCTCCTTGTCCGATTGAATTGGATACAATCATCAACGATTTCCACCTATCTTTACCATACAATTTATCATATACACCGGAATTAGGAATATAACCCCGTTTTTCATTAGGAACATCCGCACCCAATTTATATCCAAATCCCAAGGATACGATGTGATTTTTCCATGTTTCGAAAGCGTCCGAAATATTTTTGTACTTTTTATGATCCATCATTGTCCTAAAAGAAGCACAATAGTAGGCATTACAAGAGTGCTGAACAGATTGAACAAGATTCAAAGGAGAATAGTGAGCATGACAACCAACAGAGAACCTGCCAACATGGTAACCCAGATGACAAGATTGGTAGGTATTTTCTGAAATTATACCCTCTTGTTCAAAAATCAGAGCATTAGCAATCTTAAAAGTTGAACCGGGAGGATAATACGCCATTACCGGTCTGTCTAGCAAAGGTTTTAATGGATTTTTCAATAACTTCTCATAATTCTCGGATCTTTTTCTTCCTGATAGAATCGCAGGGTCGTATGTAGGACTTGAAACCTGAGCTAAAATCTCTCCCGTTTTAGGATCAATAGCCACAATACTACCAACTTTATTTTCCATCAACCGCTCCCCATACATTTGCAAATCAATATCAATAGAGAGAGTTAGGTTTTGTCCCGCCTTAGACTGAACGTCATGCGCACCATCGTCTAATTTCCCTTGGATACGTCCATGAGCATCTCTCAAAAAGACTTCGACCCCCTTCTTGCCTCTTAAAACATTCTCGTACGTCTGTTCTACCCCATTCTGTCCGGCATAATCTCCCAAGACATAAAACTCGTCCTTTTCAATCATTTTACGATTCACCTCCCCAACAGACCCTAACAACAAAGCCGCAGCAGAATAATTATAGTTTCGTATAGTTCTCATCTGCATATAGACACCCGGGAAGCGAAAAAGTTGCTCTTGCAATACCCCATAATCTTCCGGAGGCAACTGGGTCATAAATTGTTGCGGCGTGTAAGAGGAGTACCCTACTCTCTTTTTTAGATCTTTCATCCGAATATCAAACTCCTCTTGAGAGATATTCAACAACGTACAGAAACCAAGCGTGTCAAACTGTTTCATCTCACGTACTACCATCATCACGTCGTATGAAGGCTTATTAAAGACAAGGATTTTCCCATTACGATCTTTAATCAATCCTCTGGCAGGGAATTCTATCTGTTTTAAGTAGGCATTACTATCCGCCTTATCCTGATAGGAATCATCTAAAATTTGTAAACTAAACAAGCGCAAAATGTAGATTAATACCACCAAAACCATTAATCCACCGATGACATATTTTCTATTTCCGTATAAATCGTTTATCATCTATCAGCGCTGCTTAATATATTCAATCGAAAAAATAAAAAATACCGTAAATATAGAACAACAAAAAGCCTTTAATAGTGTATTCCAAAAGAAAACAAATGTGAAAGCTTCGATAAAAAAGAAGCATATTTGATGCATTAAGACTAAGAAAAACACATATTGGAAATACCTGATTGGTCCGAATGAATAGAGAGAAGGAATTATCACTTCGTTATACTCGCGAGGTCCAAAGAGTCGCTGAGTATAAGGTTTAAGGTAGGCTAACAACACCGATGCAAAAGCGTTACATCCCATTGTGCCGCTAAAAATATCAACTGAGAGACCCAAAAGAAATCCCAACAAAAGGTGCATATCCCGAGAAACAGAAGAGGGTAAACTCAAAAGAAAATATAGATATAGAAAAGGATTAATGAATCCTAAAAATTGAATATTATTAAGCAATAAAACTTGCAACAACACCCATCCTACAAAAGAAAAAACATATCTAAAAGAATCATTAATCATCTAAACTACCTCCTTTCATTTGCAAACTATCATTTTCTTCCGAATGGATAAAAGAAATAACATTAACAAAATGTAAATTATTATAGTCGACTCCCAAATTGACCTTTATATCATAAAAGTTATCATTTTTCTTCCTAACCTCTTCCACAACACCTACATTTATTCCCTCCGGAAAGACTGTTGAATAGCCACTTGTTTTTACCCCATCGCCCTTAGCAATCGACACATACAAAGGGACCTCATCCAAAATCGCATAACGGATATCAGCCTTCTGCCACTTTAACGTACCGGAATGAGTTTTTCCCTCCACTTGGACACTGATCCTCGAATTGTCGTTAATAATAGGGAGTACCGCCGAAAAATGAGTTGATACACTGCAAACTATTCCAACAACGCCCAAATCAGATACAACACCCATCCCAACTTTCAATCCATCTGCAGATCCCTTATCCAAGGTGAGATAATTATTTCGGTAGTTAGTTGTAGCTTGTATCACTTTTGCTGTTATCAACTTATATTTAGATGAATCCGATTCAAAGGTTGGCATATATTTAAAAGAGCTTAACTGCCCTTCCAAATAAAACAAACGTTCCTTCAACAACGAATTTTCGAGAGCTAAGGACTCATTAACATCTGATAATTTAAAATAATCAGAAACAGAATTAGACAATCGAAAAACAGAGCCTGCAAGGGAGTTACTTGTATGCAAAAAGTGTACCCGTTGAAACTGATTATGATTAACAATCAATACCAACGACAAAATCTCCAACGCCAAGAAAAAAAACAGCGTTTTGAATCTTAACAAAAATTTTATCAATGTTCTCATCTTCGAAAAGAAGGAATCAACATCAAATAAAAAACAGACATACAACTCACCCGACTGACAAAAGCAGTCATAAAATAACAACCACAAGAGAAACTCCAATAAGAACTACCCTGTGGTTGTTGATTCATTATTCAGAAAGAAAATTCAAATCTACCCGAAAGAGAATTCAAATTAACGTTTCAAGAAAGAAAATTTATCCACGTTTTTCAACGCCACACCGGTTCCTCTTGCCACTGCATGTAACGGGTCATCAGCCACATGGAAAGGAATACCAATTTTATTGGACAAACGCTTATCCAAACCTCTCAACAGAGCTCCTCCACCTGCCAACCAGATACCACGAGTAACAATATCAGCATACAACTCCGGCGGAGTTTGTTCCAAAGCACTTAATATAGCAGCTTCGATTTTCGAAATAGATTTCTCGATACAATGAGCCACCTCTTGATAAGAGATAGGCACCTCCATAGGAAGAGCAGTCATTTGGTTAGGACCACGCACAATATAATCTTCAGGCGGTTCCTCCAAGCTTGTTAAAGCAGAGCCGACATTAATTTTGATTAACTCAGCCGTACGTTCTCCCACTTTGATATTATGCTGTCTTCTCATGTATTCGATAACATCATCCGTCAAGTCATCACCCGCTATTTTGATGGACTTATTAGAAACAATACCACCCAACGATATCACGGCAATTTCTGTGGTACCACCCCCTATATCGACAATCATGTTCCCCTCGGGAGCCTCAACATCGATACCAATTCCTATTGCAGCAGCCATCGGTTCATAGATTGTATAAACCTCGCGACCTCCGGCATGTTCAGAAGAGTCTCTGATAGCTCTTAAATCCACTTCGGTACTACCTGAAGGGATACAAACAACCATCTTAAACGATGGAGAAGTGAACCATCTATTGCTTGAAAAAGCCATCTTAATCATACCACGCATCATGTGTTCAGCCGCACTAAAGTCGGCAATCACACCCTCGCGCAATGGGCGAACAGTTCTAATCCCCTCATGCGCTTTACCATGCATTTGGCGAGCCTTCTCGCCTATGGCAATCAATTTATCCGTCTTGCGATCCAGAGCAACAACCGAAGGCTCATCAACCACAATTTTATCATTATGGATGATGATTGTATTGGCTGTTCCCAAGTCAATCGCAATCTCTTGTGTGAAAGAGAATAATCCCATCTTAGAATGTTTTTTAATGTTTAAAATGTCTAAATCCTGTCATCACCATTGCCACACCATTCTCGTTGCAATAGTCAACAGAAGCTTGGTCTTTAATAGAACCGCCTGGTTGAACAACCGCAGTAATACCTGCATTCTTAGCAATCTCTACACAATCAGGGAATGGGAAGAATGCATCAGAAGCCATTACAGCACCATTTAAGTCAAACCCAAAAGAGTGAGCCTTTTCAATTGCTTGTTTCAAGGCATCAACACGAGAAGTTTGCCCAACACCACTTGCGCATAATTGTCCATTTTTAGCCAAAACGATTGCATTTGACTTCGAATGTTTTACAATTTTGTTGGCAAAAATCATATCTTGAATCTCAGCATCAGTAGGAGCCTTTTCTGTAACAGTTCTCATATCCTCAGCTGTTTCACTCTTTGTATCTTTATCCTGCATCAAAACACCATTCAAAACAGTACGAATCTGTTTTGTTGGCAATTTTGTCTCTTTTTGAATCAAGATGATACGATTCTTTTTCTGAGAAAGAACCTCCAAAGCATCAGTATCATAATCCGGAGCAATGATTACCTCAAAGAAGATCTCATTGATTTTCTCAGCAGTCTGCTTATCGATAACTGCATTAGTAACCAACACGCCACCAAAAGCAGAAACCGGGTCACCAGCCAACGCATCGTTCCATGCATCAGTCAAGTTGGGTCTGGATGCTACACCACATGCATTGTTGTGTTTCAAGATAGCAAAAGTGATGTCATCATAATCAGCAATTAAATTAACCGCAGCATCAATATCTAACAAATTGTTGTAAGAAATTTCCTTTCCTTGCAATTGCTCGAACATCTTTTCAAAATCACCAAAGAAAACACCTCTCTGATGAGGATTTTCTCCATATCTCAATGATTTTGAAGAATTGGCAGTCAATCTCAAAGCCGAATCAGCTTCGTTATCAAAATAGTTGAAAATAGCTGAATCATAATGAGAAGAGACAGCAAAAGCCTCTTTTGCAAACCATTTACGAGTCTCCAAACTTGTTGTAGCACCCTCTTCATTCAAATGATTCAACAACGGCTCATATTGCGCTTGAGAAGCAACAATCACTACATCTTTGAAATTCTTAGCCGCAGCACGAATCAAAGAAATTCCACCTATATCGATCTTTTCGATAATAGATTGTTCGTCTGCTCCTGATGCAACAGTATCTTCAAAAGGATACAAATCAACAATCACCAAATCAATCTCAGGAATCTCATATTGCTCCATTTGAGCTAAATCCTGTGCCAACTCTCTACGTCCCAATATTCCTCCAAAAATTTTAGGATGCAAAGTCTTAACTCGTCCTCCCAATATAGAAGGATAACTTGTTAAAGACTCTACCGCTTGACATGGAATGCCTAACGACTCTATAAATGTTTGAGTTCCACCGGTTGAAATGAACTCTACTCCTTCTGAATGAAGCTTACGAATTATCTCGTCTAATTTGTCTTTGTGGTAAACCGAAACTAAAGCGGTCTTAATTTTTTTATTATCAGCCATTTACGTAATGATTTATTTTCCAAATTGCAAATTTAAAAAATATCTCTTGAAAAATCTAACAAAAAGGCATAAATTATGTTGCAAAATTTGGAAGAAAATTTCAATACTTATAAGAAAGGAATACATTATAAATTAGTGGCTTCCTAAAAAAGGCGGGAACAAAAGTTTCTCATCAAACTATTTACAATTTGATACATGCAGATGAAACAGGTGAATTAGCGTTCAATACTCGTCATAAAATGAAGTACAGACGCAGGGCTTGCGTAAAACACATGCCTATCGCCAATCGAATAAGCATACACGAAAGACCGGTGGAGGCAGACGGAAATAGATTTGGAGATTGGGAAATGGATTTGATTGTGGATTCTTTCAATCATGCAATACTTACGTTAGTGGAACGCTCTACAAATATGTTGCTGATGCAAAGATTGCCTCAAGGGAAGAAATCAAAGCCTTTGGCTAAAGAGGTGTCTAGATTGCTTCTGCCCTACAGAAATACAATTAAGACCATAACCACCGACAATGGACCTGAATTCGCCGACCACTTGACAATAACAAAAAAAGATTGGTGTTACGGTATATTTTGCAGATCCTTATTCTTCTTGGCAGAAAGAATGTATAGAAAATACTAACAAACTTATTAGACAATACATACCGAAAAAATCCAATTTCAATGACTTCTCTGAAGGTTATATCAAGAAGGTGCAGAAAAAGATTAATTTAAGACCGAGAGAAAAATTGAATTTTTTCTATCTCTTGGCGTCTCTTACTAAAACTCCAAATACAACTGCCCATTTTCTGAAACTCTGATTGGCGAAGATATAGTCAGTCCAAGTAACCTAACCCTATTCTCACTTATCGAAAACGGCGTAAGCAATTGATAGATAAGTTGTTTTATTTCATTTTCATCATTTAATAAATAGGGCATTGTTTTCGACAAAGTTTTTTGTGAAAAATCGGAAAATTTAATTTTTATCGTTAAAGTTCGACCTTCAAAACAGGCTTTTTCCATGCGATTCAAAAGGTCAGGCAGAATCTCTTGAATAAGCTTTTCCTCCAACTGCTCCTTTTCTGTTAAATCTTCAAGAAATGTGTATTCGCAACCAACAGATTTTCTAATCCTCGTTGATTCCACTTTTCGATTATCAATTCCTCTTGCAAAATCATGATAAAGAACAGCGGAACGACCAAACATGGCAAGTAATTTCCCCAAGGGATAGTCCCTCAAATCTTTTCCGGTATGAATCCCTAATTGGTGCATCCGTTGTGCCGTCACTTTCCCAATACCCCAAAAAGACTCAATTTTTAGTCCGCCTATAAACTCAAGGGCCTTATCAGGATGAATTGTACACAAGCCATTGGGTTTACGATAATCCGATGCAATTTTCGCTAAAAATTTATTGTAAGAGACTCCGGCTGATGCAACAAGATTCAACTGCTCTTTGATTTTAGTCTTTATCTCCTTTGCAATATCCACCGCCAACTCTATCCCTTTCTTATTCTCTGTAACATCCAAAAATGCCTCATCATAAGATATGGGTTCAATCATATCGGTGTATTCATGAAATATTTCATGAATCTCTGCCGAAATCGACTTATATACATCCATGCGTCCGGGTACAAATATGAGTTCCGGACAAAATTCTTTCGCCTTTTTAGATGACATGGCAGAATGCACTCCAAAGCGTCTGGCTTCATAACTGGCTGCAGCAACCACTCCCCTCTTCCCTGCATGACCAACTGCCACCGGTTTCCCCTTTAACAAAGGGTTATCACGCTGCTCAACCGACGCATAAAATGCATCCATATCAATATGTATGATTTTTCTATACATCCACACCGATTTCTTTCTAAGAAAGTGTAAAGATAATTAACCCCTGCAGATTATCAAAATCGACAGGGGTATTTACTACTCAATAGAATCCACCTTTAACAATTGTCTCATTCTGCACAATTTTGCAAAATTTGTCCAAATCCTCTTGCTCGCTCCAATTTTCTTCTTTATTTTTGTGAAAAATTTTAACAATTTCTGATTATTTAATAATGAAGAAAAGATTGTTTTGGGCAATGTTGCCTTTAGTGCCCATGCCTTTCTTCTCATGTGAAGACGACGAACCGTATATAGACTTCTAAAACTCTATAAAGAAAAATGGACAGAAAAATAATATCTTTAATTTTTGTGTTAACGTCTCTAATAACGTTTTCTTCATGTGAGCCAAGTGATGTTGACGGATTACCTCAAGGAAAATATTATTTTATGATTATTAATAACACCTGCCAAAATGTTGCTATAGAGTGTCATACTACTTGGGAAGATTACGAAGATTTTACAATTAACTTAGCGGCAGGAGACAGTGTTATTTACGAAGGATATCCTGATGGATTTGAATATATACAATTTCCTAAAGGAGAATTATACATCGTATTCGATGATACTTTAAAATATTCTTGTTCATATGTGGATGAAGAAAAACCGTATTATTCTCAAATGTTAAAAGAAATACTAAATTTCGATTTTGTATTAGATGGTCCTGATATTTATCTTAGGAGTTACGAAATCACCGAAAAGGAGTACGAATATGCCAAAGCGCATCCGTATAAATTCGAGGAGGAGTGAGGAATGGGATTCAGGTTTCAAGATGCTGATACTGGTTGCAGGTCTTATATTGGTATCGGTTGCAGTCGTTGGGGCGAATCGCATTCGCCCTATCGTACGTTTCAGGTTTCAGGAAGTGCGCTACTTGAATCTTGAATCTTGCATCAGCAATCTCTTGTTTACTCCGATTATATTCTTTACCTTTGTGAAAAATTTTAACAATTGCTAATTGTTTAATAATGAAGAAAAGATTGTTTTGGGCAATGTTGCCTTTAGTGGCCATGCCTTTCTTCTCATGTGAAGACGACGAACCAGATGTAGGATTTGACCAATCGAGCCAGTTTCAAGAATTTCAAGCAGGAGAGATTCGGTTGGGAGAGAAAATCAACAGCCCCGTCACATTAAGAAACATGCAACGTGCAGCCGATTCTTTGGTACAACGCAATGGCATGGTTTTACGTTCTGCAACGCAATTGGAGGCAACTCACCTCTATGTGCGCTTCTTGCCACAGGACTCTGCAGAGTATGAACTGTTGGTGAGCGATACCTTGCTGGATCCAACACCTTATCCATGGGATTATGAACTGACGGAAGGGGATAGTTACCACGATCCTTCATTGCCGCATGATGCGTATCAATGGCAATATACCGTGATACCTGCGGAGCATGATTTGGAGCAGTACAATGTTCGGTATGAAGTATTGGAGGAACTCTATATGCCCAATGAAATGTTTGATGAGGAGAGCAGCATCTCTACCCGAAGTACAAGCGAAGAAACAGCCTATCTAAAGGAGTTGCTCGATGAGTCTGTTCGTCAGAATGCTCCCGACCAAATGGAATCAACAGAGACCTTGCGCAAATGGATACCTGCTGCAACGATTAAGGCATACGATGATATTTTGGATGCTTACATACCGTTGGACGGAGTGAAAGTGAGAATCACGACTTTTGCATTTGTAAAGAAAACAGCCATCACCAACATTTATGGACAGGTTAGTTTTGACAAGAGGAATCGGGATGTCTCTTACAGCATCGAGTGGGAGCGAGACAATTGGGATATTCGCGATGGTGGAACACAAGCCTATTACAATGGTCCCAATAACACTAAAAGCGCATGGAATTTGAATATCGGCAAGGGAACTCCCAAGTCTCTACATATTTCTGCCATTCACAGAGCGTTGTTGAAGTATTATTATGGGAACATAGATGGACTGATACGTCCAAGCAAAGCCTTGAAAGTTTCGTACCAAGAAGGAGCAGACCCAGATGAAGAAGCGTTAGGCTCTACTCAATCAGCAATTGTTCGCACGTGGAGTTGGATATTTTCTGCCATTAAGATTTATGAAAAAAGACCTTCAGGACCAATTTGTACAGTAAGTCATATTCTATCCACCACTCTTCATGAATTAGCTCACGCTTCTCATTCATGCAGAATGAGTAAGGATGAATATGATAATACAAGCCTCTTTGTAAAAGAAAGTTGGGCAGTTGCGGCCGAATGGCATCTATCATTACATGAATACAAAAGATTAGGTGCTAATTCGTATAAATTAGATTCGCTACATAGTGATAAAGCAGAACAATTTTGGCCATATTTAGGTCGTTCAGATATATATTCTCCAATGTTTATTGATATGATAGACAATTTTAATCAGAAAAATTTATATTCAGACTATTTTTACATACCGGTTGATAATGTTGTTGGATATACTTTAGGTATGATTGATAAAAATTTAACTTCTATAAGAAATTATAATAACGTAGAATCATTCATGTTAAATAATATACCCTCAGGAGTTACAATTAATCAAATAAATGAATTTCTTAAAATGTATAAAGAAAAATGGACAGAAAAATAATATCTTTAATTTTTGTACTAATAGCATCTATAACTTTACCATCTTGCGAGCCAAGTGACATTGATGGAGTTCCGTTGCAAGGGGAATGGTTGTACATGATTACCAATAAAACCAATCATAATGTAACCATAGAAATTGGGAATAATAGCCAAAGCAATCAACCCATTAAATACGTCATTCTATCTCAAGATAGTATTATTAAGACAAGTGATATAGATGCTGCAGGGCGTCATGTTCCATTTGATGGATATCCCATTTACATTATATTTGATGACACCTTAAGGTATAAATGTCCCTCATATATAACAGATAGGGAAAGTGTTTATGCTTCAATGATTTACCATTTAGCAAACTATACACTAATCATAGATACTTTAGACATCCACCTCTATCGTTACGAAATCACCGAAAAGGAGTACGAATATGCCAAAGCGCATCCGTATAAACTTGAAGAGGAGTGAGTTTCAGGGTGCTGACGCAAGATTCAGGTTTCAAGCGTGCTATTACCCAACATTTCTCTCTGCCTGGAAGGCAGTACTGAGCGTAGCGATGGTAATCCGGGACGACGTCTCGGGAAAATAGCGATGGTAGCCCGGAACGCATCTTGGGTGATAGGACACACAATGGTGCTCTGCCTGGAAGGCAGTACCTTGCATGGGTTCTAGTATCAGGGTACTAACGCAGGTTTCAGGTTTCAGGAAGTGCGCTACTTGAAATATGAAACCGGAAAGAATACTACGCTAAAAAATATCTTGTAAAATAAGTTATACACCTAAAATTTACCCCTGCAGATTATCAAAATCGACAGGGGTATTTTGCTATTTTTAATAAACTTAACTTAAGCCACAATCACCGTTCCGGAATCATTTCCCAACTCATCAGCCTTTGTAATTATCACCTTTGAGACACCAGAAGAGATTGCCTCAAAAGAGTTTTCCAACTTAGGTATCATCCCCTCCGTAATAATTCCTTTGGCAACATATTCATCAAAAAGAGAGCGATTAATTTCCGGAATCACACTATCATCATCATTCGCATCCAACAAGACCCCTTTTTTCTCAAAGCAATAGACCAATGTTACATCAAAATGCTTTGCCAAAGCCTTGGCAGATTCACCGGCAATTGTATCTGCGTTGGTGTTAAGCATGTTCCCCTTTTTATCATGCGTAAGAGGAGCTAAAACCGGCACAACACCTTTTGCGATAAGGTCGGAAAGAAGTTCTGAATTTACCTCTTTAACATCGCCCACAAAGCCATAATCAACCGTTTTAACAGGACGTTTATCAGAACGCATATAATTCAAGTCGGCTCCGGTCAATCCCAACGCATTAACTCCCAATGCTTGAAGTTTTGCCACAATGGATTTATTGACCAACCCACCATACACCATGGTAACCACCTTCAAGGTCTCCTCATCGGTGATTCGTCTGCCATCCACCATTTTACTTTCTATACCTAACTTTGTTGCAATAGCAGTGGCAGAACGTCCACCGCCATGAACCAACACTTTATGTCCATCAATGGCTGAAAAACGTTCGAGAAGAGCCAATAACGAATTCTCCTCTTCCACGATTTTTCCGCCCACTTTAATGACTGTCAATTTTTCCATATACAAAGAAAAGCGGTGCAATGACCCGCCATAAGCAAATCAAGAGACACCGCTCAATAAATTTCAAAAATTATTTATTCTTTAACAAATCTCTAATCTCTGTCAACAACACCTCTTCTTTAGACGGAGCAGGAGGTGCAGCAGGAGCCGCTTCTTCTTTCTTCTTCAACGAGTTTATCAACTTAATAAACAAGAAGATACAAAAAGCAACAATGATAAAATCAAATGTTACTTGAAGGAAGTTACCATAATTAAGTGTAGCCACCCCAGCCTCTTTTGCAGCTTCCAACGTCTCATACTTTTTATCAAAGTCACCCAACTGAACAAACAAAGAGGTGAAATCAACTCCACCAACAGCCAAACCAACAATCGGCATAAAAACATCATTCACCAAAGAGGTAACAATTTTTCCAAAAGCACCTCCAATAACAACTCCGACAGCCATATCTACGACATTACCGCGCATGGCAAAATCTTTAAATTCTTTTAAAAATCCCATTTCAAATTAGTTTTTAAATCTATATTAATCTATTTTTTGTCTCTTTTAACAAAGCTTGTAACGGCAAAAATACATATATTTGCAAATAATTTTAAATTTATAACAATAAATTTTATGTCTAGCAATACAATTGTTGGTTCAAAGATTAAGAATATCCGCGAATCTAAAAACATTTCCTTGGAGGAAATCTCAGAGAGAAGTGGTCTATCGAAAGACCAAATTTTGTCGATCGAGAATGATCAACATTTGCCATCGTTAGGATCTTTAATTAAGGTGGCACGTGCTTTGGGAGTACGACTGGGAACGTTTTTGGACGACAATGAAGAGTTAGGACCGGTTGTTTGCCGTTCAGAAGAACAGAGCGACAGCATCAGTTTTTCCAATGGAGCAACAGATGCTCGCAAGCACATGGAGTATCACTCTTTGGCAAAGCAAAAAGCCGGAAGACACATGGAGCCTTTTATTATTGATATTCAGCCTTCAAAAGAGGAACATTATACTTTATCTGCCCATGAGGGGGAAGAGTTTATTTATGTGATGGATGGTGAGGTTGAAATATCGTATGGTAAAGAAGTTTACAACCTGAAAAAAGGAGATAGCATATTTTATGATTCAATTGTAGATCACCACGTACACGGCGTGAAGGATAAATCTGCTAAAATTCTTGCTGTCGTATATACTCCACTCTAAATTCCTATTGTTATGAACTATCAATTATCTGATCGTACTTTAGGGGATTGGTTGGAACATTGGGCAGAAACCACCCCCGACAAAGAATATATTGTATATTCTGACCGTGACTTACGGTTTACTTGGAAACAGTTTAATCAACGTGTAGATGACCTTGCCAAAGGCTTGATGGCTATCGGTGTTGAGAAGGGCTCTCACGTGGGTATTTGGGCTACCAATGTGCCGGATTGGTTGACATTCTTGTATGCATCTGCCAAAATTGGTGCGGTTTTGGTTACCGTCAACACCAATTACAAACAAAATGAGTTGGAATATCTTTGCGAAAACTCTGATATGCACACACTCTGCATCATAGATGGTACATGGGAGTGCGACTATGTGGAGATGACCTACAAAATGTTGCCGGAACTAAAAACCTCCCCTCGAGGACACCTTAAAAGCGAACGATTCCCTCGTATGAAGAATGTCGTTTACATTGGTCAGGAAAAACATCGAGGAATGTTTAATACGGCAGAGCTACTCTTGTTGGGGAAAAATATCGATGACCAAAAATTAATCGATGCAAAAAAACAGGTCAATTGCCACGATGTGGTGAATATGCAATATACTTCCGGAACCACCGGTTTCCCAAAAGGTGTTATGTTGTCTCATCACAACATTGCTAACGATGGTTATTTCACCGGAGAACACATGAAATTCACGCAAGATGATAAACTATGTGTTTGCGTACCGCTTTTCCACTGTTTCGGAGTTGTTTTGGCAACCATGAATTGCTTGACGCATGGATGTACACAGGTGATGGTGGAAAAATTTGACCCATTGGTGGTTTTGGCTTCTGTCCATAAAGAACGTTGTACCGCACTATACGGAGTGCCAACAATGTTTATTGCCGAGTTGAACCATCCTATGTTCAATATGTTCGACATGAGCTCCCTCCGAACCGGAATCATGGCAGGATCTTTATGCCCGATTGAGCTTATGCGCTCTGTTTGCGACAAGATGTTTATGACAATCACCAGTGTATATGGACTGACCGAAACATCACCGGGAATGACGCAAACACGCATCGAGGATAGTTTTGAACAACGTTGTACAACTGTGGGACGAGATTATCCGTTTGTTGAAGTAAAAGTTTTGGACCCTGAAACAGGAGAAGAGTGTCCTGTGGGGGTACAAGGAGAGATGTGCTGCCGCGGATTTAACGTGATGAAGGGGTACTACAAAAACCCTCAAGCAACCGCAGAAGTAATTGATAAAAATGGATTTTTACACTCCGGAGACTTAGGCGTGAAAGATGAAAATGGGTTCTATCGCATCACCGGTCGTATCAAAGATATGATTATCCGAGGAGGAGAAAACATCTATCCGCGAGAGATTGAAGAATTTTTGTACCACATGCCGGGAGTAAAAGATGTGCAAGTGGCAGCTGTTCCTTCAAAAAAATATGGAGAAGAGGTTGGAGCATTTATTATTCTTCATGAAGGGGTATCAATGGAGATGGAAGATGTGAGAGATTTCTGCAAAGGGAAAATCGCTCGCTACAAAATACCAAAATATGTATTCTTTGTAGATTCCTATCCGTTGACAGGATCCGGAAAAATCCAAAAATTCAAATTGAAAGAGTTGAGTTTGCAGTTATGCGAGAAGATGGGAATAGAGGTAATTTAATCAACTATCAAAAAGAGTTGGATAAAATAATTGAGGCATGCGTCCGAAATGGATGCGTGCCTTCCCTATTATTGCATAGTTGCTGCGCCCCTTGCAGTAGTTATACACTCGAATACCTATCTCAGTTTTTCAAAATTACCATCTACTACTATAATCCTAATATTTATCCGGAAGAGGAATTTGGGAAACGTGTGGAGGAACAAAAACGACTCATTAATTCTCTGCCCGCCCGCTATCCCATCTCTTTTATCGAAGGCGAGTACGACCCAAAAGAGTTTTATACCATAACCAAAGGATTAGAAAAAGAACCGGAAGGAGGATTACGCTGCTTTGAATGTTATCGTTTACGCTTAGAAAAGAGCGCAATTATAGCCAAAGAGAAAGGATTTGATTACTTCACAACAACCTTAAGTATCAGTCCGCTGAAAAATGCTGCCAAACTAAACGAAATAGGGGCTGATTTAGCCACAAAATATGGAATTAAATACTTGCCATCCGACTTTAAGAAAAAAGGCGGATATCAACGCTCTATCCAACTTTCTAAAGAGTATAATCTATACAGACAAAATTATTGCGGATGCATTTTTTCGCAATCCCAAGGAATAGGTCAAAAATTCAATGAAACGGAATAAACGATTCAACGGTTATAAAAAAAGCGTGTAAAAATCATAAACAACCTCTTATATCATAAAACCGGCAAAGTTATTCACGATTATTACACGCCTTTTAAAAAAAGTAGTTTATTCAATCAAAATTTCTTTCATTGTCGTAAAGTCAGATACATAAATCTTAACATAATAGATACCTTTTTGCAATTGCACTGCAAACTCCTCATTTTCCCCATCAAAATCAGCAACTTGATTTCCTAAAACATCATAAACCACTACCCTCATAATAGCAAGATCTGTTTTGATAGAAAATGTTCCGTTAGACGGATTAGGATATAAGGTCAAATCTATATAGTTATCATAATCTTCTACCCCATCTCCATCATCAAAATTAGGAATTTCATCCGGTTCATAATAAGGAGTTGTATCCGTACAAGCCACAAACTTATTCGCTTCTAACAATTTATTTTTGATATACTCACCGGATTCCGAAACATTGTTCCAATTTTGTTGGTCTGCAGACCCCGGTTTTAATGCAGCAGAGGTCTCATTCTTGTCACAAAAACTCCAGTTAGCCCAACTGATGCAATTTTTTTCCATCCAATCGAACCACACATCACACTCTTTGGTATAAACTCCACCATTGCCGGATGCTTGCGAAGTACCAAACTCTGTAACAAAGATGGCAAGCCCCTTCTTAAGAGCCACTTCCGCTTTGTCTCTCAAATACTGCTTATGCGTACCGGAATAGAAGTGCAAAGTGTACATTAAATTATCATATTTTAAAGGCGATTGAGCTGCAATATCAACATCCTGACTCCAAGTTGGGCTACCACAAATGATGATTGTATTAGGGTCATTCTTGCGAATCAGAGGAATAATAATATTGGCATACTCCTTCACATCATTCCAATCAACATTCCCATTGGGTTCATTACAAATTTCATACAATACATGATCTTTGCCACTATGTTTTTTCGACATATACTCCCAAAAATATTTAGCATCTTCAAGTGTAAAATTAGGATCTCCGGATCCTTTGTTCAATATATGCCAATCGATGATACAATAGATACCATATTTTTCGCAGAGATCCACCAAACCATCAATCAAAACATGATACTCATCTCTGGATTTCCACTCATTAGTTGAATATCCACCCCATTCATGAGTATAAACAGCAATACGAAACAAACTAATGTTCCAATCCTCCACCAAAGTCTTAATAGACGATTCATTATAAGTATTTTTGTTCCAAGCCAATCCATGTGTACTCATTCCTCGCAATTGAGTGGGATAACCACATTCATTGACCATCTTTCCATACTCAACCTTTAATTTACCATTGAGTGCTACCGGAGAATTTTCCGGATACTGTGCAAATGACATAATCGGAATAGTTAATAATAAACTCGTTAAAATCAATTTAACGGAAGAAACAATTTTTTTCATACTCATTAAAATTAAGAAACATATACTACTTTACTTTATATAAAATACGATTCCATAAAAACAGAACCAACAAAAAAATCACCCATTCTACATCAATTTTTTGACATGTAAACAAACCACTCCCCCGAACTATAACTCAATAATAATCAACAAAAAAAGAGGAAAACATAGTTTGACACCTCGCCTCCAAGAAACACTTTAGGTGAGTCTTTAAAATTTTTGAATTTATAGAACACACCTTTACATCGCAAAGATATAACTTTTTTTCAAAAGCAATACCTTTGTCGCATAAATTTACACCATAAAAGATTTGTAGAGTCAACTAGCAAAACAAGATAGAGAATCTGTGAAATACAATAAATTATTTTCAATATAGTTAATTAAGATTTATTTCACTTAAAAATATTGCAACTACCTCATAAAAAGAGGGTATATCCATCTTGATACACCCTCTCATAAGAGATTTCGAGGTCAACTTATAAATTACGATAAGTAAAAATTGCCCCAGAATTAATAAAATTAATTATACAATTCCTTTATTTTGTCAATGTTACGCATCAAAACAGTATAACATTTTGACAAAAGCTCTGTTCTATCTTCTACAATTCCCATAGGATCTTCCAATTGCTCTTTTCTTTGCTTTTTAGACAAAGATGCATCAGATTCTATCTCTTGTACCTTTGCTTTAGCCTTATCCAACTCCCTGATAATTTGCTCCAATTGCAAAAGTTTATTGTTAGAGCCAAAACCAGAATAGGTTTGTTGCACATAGAATCTTTCCATTTTGTACGAAATATTTTTTTCTCCAAATACAAAAGTCCAAGTTGAAATTAAATTAGATGCAAATGACCCTGCAAACGGATTATAACTTGCTGAAACATTAAAACCAACTTCATAACTGGTAGTATCACCCTTCTCTTGTTTCACTTGACTTGTAATTTTTGAGTTATAAAACCACAACATCAAAGACTCCTTTGCAATAGCTTTATTTCCTGAATAAGGAATCTCTCCTGTTAAAACATAAACACCTTCCTCATTCAACGGAAAATTGAATTCTTGCGCTTGTAATGCAAACATACATGTACTGAAAAGTAACGAAAAAATAATTTTCTTCATCTCTTAAAATTTTATCAAAGGCCCCTAAATCAAAAAAAAACTTTATGCTGCCAGAGCCATTTAAACAACATGAAATTTATTAATATTATACTATTCCTATATAAAGTTTAATCTGAAACAATTATAAAAAATAAAATACCACTTCTTTATAAATTGTCTTAAAAAAACCGCGCAAAGTTAAATATAAACTGAATATGTTGTCTATTATATTTACAAATATTTTACTTTTCCAAAATTTTTGCCGGCACTCCCACAATAGTTACATCAGAAGGAAAAGATTTATTTACAACAGCATTAGCACCTATAGAAACATTATCTCCAATTTGAATATCACCATACAATTTGGCTCCGGGACCGATATAAACATTATCTCCCAACGTTGGAGCTCCATCTTTATCCCCAATGCTCGTTGATGGATGAATTCTACAATTAGCCCCTACTTTGGCAAAACGAGATACCACAATTGTTCCATAGTGCACAATACATAAACCCGGTCCGAATACATTCTTAGGGATAGTAAATCCTAAACGAGTAGCCAAACGATGATTCAGTACCTCTAAACAAAAAAGCTGAATTCTTCTAAAAAAATTATTTCTACAACAATTATGTAGATACTCAATCTTACGCAATCGCATTTGAAATCGAAGTGCATCCATCCACCAATAATTATAGATTGACAGTTTAGAAAGTTTATGGGCCTTCAAATCTTGCTCTACATAATACTTATAGGATTCTTTATCTAATATCATTTTTTACTTTTTTGCAAATGTAAACAGAAAAGAAAAATAAAAAAATTTTGATTTTTGAAAAAAAATACGTTCCTTTGCGCCTAGAATGTTCCCTGAGAGAGTAAATATGGATAGTATAAGTTTCCAAATCTTTTTATTTTCTCAAATTTTAGGTTATGTATTCCTTGAAAAAAAGGAGAGTATTTTGTTTTTATATAACAAACTAATCATAATTGGCAAAACATTCTATGGTTTGAACGATTGACCGTTCTTTTAAGGAGATGTACGTTCTATTCGTCAACCAAAGAGGATAGCATAAAAAACTAACCTCACATTTAAAATGACTGTAATAATGGTTTTAACATAAGCGACCTACCAAAAAAATCTACCTAAATCTACCAAAAAATGAAGTGCCAAGAGTTAGAATATTAACATTGGCACTTTGTTTTTTTATCTTTCATTATAAAATTGTATCTTTGCACCGGTTATTAAAAATTGAGTTGTATCACCATAGTGGTTTAGATGACTCTAAAGATTTATAAAAGAGAATAAAATGGCTTTACAATGTGGAATAGTAGGATTGCCCAATGTAGGTAAATCTACACTTTTTAATTGTCTATCAAACGCAAAAGCACAAGCTGCAAATTTTCCATTTTGCACAATAGAACCCAATGTAGGAGTTATCACTGTGCCAGATGATAGATTAGTAAAATTAGAAGAGTTGGTACATCCTCAACGTGTACAACCAACAACAGTGGAAATTGTAGATATTGCCGGCTTGGTAAAAGGTGCTAGCAAAGGTGAAGGGTTAGGTAACAAATTTTTGGCAAATATTAGAGAAACCGATGCTATATTGCACGTTTTGAGGTGCTTCGACAATGAAAACGTAACCCACGTTGATGGTAGCGTAAACCCTGTTCGCGACAAAGAAATCATAGATACTGAACTACAATTAAAAGATCTTGAAACTGTTGAAAGCAGAATACAAAAAATACAAAAACAGGCGCAAACAGGAGGAGATAAAAACGCAAAAGCAGTTCATGAAGTGTTGATAAAATATCGCGATGCTCTAATGGCAGGAAAATCTGCCCGCGTGGTTGAGTTGACAAAAGAGGAAAAGGCCCTCGTTAAAGATGTCTATTTATTAACAACAAAACCCGTTTTGTATGTCTGCAATGTTGATGAAAAAAGTGCCGTAAATGGTAATAAATATACAGAGGCTGTAGCAGAAGCCATCAAAGAAGAAAATGCTGAAATGCTTATTGTTGCTGCAGCTACAGAGGCTGATATTACAGAATTAGAGACATTTGAAGAGAGACAAATGTTTCTTGAAGAGGTAGGACTTACCGAATCAGGAGTGGTAAGACTTATCAAAGCTGCGTACAAATTGTTGGATTTACAAACCTACTTCACTGCCGGAGTACAAGAAGTTAGAGCTTGGACCTTTATAAGAGGTATGAAAGCTCCTCAATGTGCCGGTATCATTCACTCAGACTTTGAAAAGGGCTTTATCCGTGCCGAAGTAATCAAGTATGAAGACTTTATTGAACTGGGTTCTGAAGCAGCTTGCAGAGAAGCAGGAAAAATTGCCATAGAAGGTAAGGATTATGTTGCGCAAGATGGTGATTTAATGCACTTTAGATTTAATGTGTCAAAGTAAATTTTTCATAATCATATTATTTTAAAATTGAATGTGTGTTATCGGCTGTGAAGTTGGTAACACATTTTTTTTTCTGAAAATCGGTTAAAATCTCGATAAATAGTAACAATACTAATTATAATTCTTAAAGTGAACTCTATAATTTTACCTTAAAAAACTGTTAATGAATGAACAAATTTTGTGAAGAACATTGTTAATAAATTATTAATTAATTTAGAATAAAATCCTTACTTAATATTTTGTAAAAAATAAAATTTAGATATACAATCATCTATTTCAAATTAACAAATTATTTATCCTTTTTTTTTAGAAAAGTATTAACCGTTTTTTTACCATGTCTAATTCTAAAAATTTCAATTTTATTTGTAAATTTGCCTATGTGTTGAATTTGTTAATAAAGTGGTTAAATATTTATATTTCAACTATTTAATTTTAACAATTTAAGGTTTACATTGTAAATCAATTCTTAATAACAATATATGCAAGAATTATTTAATAAATGTTTCAACCTTTTCAACAGCCTTTATTATATTTATTAATTATTTTTTTAATATATATATATTTTTAAAATTTAAATAATAAAATGAAAGAGAGTGTTGAATTAAAAAATAAAATTTTAGAACTTAAGAAAGAAAGAAACGCTGTTATAATGGCTCACTACTATACTATTGGAGAGATTCAAGATATTGCTGATTTTGTTGGTGACAGCCTTTATTTAGCTCAAAAAACTGCTACTACTGATGCTGACGTAATTGTTATATGTGGTGTTCATTTTATGGGAGAAACAGCTAAAATTCTTTCGCCAGATAAGGTTGTTTTGGTACCTGATGCTTCTGCGGGATGTTCTTTAGCTGATAGTTGTGATGCTACTGAGTTTAAAACTTTTATTGATGAACACCCCGGTTATAAAGTTCTTTCTTATGTCAACACTACTGCTGCCGTGAAAGCTTTAACTGATGTTGTTGTTACCTCTTCTAATGCTATTCAAATTGTTGAAAGTTTTCCTAAAGATGAGAAAATCATTTTTGGTCCTGATAGAAATTTAGGTAATTATATCAATTCTGTTACCGGTAGAAATATGCTTTTGTGGAATGGGTATTGTCATGTTCATGAGCAATTTTCTATTCGTAAATTACTCGCTCTAAAAGAGATTTACCCTAATGCAAAACTTTTGGTTCATCCAGAATGTAAAGATTCAATTGTTAAGTTGGCAGATTGTGTAGGATCTACTGCTGCATTGTTAAAATTTGCTGTTAATTCTGATGTCAACGAGTTTTTAGTTGCAACCGAAGCTGGTATTTTACATGAGATGAAAAAGCAAGCTCCTGATAAACTATTTATTCCTGTACCGCCTGAAGATAGCAGCTGTTCTTGCAATGATTGTTCTTATATGAAATTGAATACGCTTGAAAAACTATATGCTTGTTTAAAGAGTAATCAACCTGAAATTAAGGTAGATTCCGCTATTTTAGATCGTTCCAGACTACCTATTGTGAAGATGCTTGAAATTAGTGAAAAGTTAGGTTTATAGCTCTTTATACTTATTTTTATGTCTTCATTAAAAGATATACAATCTATTGTCGATTCTTGGATTAAGCAATATGGAGTTCGTTATTTTAGCGAGCTTACTAATACTGCTATTCTAATGGAGGAGGTTGGTGAGTTGGCTCGGGTAATGGCTAGAAAATATGGTGATCAATCTTCTAAAGAGTCTGATTTACGTTACTCTCTGGAGGATGAGATGGCCGATGTTCTTTGGGTTTTGGTTTGTCTTGCCAATCAGACCGGTGTTGACTTGGATAAAGCATTTCAAGCTAATTTAAATAAAAAAACTAAAAGGGATGCATTGCGTCACATTAATAATGATAAATTAAAATAAATTATGGATCGTTTTGAAGAGTTATTTTCTAAATATGATTTTTCTAATTTAGATTTTGAGTCAGTTTCTACTAAAGCTCATCAATTGGTAAAAGATGGATTTGAGCGTAATAATGATAAGGCTATATATAGTAAATTATTAAGTTTCATCGATATTACTTCTTTAAATTTTGGTGATTCGTATGACTCAATTATCTCTTTTGTCAATAAAATCAATGCTTTTGATGATCATTTTGAGATCCTTCCCCATCCTGCAGCTATCTGTGTTTTTCCTGCTTTTGTTCCTATTGTAAAGGATAATTTACAAGAAAATTTAGATATTGCTTCTGTTATTGGTTTTCCATATCCTCATACTTTTACTGAAGTAAAAATTGCCGAAGCTGCTATGTCTGTGATGGAAGGTGCTTCAGAAATTGATTATGTACTGCCTTCTGCTTCTTTTTTAGTAGGTAATTATGATGATGTCTATATGGAGCTTACTGAAGTAAAATCAGCTTGTCAGAATGCAAAATTGAAGGTTATTTTAGAGACAGGTTTATTAAATTCTCCTGAGATGATTAAGAAAGCTTCTATTCTTTCTATGGCTGCCGGTGCTGATTTTATTAAAACATCAACAGGAAAGTATAGTATTAACGCTACGTTAGAGGCCGTTTACGTTATGGCTACTGCAATAAAAGAGTTTAACCAATTAAATTCATCTAAAGTTGGTCTAAAGGTCGCTGGAGGAGTTTCTACGACTTCTGATGCAGTTTCCTATTATTCATTGGTTAGTGCTGTTTTAGGTGAAGAATGGTTGACTCCTGATTATTTTAGAATAGGTGCTAGTAAGCTCGTTAATCATCTTCTTTCATCTATATCAGGTAAGGATATTGCTTATTTTTGATTTTATAGATTCTTGAAAATTATAACTCCGCTGAATATTATTCATTTTTTCAGCGGATTTTTTTTATTTATTTCTTGTTATTGTATGATTTATAATCTTTTCTAAAGTTTCTCTAATTTCCTGATTTTTAATATCTTTTATTGTATTATATGCTTCCTTTTTAAGTTCTTCCATCTTATTTTCAGCATATTTGATACCCCCTTTTTCAATTGCAAATTGAATTAGTTTTTTTATGTTTTCTGGTGTAAATTCTTTGTTGTTAATTACTTTAATTTTATCTTCTTTTTCTTCCTTTGAACAACTATTTAGAGCATATATCAAAGGTAAAGTAATTTTACCTTCACTGATGTCATTTCCTGTTGGTTTACCAATCTCCTTTTCATCTCCTATGTAGTCAAATATATCATCCCTTATTTGGAAACATATTCCATATATTTCTCCAAATCTTTTTATTTTTTCAATATCTTCTTCGTTTGCGTTAACAGATTTTGCACCGGCGTATGTACAAGTCGCAAATAAGCAAGCTGTTTTCTTTTTGATAACCTCAAAATATTTTTCTTCGCTAATCTTTCCGCTATTTGCATTTTCTGCTTGCATTAATTCTCCCTCTGAAACTTCTTTTCCTAATCTTGTTATCTGACTTAGTATGTCAAAACTCTTTGTTTCAGCTATTTTTAGTATAGATTGAGACAGTAGATAATCTCCTGCGAGTATTGATATTTTGTTGTTCCATACTGCATTTACAGACTTTTGCCCTCTTCTTTCCAATGTTTCGTCTACCACATCATCATGAATTAAGCTTGCTGTATGCAACATTTCTAAACTTATAGCAGATTTAATTGTTGTTTCGTTTATTTCTCCGTATGCTTTTGCTGCAAGGAGCGTTAGAATAGGTCTAATTCCCTTTCCTCTTTTATTTAGAATGTATTGATTAATGTTGTTCAAGAGTTCACTACTCGCTTTAAAAGATTCTTTAAACTCACTTTCAAAGCAATTTATTTCTTTTTCTATCGTTTTTTTTATTTCTTCTAACTTTACCATTATCGAACTCTTTACTTTGCAAAAGTAGTAATATTTTTCGATGTTTTTAATTAAACTTTCTCTTTTCGTATATATTGTTTCCATAATTTTATTCTTTTTTCTTTTTTATAACATTGTTATTCCTTTTTTTCTTTATTATTTATCTTTTTTTCATTTTTTTTATCTTTATTTTTTCTTTATTTTCAATTTTTCTTTTTTTCATTTTTTTTCTTATTTCTTGAATCTTATCTTTGTTAAAAATTTGTATGAATGAAAAATAAATTATTTCTTATTGATGCTTATGCATTGATTTATAGGTCATATTATGCCTTTATTAAAAATCCTAGGTTTAATTCAAAGGGGTTTAATACTTCTGCAATTTTGGGTTTTGTGAATGTTTTAGAAGAAATTTTAAAAACAGAATCTCCTTCTCATATTGCTGTTGCTTTTGATCCTTCCGGACCTACTTTTAGGCATGAAGCTTACGAAGAGTATAAAGCTCAAAGAGAGGCAACTCCTGAAGATATCAAATTGTCTGTACCTATTATAAAACAGATTGTTACAGCTTATAATATTCCTATTTTAGAGGTTCCTGGTTTTGAGGCTGATGATGTTATTGGTACTATTTCAAAACTTGCTGAGGAATCTGATTTTAATGTTTTTATGCTGACTCCTGATAAGGATTATGCTCAATTGGTTTCTGATAATGTCTTTATTTATAGACCCAGACATGGAGGTGGGTATGAAACGTTAGATGTTCAGGGTGTAAAAGATAAATGGGGTATTTCATCTCCTGCTCAGGTTATCGATCTTTTGGGCTTAATGGGTGATTCTTCTGACAATATTCCTGGTTGTCCGGGAGTGGGGGAGAAAACTGCCGTTAAATTATTAAATGATTTTAATTCTATAGATAATTTATTAAATTCTACTGATTCTTTAAAAGGTGCTTTAAAACAAAAAATTATTGATAATTGTGAAAAAATTAGGTTTTCAAAGTTTTTAGCCACAATAAGAACTGATGTTCCTATAGAATTTTCACCTGATAAATTTTTATTGAAGACACCTGATAAAAATTCACTTTGTGAAATATTTTCTGAATTAGAATTTAA
The DNA here is from genome assembly GCA_017630395.1 of Paludibacteraceae bacterium. Lineage (GTDB taxonomy): Bacteria > Bacteroidota > Bacteroidia > Bacteroidales > Paludibacteraceae > UBA1181. Next base: position 33,251 of record JAGBVI010000051.1, read on the forward strand.
GTCACTTTTAAAAAAATATTCGGGAGATAAGAAATCATCTCAGAAAGTGGATCTTCAACCCTCTCTCTTTGATGAATTCCTTGATGAAGATACAGGAATTTTCAAATATTCAAATCTCAGCGAGTTAAATTTGTCTGAAATTAAGTACCAATTAATTGATAATCAGACTGATATGGGCGAATTTTTGCTTAAAATTTCTACTCAGGATTTTTTCTGTTTTGACGTAGAAACAACAGGAATTAGCCCTTATTGTGATGAATTAGTAGGAATTTCCTTTAGTTGGGTTAAAAACGAAGCTTATTTTATTCTTCTTCCTATTGATAGATTAGAAGCAGAAAATTTTCTACGTCAGTTAAAGCCACTTTTCAGTAATGAGTCTAAATTAAAAATTGGTCAGAATTTGAAATTTGATATTTCCTTTCTTGAGAGTTATGGTATTTCAGTGAAGGGTCCTTTTTTTGATACGATGATTGCTCACTATTTATTGCAACCTGAACTTAAGCATAATTTAGATTATTTGGCAGAGGTATTTTTGAACTACAAAATGATTTCATACGAAGATTTGTGCGGAGAGAAGGGTAGGGGGCAGTTACCAATACGTTCTGTTTCCAAAGAAGCTTTGACTAATTATGCTTGTGAAGATGCTGATATTACTTTGCAACTTAAATCTATATTAGAGCAGCAAATTCATACAGAAAATCTTGATTATCTATTTTATAATATTGAATTGCCTTTGCTTTCTGTTCTTATAGATGTCGAGAGGGCAGGAGTTTCATTGGATGTTGTTTCGTTATCTTCTTCATCAAAGTTACTTACAACAAAGATGAATGAAATTGAGAAACATGTTTTTGATTTAGTAGGTTTTGAATTTAATCTTTCCTCTCCAAAGCAAGTAGGAGAAGTTATTTTTGATAAATTACAAATAATTGAAAATGCGAAAAAAACTAAAACTGGTCAATATTCTACGTCTGAAGAAGTTTTAGAATCATTGCGAGGTAAGCATCAAGTTATTGATTATATATTGGAGTATAGAGGAATTAAGAAATTATTATCCACTTATATTGATTCTTTACCCCTTTTACTAAATTCAAAAACGCATAAACTGCATACAAGTTTCAATCAATGTATTACATCAACTGGAAGGTTAAGTTCAAGTAACCCAAATTTACAAAATATTCCGATAAGGGATGAATTAGGAAAAGAGGTTAGGAAAGCCTTTATTTCTGATCAAAATTGTTATTTTTTGTCTGCTGATTATTCACAGATAGAATTAAGAATAATGGCTCATTTAAGTGAGGATGAAAATTTAATTGAAGCATTTCAATCTGGTTATGACATACACTCTGCTACAGCTGCAAAAATTTTCAAAGTACCTTTAGATGAAGTTACATCAGATATGAGAAGAAAAGCAAAAACTGCAAACTTTGGTATTATTTATGGAATTTCCGTTTTCGGATTAGCAGAGAGATTATCTATTCCACGTTTCGAAGCCAAGGAGTTAATTGATGGATATTTTTCTTTATATCCTAAGGTAAAAGATTATATGAGTAATATTATTTCTTCTGCCAAAGATAAAGGTTATGTTCAAACTCTTTTTAATAGAAAAAGATTTCTTCCAGATATTAATTCACGAAATAGTGTTGTTAGAGGTTTTTCGGAGAGAAATGCAATTAATGCTCCAATACAAGGAACAGCTGCAGATATTATTAAACTTGCGATGGTTAATATACATAATAGATTTATATCTGAAAAATTACAATCAAAGATGATTTTACAGGTTCATGATGAGTTGAATTTTAATGTTGTAGGGGAGGAGTTGGATATTGTTAAATCAATAGTTATTTCCGAAATGGAGTCAGTTATACAATTAAAAGTTCCTTTAGAAGTTGAGTGTGGAGTAGGGAAGAATTGGTTAGAAGCGCATTAATCTTTTATTACCTAACTGCTCGATTTTAATCGAGCAGTTTTTTTTGTTCAACGTGAAACATATTTTTTTATTTAATTTAAAAAATTTTTAAAATTTATTTCGAATATATTTTACGTTTTTTTTTAAAAAAAAGGATTACTTTTTTTATTCTTTTGCAGTTAATAGTACTTTTTTTTTCAAAATAAAATTGTTTAAATTAACTAAATAGCATCTTGATGAGCTAGAAAATGATAGAGTAAAACTCAAAAATAAATTAATAATAAAATTTTAACTACTTCTTAGTAATTTTAAATGCAATTCTTGTATCATATCAACTATTTTTTTTTTTATTTTTTTAAGGATGATTTTTTTTATTTAATAATCTAAATATGTTATTAATTTTATTGAAGAAGTTATAATTTAGAAATAATTACCCGTAATTTTTATATAAAATATATCCGACTTCTATTGGTAGTTTTTATATATTGGTTTATCTATAATATATTTTTTAGTCTATTAAATATTATTTTTATGTATATTTTTATATGTTCCACGTGAAACTTTTATTGTATAATTTTAAAAATATCGTTGTATAAAATTTTAATAGCTTCAATAGAGTAGGAATATATATTTAGTTACTTCTATTTTAAAATTATTTAGTATTTTTTTAGTTTTATCAGAGAAATATTTTAAAGATTTTTTATTAATGCATGAGACTATTATTAAATAGTAAATTTTATAGTTTAATAATAGTCTCAAAATTGTGTTGTAGAAGAGTGAGACTCAAATTTTTAGTGTATTTGTAATTAATTTAACTACTCTTTAATATTTTTTACTCTCTTACATGTTTCTACTGTTCTTTCTTTTATCTTAGTAATTTCTTCTAATTAATTTAGAAATTTCACGAAATCTATTTATATATCTGTTATTTTAGTAATTTTTATATATGTTCCACGTGAAACATTCTTAATAATTAATATTATAATCCTTTTCTATATTGTCTATTAGTTCAAATAATTCTTTTTTAGTATCTGCTCTAAGTATTTTTATTTTTGTTTGTTTGAAATGATCTATTCCCTTGAATAGGGGAGTAGCAGCGATATGTCTTCTAGAATGTAATATTCCTCTGATTTCATCTGCTCTTTCTATATTATTTTCAACTTGTTCCTTTAGTATTTCTAAATAGAATTTAAAGTTTTTTCTTTCTAATTTACTATTATTGTATAAGTAATGTTTTATTTCTTCAAAAATCCAAGGTTGCCCAATACTACCTCTACCTATCATAATTGCATCTACTCCATATTTATCAAAGCATTCTTTTGCTCTTTCAGGAGTTGTAATATCTCCGTTTCCAATGATAGGAATTTTAATGCGTGGATTATTTTTAACCTCTTCAATTAAAGTCCAGTCGGCTTCTCCTGTGTACATTTGAGCTCTTGTTCTTCCATGAATAGTGATAGCTTGAGCACCATTGTCTTGTATTTGTTCTGCAATAGTAGTAATTATTTTACTATTATTATCCCAACCTAATCTTGTTTTAACAGTAATAGGTATGCTTACATTTTTAGCCACACTATTAATGATTTCCATCATCTTAGGTATATCTTTTAATAAACCTGCACCTCCACCTTTCCCAGCTACTTTTTTTACAGGACACCCAAAATTTAAATCAATTATATCAGGTTTAGCACTTTCTGCAATTTTAGCAGCTTCAGTAATTGATTCTACATCTCTACCATATAATTGAATTGCTACAGGTCTCTCTTGGTCATATATCTCTAACTTTCTTTCAGTGCTTTTAATGCTTCTTATAAGTGCATCAGATGATATAAATTCTGAATAGACCATATCTGCTCCAAATCTTTTACATAATAATCTAAATGCAGGATCTGTAACATCCTCCATAGGAGCTAAAAATACAGGATATTTTTCAAATTCAATATTTCCTATTTTCATATAAATTTTGTTTCACGTGGAACATTATTGATTGTTTGGAACTTCCGATGCATCAACCATTTTATATACTTTGTCAGATGGTCTGACTTTACAAGGAACTTTGATGGAAAATAATTCACCCCTTTCACATCTGGAGGCAGGATGATTATCTACATGCATTTCATCAACTTTTACTTCAATTACTCCCGTTGTTGGTCCCGTAATCAGTAATTCATCACCTATATTGATACCGTATTTTGTTTCAACTAAAAATTCACCAACACCAATTTTAGAAAAATATTTTAAACTTTTTCCAACATATACTTTTCTTTTTGTTGCTTCTGATCCATAAGTAGAACTCCATTCTCCTAATCTCTGTCCTAAATAATAACCATTCCAAAAACCACGATTGAATACAGTTTTTAATTTTTCGTCCCACTCTGAAATCTTCTCTTCGCTGAATGTTCCATCTAAGTAAGAGTTGATAGCTTCATTATAACAACTTACAACTCTCTTTACATATTCAGGTCCTCTTGCTCTACCTTCTATCTTAAATACTCTAACTCCTGAATCAATCAATTTATTGATGAAATGGATAGTTTTTAAATCTTTCGGCGACATCAAATACTTGTTGTCAACCTTAATTTCAATATCCCTTTCATCGTCAATTAATCTGTATGCATGTCGACATACTTGGTAACAAGCACCTCTATTGGCAGATGCATTTAACTCATGCAAACTTAAATAACATTTTCCGGATACTGCCATACAAAGTGCTCCATGACAAAACATCTCTATCTTTATCAATTCTCCTTTAGGACCTTTAATATTCTCCTCTTTAATTTGTTTCCAAATTGCTGATACCTGATCCATATTTAATTCCCTTGCCAATACAACTACATCTGCATATTGAGAATAAAATTTTAAAGCATCTACATTGGCAATATTCAACTGCGTGGATAGATGAACTTCAACCCCAACTTTATATGCATATAACATGGCTGCTACATCTGCTGCTATAATTGCACTTACTTCAACCTCCTTTGCAGTATCAATGATTTTTCTCATCATATCTAAATCATCGTTGTAGATTACAGTGTTGACAGTTAAATAGCTCTTGATGTTATTTTCTTTGCATATCTTTACTATTTCTCGTAAGTCATCTGTGGTAAAATTACTGGCAGAGCGAGAACGCATGTTCAAATTTTCTATGCCGAAATAGACCGAATTTGCTCCTGATTCGATGGCTGCCATCAAACTTTCATAGGAACCAACCGGTGCCATTATTTCAAAATCAGATCTTTTGTGTTCCATCTTTATTCTTTATTTTTTGTGTCTATACATATCGTTACCGGACCGTCATTTAAAAGTTCAACTTTCATGTCGGCTCCAAATTCCCCCGTTTTAACCTCTTTCCCTATAATTCCTTCTGTAACCTGACAAAACTTTTCGTACATAGGTATCGCAAAATCAGGCTTGGAAGCTTTTATGTAGGATGGACGATTCCCTTTCTTTGTCTGAGCCATTAGTGTAAACTGGCTAACAATGAGTATTTCTCCATCTATTTCTTTTAATGATTTGTTCATAACTCCGTTTTCATCGCCAAAAATCCGTAGATTAACTATCTTTGAACTTAACCATTCTATATCTTCATCTCTATCTGCATCTTCAATTCCTAATAATACCAATAATCCCGATTCTATCGAAGATTTTGTCTTATTGTTAATCGTTACTGATGCCTTACTCACTCTTTGTATTACAGCTCTCATAGACTCTTTTATTTATTTTCTTTATGGAAATATTGAAAGATTATTTGCGCTTTGCTATTTCCTATTTCATTTTCTAATTCATTAATACTCAATTCTTTAATTCTTTTTACGCTCTTAAAACGTTTAATTAATTGCTCCCTTGTCTTGGGACCAATTCCCTTTATTTCTAATTCACTTTTAACTTGATTTTTGCTCCTTTTTTCTCGATGAAATTTTATCGCATATCTGTGAACTTCATCCTGAATAGAGGCAAAAAATCGAAATACTTCATCGTTCGGGTCCATTCCTACAACTTTTGGAGGAAAACCAAATAACAATTCTTTTGTCTTATGTTTTTCGTTTTTTGCCAATCCGGCTATAGGTATCGAAAGTTTTAACTCATCTTCTATCACTTCTCTTATCACTTCCATTTGTCCTATTCCACCATCCGCAATAATTAACTGAGGTAGGGGAGACTCCTCTTCTATAAGCCTGGTATATCTTCTTCTTACAACTTCTCTCATTGAAGCATAATCGTCCGGACCTACTACACTCTTAATGTTGTACTTTCGATAATCTTTCTTTGAAGGTTTTGCCATTTTATATACAACACACGCAGCAACTGCGTCGCTTCCTTGTATGTTTGAGTTATCAAAACACTCAATCTGTATAGGTAAATTATTGAGCTTCAATAAATTACGAATATTGTTAAGTAATTTTGCTGCTCTTTGTTCCGGATTAAATTTTTCTCTCTGTTTAAGTCTGTCAAACTTATATTGTTTTACATTCTGAATTGATAAATCCAACAATTTCTTTTTGTCGCCACGTTGAGGGACAGTAATTGTTACACCATTTAATTCATAATTAATATCAAAAGGCAATAAAATCTCTTTTGATTGACTTTTAAATCTATTTCTTAATTCAATGATAGCACTTGCAAGAATTTCCTCTTTTTCCTCTTCTGTTCTGATTTTATACTCTAACGTGTAGGCTTGAGTAATAGTGCCGTTTGTCACTTTTAAGTAGTTTATAAAAGCGTCACTATCATCAATTTCTATAGCGAAAGTATCAATATTAGTCAGCAGAGGATTAACAATGGTTGATTTAGATTTATATTGAGCTAAAATTTCTAATTTTTCTTTCACTTTTTGAGCCTTTTCAAACTCTAAATTTTCAGCATAACTAATCATCTCTTTTTTCAAGTCATCTTCTATTTCACTGATTTCTCCTTTTAAGATCGACTTAATTTTTTTTATGTTTTCATCGTATTCTTCTCGGCTTTGCAAACCTTCGCAGCATCCTGCACATTTTTTGATATGGTATTGCAAACAAACCTTGTAATTTTTTCGATGAATACTTTCCGAGGTAAGATCTAACTTGCAAGTTCTAAGAGGAAAAATTTGTTCTATAAGTTCCAAAATTGTTTTAATGGCAGGACCATACGTGTAGGGACCATAATATTTAGAACCATCCTTGACAAGATTTCTTGTTTTAAAAACGCGTGGAAAAAACTCGTTTTTTATACAAATCCAAGGATAAGTTTTTCCATCTTTAAGTAAAATATTGTAGCGAGGCTGAAATTTTTTAATCAAACTATTTTCAAGCAGAAGAGCATCTTGTTCATTCTCAACGACAATATATTTTATGTCATGAATTTGTTTGACCAAGACCTTAGTTTTAACACTTTGCTGCTCTTTGTTAAAATAAGAAGAAACCCTCCGTTTAAGATTTTTTGCCTTTCCAACGTAGATTATTTCCTCTTTTTCATTCAAATATTGGTATATACCCGGACTTTCCGGGAGTGATAAAACTATCTGTTTAAGAGGTGATATTTCTTTTGTATTTATCATCTTCCCATCAAAATCAAAAGAATATTTATGTCGCTCGGGGAAATTCCCGGGATTCTACTTGCTTGTCCTATTGTTTCCGGATCAATTTTTTCCAATTTTTGTCTTGCCTCTGTAGAGAGAGATTTTAACGTTGAGTAATCAAATTTTCCTTTAATTTTGATATTTTCCAAACGTTGTAACTTATTGGCTATCAATGTTTCTCTTTCTATATACCCTTTGTATTTAATTTGAATTTCGCTCGCTTCAATAATCTCTTCTTTACGGTTTGGAATTTTTTCAAGCGTATTTTTTAATGCAGGAATAGTTTCTGTAAGGATTTCGATGTTCAGTTGAGGTCTCATTACCAAATCAACCAATTTGCATCCATTTTTCAGCGCTGTTGTTCCCTTACTTTCAAGAAAATCATTAATATAAGCCGGTTTTATCGAATAATTATTGATGAAATCGGTAATTCTTTCTATCTCATTTTTCTTTTCGTTGTAAAGGTGAAATCTCTCCTTAGTAGCCAAACCAATTTTATAAGATTTTTCTGTCAATCTGCTATCTGCATCATCCTGTCTTAATAGAATACGATATTCGGCGCGAGAAGTAAACATTCTGTAGGGTTCATCAACACCTTTGGTAACTAAATCGTCGATGAGAACGCCAATATATGCTTCGTCTCTATGCAAAATAAATGGATCTCCACCATGACAATTAATGTGCGCATTTATACCGGCAATCAATCCCTGACCTGCAGCCTCTTCATATCCTGTTGTACCATTTACCTGACCTGCCAAAAATAGATTTTTTATTAATTTTGACTCCAAAGTATGATTTAGTTGTGTTGGGTCGAAGTAATCATATTCAATAGCATATCCCGGTCTGTATATCACAGCATTTTCCAATCCTTTAATTGTTTTAAGAGCTTCCAACTGAATGTTGAGAGGAAGAGATGAGGAAAAACCATTTAGATAATATTCTTGAGTTGTTTCTCCCTCCGGTTCTAAAAATAGTTGGTGTCTCTCTTTCTCGGAGAATGTCACTATTTTTGTCTCAATACTTGGGCAGTATCTAGGACCAATACTTTGAATTTGTCCGTTATACAAAGGAGAATCCGGTAATCCTTTTCTTAAAATCTCATGTGTTATTTCGCTCGTGTAGGTTATATAACAACTTTTTTGTTCTAAAGGTCTCGGTTTAAAATCGAGGTAAGAAAATTTGTGAAAATCGTTCTCTCCATCTTGTTTATCCATGCAAGAAAAATTGATGGTTCTTCCGTCAATTCTTACCGGTGTACCCGTTTTCATTCGATCTGTTTTAATACCATACTGAGCAAGTTGCTCTGTAATTCCGTATGAAGCAGGTTCTGAGATACGACCGGCATGAATTTGAGTCTTACCGCAATGTATTAAGCCTGTAAGAAATGTACCGGCAGTTAATATAGCGCATTTACACTCAAACTCAGCTCCCATGGAAGTTATCACACCTTTAATCTCACCATCTTTTATAATAAATTGATTTACAGTATCTTGCCAAATATTTAGGTTATCAGTATTCTCCAAAACTGATCTCCACATTTCGCTAAATTTTTGGCGATCAGCTTGAGAGCGCGGACTCCACATGGCAGGACCTTTTGATCTATTAAGCATTCTATATTGAATAGCAGTCATATCTGTGATAATACCACATTGACCGCCCAATGCATCAATTTCTCGAACAATTTGCCCCTTTGCAATTCCACCGATAGCCGGATTACAGCTCATTTGAGCAATCTTATGCATATCCATGGTTATCAAAAGAGTTTTTGATCCAAGATTAGCAGCAGCTGCTGCAGCTTCACATCCGGCGTGGCCGGCTCCAATCACAATAATGTCGTACTTAAAGATCATATTTTTACCTTTTAAAGGGGCATAACACTTCAATATCGTTACAAAATTACAGTTTTTTTGTGAAATTGCGAGATTATTAACAAAATATGAACAAGTTTTCAACTTTATCGAGCAAATACCCCGGTATTTTACATAATTCTTCATTCTATTTTGAGAGTATTTTCATTATATCTGTAATAAAAATTCTTACTATTTCCTACTTTTTGTAAATTAATATATTCTTTTAATGTTATTTTGTTTTATAAAAAGGGTTGTATTGGATAAATTTTGTTATTTTTGTGCCGAAAAACATATTATGATTTAAAATTAGATAATTTAGTTCGTTGGATAAACGAGTTAAATTTCTGTAAAACAATAAAAAAATGAGTGACGAAAAAAAGAGATCTGACGCGTTGAAGTATCACGCAGAGGGAAGACCCGGAAAGATTCAGGTTGTCCCTACTAAGCCAACAGCTACGCAAAGAGATTTGGCTTTGGCTTATTCACCCGGAGTTGCAGAACCTTGTTTAGAGATTGAAAAGGATCCGCAAGCTGCTTATGATTATACTGCAAAAGGAAACTTGGTTGCAGTGATTTCTAATGGTACGGCAGTATTAGGTTTAGGAAACATCGGTGCCGAAGCAGGTAAACCTGTTATGGAGGGTAAAGGTCTTTTGTTTAAGATTTTTGCTGACATTGATGTATTTGACATTGAGGTGAATGAAACCAATATTGACAAGTTTGTTGATACAGTAAAAGCCATTGCTCCTACATTTGGTGGTATTAACTTAGAAGATATTAAGGCTCCTGAATGTTTTGAGATTGAAGATCGTTTGAAAGCTGAATTGGATATTCCTTTAATGCACGATGATCAACATGGTACTGCTATTATTTCTGCTGCTGCATTGCTTAATGCGTTGGAGTTGGTAGGGAAAAAAGCCGAGGAGATCAAGTTGGTTGTTAATGGTGCAGGTGCTGCTGCTAACTCTTGTACTCAATTATACATGGCTTTGGGTGTTAAGTTGGAAAATATTGTGATGTGTGACTCAAAAGGAGTTATTAGTACTAAACGTACCGATTTGAACGATCGTAAGAAACCTTTTGCTACTAGTCGTGACATTACAACTTTGCAAGAAGCTGTAAAAGATGCCGATGTTTTCTTAGGTCTTTCTGTTGCAGGTGTTTTGACCAAAGAGATGGTTTGTTCTATGGCTGAAAATCCAATTGTTTTCGCATTGGCAAATCCTAATCCGGAAATTTCTTATGAAGATGCAAAAGCTTCTCGTCCTGACTTAATCTTTGCAACTGGTCGTTCCGATTATCCTAACCAAATCAATAATGTATTGGGATTCCCATACATCTTTAGAGGTGCTTTAGATACTCGTGCCAAAGGTATTAACGAAGCTATGAAATTGGCGGCTGTTTATGCGTTGGCTGAGTTGGCTAAACAACCTGTTCCTGACGTAGTTAGCATTGCTTATAACAACAAAAAGATGAAGTTCGGTCGTGAATATATTATTCCTACTGCTTTAGACCCTCGTCTTTTGGAGACAGTTGCTCCTGCTGTAGCTGAAGCGGCTATGAAATCAGGTGTGGCTCGTCGTGCAATCGAAAATTGGGATGAGTATAAAGAGCAATTGCGTGCTCGCATGGGATTGGATAACAAATTCCTTGATGCTTTGACTGTTACTGCTAAAGCTAATCCTAAACGTGTTGTCTTCACTGAAGCCAACAATGTGAATACTTTGCAAGCTGCTTCTATCGTGAAGAAAGATGGTATTTGTATTCCTATTTTGTTGGGTAATGAAGAGAGAATCTCTAAAATTGCTAAAGAAAATAATATCGATATTTCCGGAATAGAAATCGTAAATCTTCGTCATGATCGTGAGGAAGAACGTAGAAATCGTTATGCTGCCTATCTTGCAGAAAAATTGTGCAGAAAAGGTTATACATATATCGAAGCTAACGAGAAAATGTATGATAGAAACTATTTCGGTACTATGATGGTAGAAACCGGTGATGCTGACGCAATGATTACCGGTGTTTATACCAAATATACAGATGCGGTTAAACCTGCTTTGGAGATTATTGGTACTCGAGAGGGAGTTAATCATATTGCTGCATTGAATATCATCAATACTTCTAAGGGTATTTTCTTCTTTGCTGATACTTTGGTTAACAATCGTCCTTCTAAAGAGACTTTGGAAGAGATTGCTGTATTGACAAACCAAACAGTGAAGCTGTTCAATGAACATCCGGTTATTGCAATGTTGTCTTATTCTAACTTTGGTGCTGATACTACCGGTAGCCCTTGCACTGTACACGAGGCAGTTGAGTCTATTCACCAAAATCATCCTGAAATTCTTATTGATGGTGAAATGCAAGTTAATTTTGCTCTTAATAAGAAGTTGCGTGACGAGAAATTCCCATTCTCTAAACTGAAAGGACAAGATGTTAATACATTCATTTTCCCTAATTTGAATTCTGCTAATATCGCTTATAAAATGATGTTGGAGATGGGATTAGCTGAAAATATCGGTCCTGTTCAAATGGGATTGAAGAAGGCTGTTCATGTGTTGGATGTGGAAAGTTCTGTTCGTGATATCGTAAATATGACAGTGATTGCAGTTATTGATGCTCAAATCAACGAGACGAAGTAATTGTAATTAACATACAATTAAGGGAGTGTGTCTGAATATAAGTTTGACGCACTCCCTTTTTTTATGGGTTACAATAGATATTTATTCTATCTTCTCTTTACTTTCCCCTCGTCATAATATAATCTTTAATCCATTATGTACGATTTCAACGTGTATCTCTTTGCCTAAATTTACCGCCTCTCCATCAATATGAAATTCGCCTTCATTTTCTCTGATTAAAGTAGCTGATTTGGCCCTGAGTATTGAGATATGTCTGCTTTTGTCTATCTGTTTTTTAAATAGCAGATAGGCTAATTTGGGTATAGAGTAGATTGGGAATGTATCTAAAATGCAAATATCCATAACTCCATCTTGTGTGCTGGCGTGCGGCGCAATATAGGCCATATTACCATATTGTGAAGCATTGGCAAATGTTACAAGAAATGCTCTTCGAGAAAATGAAAAACAGTCGAGGTTGATTTTATAAAAATTGGAATGATAGCCAAAATATTCTTTAACAATGATTTTCAAGTACGATAAGAACCCTCTTTTTTTGGTGGTCGCAAAAGAGTGACTGATATGGGCATCAAAACCGGTTCCGCAGGTACAGAAAAATTTTTTATTGTTGACAATCCCGTAGTCAATCACCATTTCGTTTCCATGATTGATTTGCATCAAGGCAAGCCGCGGAGTCATTGAATAGCCTAAATGTCGTGCCAACCCATTCCCGGAGCCATAAGGGACAATGGCAAATGCAGTATCGGAATGTACCAGTCCGGAAGCAATTTCGTTCATTGTTCCATCTCCGCCACACGCAACCACTACATCATAATTCTCTTTAACAAACACTTTGGCCAATTTGTAGCCATGTCCTGCATATTCGGTGAATGTAATCGTTGGCTTTTCCCATTTGTCATCGATTACCTCTCGAATTAGTTCCGGAAGTTCTTTCTTTCCTGATGTTCCCGACTTTGGGTTGATGATAAATGCAATTTTTTTTTTCATAAAAAAATAGAAATTATAGGCAAAGTTATGAAAAAATTACCATATTTGCTCCAAGTTTTGTAATGCATGAATTGAGTATATGTTCTCAATTTATTTTTTTTTATTATATTTTAATCTATGAAAGAAGAATTTCTACACTATGCTTGGCAGTATAGGTTGTTTGCGCAGGAAAATCTGAGGACGACAGATGGCGAATCGTTAACCATTGTCGATGTGGGTCAAAAGAACGTAGATGCAGGACCTGATTTTTTTAATGCAAAAGTTGTAATTGGTGACACGTTATGGGCAGGAAATGTAGAGATTCATTTAGCTGCTTCTGATTGGTATCATCATTCTCATCACGAAGATTTTTGTTATGATACTGTCATTCTTCATGTTGTATGGCACTCTGATATTGTTGTACATCGCAAGAATGGGGAGACTATTCCTCAATTGGTGCTTCCTATTTCGCATGAAACTATCAAACGAAAAGGGCTATTGGATTTGGGCGGATGTTGGATCAGATGTGAAAAGTTTTGGAACGAATTGAATCAGAAATTTCTTGACATTCAATTAAGTAAAGTATTGTATGAAAGGTTACAGCGAAAATCTGAAGAGGTGTTTCTGTTGCTTAAATCAACTAAAAATGATTGGGATGAGGTCTTTTACAGAATTCTTTTAAAAAGTTTTGGATTGCATGTAAACTCACTCCCATTTGAGCAACTTTCAAAGTCGTTGCCGCTTGCTTACTTGCGAAAACATCGCGACAATTTGTTTCAACTCGAAGCATTGCTTTTGGGACAAGCTTCTTTGTTGGATTGTGAAAATTCTGATGAGTATCAAAAACTTTTAAAACGAGAATATTGTTTCTTTAGTAGTAAATTCGATTTAAAACCCATTGATAAAAATCTTTGGAAATTTTCAAGAATGAGACCATCTAATTTCCCAACAATAAAAATTGTGCAGTTTGCATCGCTGCTTCATCATTCAGACAAGTTTCTTTCCAACTTGTTATCAGTTACTGATGTTGAGAGTATAAGGGGAATGTTCAGATGTACACCTTCTGCCTATTGGGATACGCATTATCAGTTGGGGAAGCACTCTGTCTATCGGTCCAAACAATTAGGTGAGAGTACGATAGATCTTTTGATTATAAATGCCGTAGTTCCGATATTATTCACCTATGCGCAACAAAAGGAAGATGAGTTGTTGATGGAGCGTGCATTCACTTTTTTAGAAGCCCTTTCGGCTGAACACAATTCCATAGTTGATGGTTGGAAAAATTTAGGCGTTGGTGTTGATAATGCATATAGAAGTCAGGCCTTAATAGAACTGAAACGACAATATTGCGATTTACACAAATGCTTAAGATGCAGTATAGGACATGCTTTGCTTACCACATCCAAGTCAAGCAATACCTAAGGTAACATTCATTCCACGAAGTGAATTTATAGAACTAATTTTAAAAATTTCTCTCATATATGCGCGAAATAAAACTTTAAACAACTTTTAAAAAGTATCCGAAATAAATGATGACAATAAAATAAATTGGTAATTTTGCACTCACTAAAATAGAAGTCATGGTAACAATAAAGAAGGTTGAAAATCGAAAAGAACTCAAGATGTTCATTCGTTTTCCTTATGAATTGTATAAAAACAATCCGTATTGGGTTCCTCCACTAGAGATGGATGAAATGAATACGTTGAGAAAAGATAAAAATCCGGCTTTTGAGCATTGCGATGCGGAGTATTGGTTAGCTTATAAAGACGGGAGGATTGTAGGTCGTATTGCCGGAATTATTAATTACCTTGCAAATAATAAGTGGGGAAATAAGGTACGATTCGGTTGGATTGATTTTATAGATGATTTTGAAGTAGTTCGATTACTTATATCTGCTGTGATAGAGTGGGGGAAGAGCAAAGGAATGATCGAGTTGCACGGACCTTTGGGCTTTAATGATATGGATAAAGAGGGATTGTTGGTTTATGGATTTGATAAGCTTCCAACGATAGCTAATATTTATAATCATGCCTACTATCCCAAACATTTAGAAAAGTTGGGTTTGCAGGCTGCAGAAGATTGGGTTCAATACAAAATGCGTGCATCTCAAAATGTTCCGGATAAAATTGAGAGAATCAATAAAATGATTGAGGAAAAGTACAATTTGAAGACGATTGTATTTGACCGAAAGAGAGATTTGCTAAAATATGGTAAATCAATGTTTAGAACTCTTAATTCTTCTTTTTCAGAACTATATGGATTTTCTCCTCTATCTGAAAAAGAGATTGAATCGATTATTGCGACCTACTTTTCTTTTGTTAATCCTAAATTGATTTGTTTTGTATTGGATGAAAATGATGAGGTAATAGGATTTGGAGTTAGTATTCCGAGTCTTTCTAAGGCTTTCCAAAAAGCGAAGGGTAAATTATTCCCTTTTGGTTTTATTCATTTGTTAAAGGCCATGAGAAATACCGATGAGATAGATTTATATTTAAATGGTGTTCACCCTAATTGGCAAAAAAAGGGAATTCATTCTCTCTATTATTCTCGGTTGAATCATGCCTATATAGATAACGATGTTAAGGTTGCAATAACTAATCCACAATTGGAAAGTAACTTTAATGCAGTGTCTGTTTGGAACAACTATGAGAAGGAATTATATACCCGACGCAGATGCTATTCAATGTCATTATTGTAAGATGAATATGGAAAATAGATTGGATGCTTTAAAAAAAGATGCTTTTGCACTCTCCATTGGAATCTCTATTTTAGAGGTGGGAGAAGGTTGCGCAAAAGGAAAAATGGTGATTTCTCCTACTCATTTGAATGGAGTAGGGACAGTTCAAGGTGGAGCTCTTTTTACCTTGGCTGATTATATTTGCGCTGTTGCGGCAAATTCTCGGGAGAAAAGTGCTGTTTCGTTGGATGGTCATATTGATTTTATCAAAGCAGTGTCGTCCGGAACTTTAATTGTGACAGCTAAAGAGGTTTTCTTACGGAGAACCATAGCCGCTTACATGGCTGAAATTCGTAGAGAGGAGGATAACGTTTTGGTAGCTACCTTCCAATCTAAATTTTATCGTAAGGATTGATAAAAAATGCGATATGTTATAAATTGTGATTTATAGAAGTTTCATCGAATTAAATAAATACCTTTCTTGTTTAAGTCGTGAAAAATTGCGAATATTGCATAAGATAATGAATTTTAATATTTTCAATTGTGAGACAATTAATTGGTGTTCTGCTTTTATTCTCTTTTTGGGCGTGTACTTCATCTGAAGAAAATGAGGTTATGCAGGTGGAAGAATTTTCTATGCACCAAGAACAAACAATTGATTTTGAACAAATTAAGAAACATTCTTCTTTGTATGATAATTTGAAGAAGAGTCGTTACCTAAGAGATCCTAATAAGTTACATATCCAAGCAGGGCGAGAATTAGGCATAGAACCATTCAGGAAGAATGCAGATTTTTTGGCTGTCAGAGACTCTATCCTAAGCAATGAAATACTATTTTATTTGGAAGATGGTGAGTTTTATCGAAAAAAGAAAATGGGTCATTCTTATCCCTATCTTACCAAAGAGGCGATTGATTTAATAAAGGAGTTAAGTGAGAGATTTCAAAAAAATTTAGAGAAGAAAGGGCAAGAAAACTATTCTCTTTTGATAACGTCAGCACTTAGAACAGAAGAGAGTCAGAAAAAACTTCGTCGCAGTAATCGTAATGCAACAAAGGATACCACGAGCCATCTTTTTGGAGCTTCATTTGATGTCTCTTATTGGGATTTCTATCGTAATTCTAACGGCGAAATTTATCGTTATAAGAATTTACAAAAGATTCTTACCAATACCATTAAAGAGATGAGAAACGAGAAAAAATGTTTGGTTATCAAAGAGACAGGACACTATTGTTTTCATATTACCGTGATGCAATAATTTATAGATTCTAATCCGAGTTTTCCCTTATGTTTGTTAAAACCGAAGCATTGATTTTAAGTGTAAAAAAACATCGTGATAATGCGATGTTGGTACAAGGTTATGCTTCTGAATTTGGAAGGATATCGTTTTTGGTTTATGGAGGTCATGGCAGACGGGGAGGGAAGTCTTTTGCATCTGTTCTGCACCCCTTTTCATTGGTTGACGTAGAGCTTGAGATGAAGCCCCATAGAGATTTGCATATTTCGAAAGAGATAAAAAGCTCTGAGCCTCTGAACGGAATTTTGTTCGACCCACAGAAAAGCACCTTAGCCATTTTTCTTGCTGAAATTCTCTTATCATCTTTAAAAACAGCAGAAAAAGACAGAGCTCTTTTTGCATTTCTAAAAGAATCCGTCCTCACGCTTGATAGGTTAGAGAGAGGAATAGCTAATTTCCACATCGCATTTTTGCTTAAATTTACCTACTTTCTTGGAGTCTTCCCGAATGTTTCTGATTCAGGTACAATTGGTTATTTTGACATGAGGCAGGCAGAGTTCTCTTTTTCTCGCCCATTGCATTCTCAGTATATCGATTCTGTTCATGGTAGAGCGATACAATTGTTGACCAGAATGAATTATCATAATCTGCATCTCTATCGGTTTTCAAGAGATCAGCGCAGAGAAACATTAGAAAAAATTATCGAATATTATCGAATACATTTGCAAGGTTTCGGTGACATCATCTCACTCTCTGTTTTACAATCGATTTTTGCTTAAGTGTAAAGGAAAAAGAATAATATAAATTATCCCTAGGTGAGTTCTACTAAAATTTGTCTGAATAATGCTAATAGAGAGAATTTTATAGTGTTAAAAAATTCAAACTAAATTCTTTGTTAATAAATTGATTGACAAAAATTTTCATTTATCCATATAATTTCCTTATTTTCGCAATCGTCAAATTATTAAAATTAGAACTATGTCGGAGAAAACAAGATATTCAGATGCTGAATTAGAAGAATTCAGGTCTTTAATCGTTGAGAAATTGGAAATTGCTCAGCGAGATTATGAGTTATTAAAAGCCAATGTGGCAAATATGGATGGTAATGACACGAGCGATACTTCTCCAACTTTTAAGATTATGGAAGAGGGTGCTGTTACAATGTCTAAAGAGGAGGCCGGAAGGTTGGCTCAGAGACAAATGAAGTTCATCCAACATTTGCAAGCAGCATTGGTGCGTATTGAAAACAAAACCTACGGAATCTGTCGTGAAACCGGTCGTTTGATTCCGAAAGAGCGTTTGAGAGCAGTTCCTCATGCAACTTTGTGCATCGATGCAAAAAATAACGGTGCAAAGTAAATTTGAATTATTATAAGGGGTGTATCTTTCAGGTACACTCTTTTTCTTTTTTTTAAGTATGACTAAACGCGTAAAAAATAAATTTTTTATCTCATTAGGAGTTTTTATTTTGTTATTGGTTCTTGACCAATGGTCTAAGTTTTATGTTAAAACCCATTTCGTTTTAGGTGAAAGTGTTGAGGTCTTTAATTGGTTTTACATCCGTTTCATCGAAAATAATGGGATGGCATTCGGTATCGAATTGTTTGATAAGTTTTTTTTGACCTTGCTTAGAATTGTTGCTGTTTGCGCTATCTTGTACTACTTAGTAAAAATTATAAAAAACGATATGAAATTAGGCTATATTGTGGGTGTCACGTTGTTGCTTGCAGGAGCCTTAGGCAATATCATTGATTGTGTTTTTTATGGCGTTTGGTTTGATTCAAGTTATGGTCAAGTGGCAGAATTTCTACCTTCTCAAGGAGGCTATGCCTCTTATTTTTATGGGAAAGTGGTGGATATGTTGTATTTCCCATTGATAGATACAGTTTTACCAAGTTGGTTTCCTATCTGGGGTGGAGAACGCTTTACATTCTTTGACCCTGTATTCAATGTCGCAGATTCTGCTATTTGTGTCAGTGTGGCTTATATGATCATTTTTGAGTATAAAACTTTGAATGAGGAGTTTTCTTCAAAGTTGGATTAAATGTTGTTTGGTATGAAATTCAACCCCTTCTATATTTTTGTTTTGTTTACTCTCTTATCCATGTTTTCTTGCTCAATTGATAAGGGAGAACCGGTTATTCCGGAAGATAAAATGGCAGAGATACTAACAGATTTTTACTTAACGCAGGCCACAGTGAATGATTATGTGTTGCCGAAAAACGAAAATCGGGTGATGTATTATTGTGGAGTGTTGGCAAGACATGGAGTGACGGAGGCTGAGTTTGATTCTGCAGTTTCTTGGTACACCCAAAATTTTGATGTTTATGAAAAGGTGTATGATAAAGTGTTGTCTAACCTTGCCGTTGTCAAAGATTCTGTTGCAAAATCTATCAAAACTCAACCTCAATAGTGTTTTAGTATGGTACGTTTAGCTTCACATAGAATCTATTTTGGTCCATCTTCATACACCGCCAATGGTGTGGTTGTTCTCGATGAAGAGGGAAGATTTGTTGAACTTTTTTCTCTGCAAGATTGCATCGTAGAACCTGCTAATACAGTTTTTTATGATGAAGATATTTTTCTTATGAGAAAAGGAGAATCACCCGAAAATGGAGATTTACCTTTCTTGCCTCTCTTTGGCGATCCTGTTGATATTTTTCTTCATAAGGCATCTTTTGATAATTTTTCTTATAAGGGGATTTAGAGGCTAAGAAGTTGTTTTAAATTTTATTTTAAGCCTATTTGAGAGGGATTTTTAGGGGTGAGTTTTATAGATTCACCATTTAAGATTTAGAAATTCTAAATCGCAGGTTGATAAACTTTTAGGTGCTTTTTGATTTATTTCGGCAACAATAAATTTATAGAATTTACTTTAATTCTTAATACAATGAAATACAAATTTACTACGATTCTATTGGGATGTTTTTTCTCGACGCAACTATTTTCCATTGTCCCAAATCAACTTTTAACAAGAGGAGTTGTGGCAAAAACTTCCGATGGTGATAACTCTTATATCACAGACGGACAACTCACCGGATGGAAGAATTCCAAAGCAAAGGATATTGCGATACAAATCTCCAATCCGGTAGATACACTTTTAATCACGTGGGAATCTATGGGAGACTTTGCTTGGGCTACAGATTTCACTACCGGCTGCTCTCACAATGGTACTCCTTTGAAGAACTTTAAAATTTTAACTTCTGCCAATTCAACGGATGGTAAAGATGGCGATTGGGAAGAGGTGGCTGTTGTTGAAAATAATCCGGTTATGTCTCGTGCTCTATCCATTCCTTTTTCCGGTAAATCTTGGTTTCGATTTGTCAGTGATGAGAGTGTAGGAGAGATATTGGAAATTGAAGCTTTTGACATTAGCAACGGTGGGAACGACACGTGGTTTTTCATGGGAACAAGTATTAGTCAGATGGGAATGAAACAACAAGATACCGATACCACAGTGGCGGATTTGATTCATGCAAGATTTCCTAATTATACCCCGGCAATGCTTCGCGGAGGAATTGGGTGCATAAACAGTACAGAGGTGGTAGCCCGTTTGTCTGATTATCTGAAGTATGCAGGCAATGTTAAGTATTGGGCTATAGAGATGGGTACCAATGATGCTTGGGGAGGTGGCGATTGGAATGCCGAAACATTCAGAAAGAATATGCAAACAATTATTGATTCTGCCCAAGCTCGTGGAATCACGCCTGTTTTGGCGCGTATCATTGCTACAGATCCGGACAAAGCAGGTTGGCAGGTTAATCCAAAATTCCTTCAAATCATCGATGATTTGACAGAAAAAAATAGTTTGCCACAAGGACCTGATTTTTACTCCTATTTTGAGAGTCACCCCGAGTTGTTAGGCAGTGATGGCGTTCATCCCAATGGAAGTGCAGGTGGCGGACAAGCCATGCATCATCTGTGGGCAGAAGCATTAGCCCCGTTGTATGAGCAGAGCGGTTCTACCGGTGAAAACGATGTAAATATTAACCAACTCCCCAAAATCCGTATAGAGGGAAAAAGTATATTTTTGTCGGACAACATCGATAAGGATTGTTTGTTGGAAATTATCTCGATGAATGGGGCAGTATTAGAATCTTGTAGAGTTGCGGAGCGAGAGAATGTTATAACTACTAATCTTGTTGGTGGTAACTACATTTTGGTGCTTAAAACCCCTGAAAAGGTTTTTAACACGAAGATATTTCTCCCTTTTGATTGAGGCGTTCTATGCTTTAAAAAATATCAAATAGGAAGTTGACTTTCTACAAAAGAGAGGTCAACTTCCTATGTTTAAATTTATTCGTTTTCTGATTCTTTCTTTTTCTTGAATTCTTTGTATTCTTCATCAGTTCGAATATGGTAAGCTACCCCTTTAACTTTAACGTCTTTAGTTACTACTGTTAAAAATACCAATGGCACGCGAACTCTATGGTAATCAAGAGTCGCATCTAATAGCCCATCTGCGTTTGGGTAACTTTTTAATGCATTTTTCGTAGCTCTGCTTTTTAGCCATTTATCTCTTGCCCATCCAAATGGAATAAACAATAGCCAAAGACGAGCCCCTCCTGCATTCCCTTCTGCCTCTCCTAAGATTTCAATTCTATCTTTATCTAACATCATAAGTGATGTTGAATTGGGGATAGGATTTACATCCAATGTTACGCATGAAGTTAGAATACTCAAAGAGAGTATGAAACATAAGATTTTCTTAATGTAAAATTTATTTCTCTTTCTATTCATTTTATTGTCCTATTTTTTAAAAAGAATATGCTTCCCATTCTTCATAAAATTTTCCATCAGTTTCCATTTCTGCCCAGTACCATTCCAATCTTAATTCGGATGTTGTCAATTCAATTATAGTAACTGCCTCAATATCATCGTCTTGGTTATCATTATATATCAAATTAATTTTGTTCTTATCACTTGTCCATTTCCCGGTTGAACCTTTTTCCCAATTATACTCTCCAGAATCAGAATCAATGTCATACTTGTACGTATACTTGTACATTGAGAAAGTTCCGTCTGCGTTGAATTGGATTCTAAAATCCTCTTCTTGTTCTCTACCTTCTTCTACAAGTTTCCCATCTTCTAATTCCTTGTAATATACATATTCACTTTGCCATAATCCTGTCAAATTACTGATTGAAATTTCGTCGTTAGTGGAATCGTAATCTTCATCTTCTTCATCTGAGCAGGCTGTGAAATTTAAAGTACCGAATAGCAACATGGCTATCACCCATAACAAATTTGTTTTTTTCATTTTAAATTGTTTTAATAGTTAATAAATATTTATTTTTATCTCTATATTTCGACAGTTTTTTAGTCAACCTCTTAAGTCTTATTTTGCAAGAAATAATTTTAATTTTCTGCGAAAATATCTCATTATTTCTAAAAATTTTAAATACGATACCTCTAATTTACCCCCCCCGTTTTATTGATTATTATCAATAGTTTAATTTTAATTATAGCCATTCAATACCTTTTATATCAACCCAACGAACTCAATTTCCATAAATCAAGTGTCGATGATTTTGGAAGATATTTTGTTTAGGTTCTTTTTATCAACAGAGGAGTGAAGTGAGCGTTGCAACGGAATGAATAGAGGCAAGATAAGTAAAATTAATTCCAATACATCCGAAACATAATTTATGATTTGAAAGTAGGAAATCGTAATTAAAAAAGTTGCTTTAAACTACTCTTAATATTCGTTAGCTTTGAATATCGTTTTGCCCTAAAATATTTTTTCTCTATAGAATTTGTTTCAACTTTTGCTTAAAATACTATTTTTTTGTACATTTGTAGGTATAAAATTAGATTCAAAAAAATCAGTAATATGAGCGAAGAAAAAAAGGGAAGTTCTTATACCGCGGATAATATTCAGGTGTTAGAAGGCCTTGAGGCAGTGCGTAAGCGTCCTGCCATGTATATCGGAGATATTGGAGAGAGAGGTTTGCACCACTTGGTTTACGAGGTGGTTGATAACTCTATCGATGAGGCTTTGGCAGGTTTCTGTAAGAACATCGAAGTTACAATCAATGAAGATAATTCTATCACGGTTCAAGATGATGGGCGCGGTATCCCTGTGGATATGCACGAGAAGGAAAAACGCTCTGCGTTGGAGGTTGTTATGACTGTCCTACATGCCGGTGGTAAATTTGACAAAGGAACTTATAAGGTTTCCGGTGGTTTGCACGGTGTGGGTGTATCTTGTGTTAATGCTTTGTCTGTCAAAATGATGGTGGAAGTTTGCCGTGGCGGAAAGCGTTATGTGCAAGAGTACTCTTGTGGTAAACCGTTGTATGATGTTAAAGAGGTGGGAGAGTCTGATAGAACCGGAACTAAAGTAACCTTTTTGCCCGATTCATCGATTTTTACCGAAATAGTTTATAAATATGAGACTTTGGCAAGACGTTTGAGAGATTTGTCTTACTTGAATGCAGGTATCCATATCTCCTTGACCGATAATCGCCCTGATGAAGAGGGAAATATTCGTAAAGATTTATTTCACTCAGAGAGCGGATTGAAAGAGTTTGTTGAGTTCTTGGACTCTGCTAAAGATCATCTTATTCCGGATGTTATTCACGTTTCCACCGAGAAATATGGGACTCCTGTGGAGGTGGCAATGACCTACAATACTTCTTATAACGAGGTGGTACACTCATACGTTAACAACATTAATACAATTGAGGGTGGAACTCATGTTACCGGTTTCCGTGCAGCTTTGACAAGAACTTTGAAAAAGTATGCTGATGACTCTAAATTGTTGGAAAAAGCAAAAATTGAAATTAGTGGTGATGACTTCCGTGAAGGTCTTACAGCTGTTATTTCTGTGAAAGTGGCTGAACCTCAGTTTGAGGGTCAAACCAAAACCAAATTGGGTAATGATGAGGTTTCCGGTATTGTACAACAAGCAGTTGGTGAGGCTTTGACAAACTATTTGGAAGAGCATCCGAAAGAGGCGAGAATTATTGTAGATAAGGTGATTTTGGCTGCTCGTGCTCGTATTGCAGCACGTAAAGCGCGCGAAACGCAACGTAAGTCTCCTATGTCCGGTGCAGGTTTGCCTGGTAAATTGGCTGATTGCCAAGATAGAAATCCTGAAAATTGTGAGTTGTTCCTTGTCGAGGGTGATTCTGCGGGTGGTACTGCTAAACAAGGTAGAAATGGTAAATTCCAAGCTATTTTGCCACTGAGAGGTAAAATCTTGAACGTGGAGAAAGCAATGCAACATAAGGTGTTTGAAAGCGAAGAAATTCGTAATATTTATACTGCTTTGGGTGTGAGTATTGGTACTCCTGAAGATCCTAAGGCTTTGAATATGGAGAAACTTCGTTACCACAAGATTATTATCATGACCGATGCCGACGTCGATGGTAGCCACATCGATACGTTGATTCTTACTTTCTTCTTCAGACACATGCGAGAATTGATTGAAAGAGGTCATGTCTATATTGCTGCTCCTCCTTTGTATCTTTGTACAAAAGGTAAAGTATCTGAGTATTGTTGGAATGAACAGCAAAAGCAAGCATTCATCGATAAATATGGTGGAGGACTTGAAAGTTCTGTGAAGATCCAACGTTATAAAGGTCTTGGAGAGATGAACGAGGATCAATTGTGGGAAACCACCATGGATCCGGAGCATCGTACTTTGCGTCAGGTAACAATTGGCGATATGGCTCAGGCGGATTATACTTTCTCTATGTTGATGGGAGATGAGGTGGCTCCTCGTCGCCAATTCATCGAGGATAATGCAACCTACGCTGTTATCGATGCGTAATGAATAGATAATACCAATTAGGTGTCTTTAATTATGTGAGGGTGTATCTCAACTTTATAGTTTTGATGCACCCTCATTGATTTTTTGAATGGATCTAATTTCATCTCCGCACAACATGTGAACAGATGATTAAATAAAACTGATTTCTAAGAATTTTTATTTTACAAAGTTAGTCACACGGATAACTTTTGTGAACCTAACAATCTTTTGTAATTATTGAGCTATACATTTTTTACAATCTATAAATTGACTGGATTGAGAATACTTACAATCCAAAAATAACCCATTATAAGGTGCTTTATTTAGTTGGTCTCCATTTAATTAAAAACACCTATGAGTGAATTTCTCTTCTTCTGTCATAGGATTACTCAGTGATGAATTGGCAGCGCACTATCCCAATAAGCTAGCTAATGCATTCCTCGATTGGTTTACTTACAGCGACAACACCATTGATGGGCAGGGTCGTAAATAAGGCTTATTCTTTGTTTGAAAGCTGAATGCTGAATCGTTTGGAGCCGGGTAGTATAAAGTGCTTGCAGCAGATACACGCCTACCTCTTTTGTGGATTGTATGAGTTTGCAGGGCAGATTCGTACTCAAATATCAGTAAAGGAGGGTTTACTTTTGCTAATGCGTTGCATTTTTCAGCTTACCACTTCTCATAAGAAATTGTGCTCTTTGCAAATTTCTCTATCATCTCTCTTTCTGCGATGGGGTATGACCAAAATATTCTTTGTATTTTCTCGTAAAATAGGATGGGTCGTTGAACCCTACCATGTAGCATATATCGCTGATGGAATAGTCGTTATTCGGCTTTTGTAATATCTCTTTTGCTTTTTTTAGTCGGTATTCTGTCAGTAATATGATTGGTGATTGAGAGGTTAGCGTGCGTAGTTTCCGGTTTAATGTCGATTGACTGACGTTCATTTTTTGTGCCAATAATTCCACTGATACTTGGCTCTCTGTATAACACTCTTCCAACACCTCCATGAAGTGAGCTACAAATGGATTTACCTCCTCACTAATTACTTCATCCTTAATTTGGTTGGCTTGGAATTGTTCTATATACTTTCTTTGCTGTTCTTGTCGAACGCTTAGTATGTTGGATAGTTTTATCAGTAGCTCCTTTTTATTGAATGGCTTGGTTATATAATCTATCGCTCCATGCAAGTAGCCGGATAGTCTCCTGTTCTCTTCGGTGCATGCCGAAACAAACAGAATCGGGATATGATTGAATTGTGGATCTTTATGCAAGATGCTGCACATTTCTATGCCATCCATTTCTGGCATCTCTATGTCGCTTATTATTATGTCCGGCATATTCTTTTGCGCAATTTCAATTGCTTCTTTCCCATTACTTGCTGTAATTACAGTGGTGTACTGACTTATCATGTATGAGATGTTCTCCCTGATTAGTATGTCATCATCTACCACCAATATTACGTTGCCATCAAATATGCTTGCATCTAATTGTATATCCACCGGCAGAGTTAGATTGTTTCTTGTTTCGTTGGTTTCAAACATCAACTCTTCTTCTGATATTGGAAGTGAAATGATGATGGTTGTTCCTACATCTTTTTTACTTTCAATCTCCATCTTGCAATTATTCTTCAGCAAGTATTCTCTGCACAGATTGATTCCTATTCCATATCCTTTCTCCTTTCTGGTACCCATGGTAGATAGGTTTTTCTCACCATTGAGTATGCTTTGTATTTGGTTGGAAGTCATTCCCACTCCTGAATCTTTGATTGTTAGTAGAATAGAATTGTTGTTTTGTTCTCCGATAACCTCAATATCTCCTCCTTCAGGAGTGAATTTAATGGCATTGACCAGCAAATTTCTTAGCACGGTCTCTATCATCCTTGCATCTACGTATGCATAGTTTCTCAAACTGAATTGAAGCTTCAGATTCAAATTCTTTCCGTTAACCAACGACAATATCAATTGAATGATGTTATTGGTGCAGAGTTCCAAATTGGTATTTTGTGGTTTGAATGCAATCTCTTTAACGTCAGAGCGTGCCCAATTTAGTAGTTTTATCATTTCTGATTGAAGTGCGACAGCAGATTCATGCACTTTTTCGATTGTTTGACGGTCGTCATTTTTTTCTTTTTGCAGCCATGTATTCAACGCTCCCACAATCGCAAACATTGGATTTTTAAGGTCGTGCGCAATTACAGAAAGCAGCCTGTTCTTTTCTCCCAATGCCTCTTTCAGCTCCCATGTACGCTCTTCAACAACATACTCCAATTCTCTCTTTTTTCTGAGCAGATGGCGGAAGCGGAAATAGAAAAATAAACTAATCAGTGCAATTGCCAAGAAAGCCATAATCGTGTAGAAATACCAACTTTCCCACCATGGTGGCAGTACAACAATTTCTAACGAAATCTGTTTGGATTTTTCCGGATTAGTACGGAAGGTCTCAACAACTAATTGGTATTTCCCTGTTGGCATATAGTTGATGGTAATCTCTCTTTTGCCATTCATATCTACCCATTTGTTATTGAAACCGATGATTTTATATCGACATTGTATCTTTTCAGACTGTGATAAATCCAATAGATTAATACCGATTTTTATGTCGGTTTCATCGTAATTTAGTTCAATTTTTGAATGATTGCTTAAATTCCCCTTTTCTAAAACCGATTTGTCATAGGGTTTGATTTTTTTCTGATTGATGTATAATTCTGAAAAATCAAAATTGTCTATCTCACTCTCTTTAAAGATATTTTCCGGTTTAAATTTAAAGAATCCGCTATTGGTTCCAAAATAGATGTTTCCCTTCGAGTCTTTGTAGCCGGAGCGACAGAAAAAGTAATATTTCGATATGTCTTTGATATCCAGATGTACCTTTTGGTATTTTTTGTTTTCGTAATCAATTGAGATGATTCCATCGATACTTGCAGCCCATATTGTTCCATTATTATCGAACCTTATGATTCTGTAGATAGAATTTGGGATGAAATTAAGGGTGTCCGGAGCTCCTCCTTCTGCAGGGAATCTATAGATACCATAGTTGGTGGCAATGAAGAGGTTACCCTCTTTGTCGCAAATTCCATCTTCGATGGATAGTGGTCTGTGCGACTTTGATGCGCTGAAGTCCGGCAACATTGCTTTTATTTCGTTTTTATTCAATTTCCATAAAGTGTTGGTTGTGACTACCCATTTGGTGTCGTTTTTTCCATCTATGACGTTAAAAATCCATTTGTTGGGATATGCAGAGAGGGAGTCATCTTTCAGCTCCGGAATGTGCCATTTCCCGTTGTGATGCCTGACGTATAAACCATCACCTGCAGAACATGCAAAATAGTTGCCTTGGTCATCTTTATGTATATTAAAATAGCAATTTACCGGTTGTTCGATTCCATCGAAAATTTCTTCTCTCGTTGTTCCGGTTTCCGGGTTGATCTTAAAAATGCCTCCTCCCCAAGTTGCAACTACAATCTCATTTTTGTCGTAGCAAATTCCCAAAATATTGTTGTTGGCAAATTTGTAATGTTTAATGATTTTGCATTGTTCATCAACCGCAAAAACACCGTTTCCATCCGTTGCAACCCAAATTTTTCCTTTGTCATCTTCTGTAAATGAAGTGCATGGGAAAGAGGGGAAACCACAATCTGATGAGAAAATCATTTCGTTGTTTGTTGAATTCTTCAGTCTCCAAATTCCTCCATTTTGCGTACCTACCCAAATATTGCCTCTTCTGTCTTCTAGCATGGCATAGATCTTGTCCATTCTTTCTGCCTCTGCATTGAGAGGTATGATTTTTTCAAATTTTCCGCTCTTCAATCCTTCAAAGGTGGTTCTCCACAATCCATCGCCATCGGTTCCAAACCAGATGTTGTTGTCTCTATCCTCGATGAGTTGGCAGATATTACTGAATGGAAGGTATATGACGGAAGGTTCATTCAACTCTTTATCCTTATTGTCAAATATCCATAGCTCATTTGATAATAGGGTGACAATTAGTTTTTTGTTCTTCAATTCTCTCATCCCGGTAACAAATGCCATCCCTTGTCCCTTTTTTGAAAATTCTTTTATTTTTTTTCCGCTTTTTTCGTAAACAGAGACGTTGTTATAAGTAGTTCCAATCCAAAAACGATCATACTCATCGATATGCATTGCTCTTACAACACTTTGGATGGAGTCATATGCTGCAAAATTGGTATTATACTCTTCCTTCTCTTTGTCATAAATGTAGATACCGCTTCCGGTCATCAGATACTCCCATTTCTCATTCTTATAAATACCCCCTATTTCTTTGTAATAGTTTTCTTCGAAATCCTTTGGTTTGATGTCGTAAAACTCATCTTTTTCTATGTCGTACTCCATCAGCATCCCATTGTAACCACATATCATGATTTTGTTGTTATGCACATATTTTACACCGTGAAAATCATTTCTAATAAGTTTGGGGTACTCTTTTTTTTGGTAATGCTTAAATCGTTTCCCGTCAAACCGTTCCAACCCAAAATCTGTCGCCATCCAAATGTATCCTAATGAATCTTGTGTGATGGAGGTAATACGATTAGAGATCATTCCATCCTCTGTGGTGTAGTGATCAAAGTGTGCATACCTTTCGCTCAACAATGGGCGAAATAAGAGAAGCAATATTATAGATATCCAAAATTTATTCATTACTCGGCTAAGGTAATGAATTTTAGATATTTTCTTCTTTATTTTCCCAAAAAATTGAATTTATTGACGTTTTATTTTTTTCTTCTTATTTCTGCTAAATAGTCGTAATGTTCTCCATCTTTCACTATTTTGACGATGAAATCGTGTTTTATTGCTTCTTCTTGTAGTTTTTCTGCATCTATGTACAACCACGGAAATTTTTCTCCCAAGATGTTTTTATATTGCATTTGAAAACTTATTTCCCCATAGTAATTTTCATCGTTGGGTAATTCGATGATTCCCTCTTCGTCTTCGTATAAGTAACATAAATCAGACGAATCGAGATATACGCACCCATCAGGGGTAAGAATTTTATCCAAATGTCTGAAAAAGTGGGGCAAATTTGCCATATTTCCCACGATTCCTATCCCATTCATCAGCATCAATATGGTCTCAAATTTTTCCTCTATCTCCCAAAAATCAATAAGTCTGGCATCTTTTATTCCTCTTTTCACCATCGTTTCTACGCAGAGTGGCGAGATGTCTATGGCAGTTACACTTTTGTTCATCTCCTGTAATACTAAAGAGTGACACCCTGCGCAAGCTCCTACATCCAAGATTTTTCCTCTGGCCAGTTCTAGTGCCTTTTGTTCCAATGCCGGCATCTGATTATATTGTCGGAATAACATTTGTACCGGCATTTCATCGTCATCAAACATTGGCGAATAAATAACAATTCGCTCTTTCCCTTTTTCTCCTTTGGCAAAATATTCTGCCACTGCATGACCCATTGGGTCTTTCTCTTTTTTCATACTGTATGATTGTAGTTTCTCTTTATATCACCGCCTCATAAATCCGCTTGCCATCATGCTCAACCCACACCGGCTCTTCTTGAATGGTTTTGTTTTTCAGGAAGGAGAAGGTGACCAAATAACCTTCGCTGAGGTTGCGTGTTTTAAGGTATTCCGCCAACTGCACTTTCCCCTCCACTTCGTATTTCTCTCCTCGCCAGATTTTCAGCTCGATGACGAACTCTTCGCCGCCGAAACTTACCACCAAGTCCATTCGTCCGCCATTGCGGGTCTCCGGCTCCACGTAGTAGAAGCCTGTGCCGTTGACAATAGGTTTGAGGAAGCAAAGGAAAAGCAGCCTACCTTGTCGCTCCAGAAACTCGTTGTCCGCCCTGCGGCGTTCATTGCGCATTAGTTCTTGAAAACGAGCTATTACCAAAGGCATGTTTAGTCTTCCGTTTGTCACATAAATAGAGCGGTTGCCTGAGAAGTCGGAGTTACCTTTCAGCGACTCTTTCGCCACAAAATAGTTGTAAAGTTTCTGTTCAAATACAAGGTTATGAACCGTTATGTGACCATGAGCATCCTCCTTTACTGCGCTGAAAGTCAAAGCAAGGTCGATAGCCGGAACGTTTGGCTCGTAAACTATTTCCTTGTCGTGAAGAAGCACATCCGTCATCAGTTTTTCAAAATCAGGATAAGTCTCTATATTTTTCGTTAAATCCCCGAGAAGCGTGTTCTCCCTCTCCTTTATCAATATCTTTATTGCGTCTTGTATGCCCTTTTCGCTCCAATCTTGCTCCAATTCATCGTGTATTATGGAGCAAATGCAGCTTACAAGATACGGATAACCACTTGTGTATTTGTATATTTCATTAGCGATGAACGCTTTGTTCATACCAGTTTGATAATCAATCTCATACTCATTGAGCATCGTGATGATTTCATCAGGGTGGAAGGTCATATCAACCTTGAATTTGGCGGCAATGTTCCATGGGGAGTTGTACTTACGCTCCTCGTCCGGACGAAGTTTGATTTTTAAGTTCTTCACGTCATAAACACCGGCGAGAACAACGCTGTGGAAAGTGGAATGCATATCACCTGTTTCGTTACGCATAAGATAAAGGTTGCGAAGCGTCCCAAGAAAGTGAAGGAATAGTTGATTATCTAAACTTTTATCTACTTCATCTATAAATAGTACTACTTTTTTGCCACATTTACTGCAAAAATTGTTTATATGTCGAGACAATTCGTTTAAAGACAAAATAGTTTGACTCCAAAGTTGAGCATAAACGGTTTGATTGCTTTTGATAAGCATATCGTTCACCTCCTCCATGAATGAACGAACAAAAGTCTCTTCATTTTTATAACTATCAGGACCAAACCCCTCAAAACTAATTTTTATCACAATATATTCATCAGCAAACAACCGCAACAACGCATTAAGCGTTGTAGTCTTGCCGAACTGACGGGCACGGTTGATGGTGAAGTACAGGCCATCATCTATGTACTCCTCTATCTGTGCAAGTTTCTTGCTTGTGTCAACCATATAGTGCATGGCAGGGTTGCAACTGCCGGTGGTATTGAATCGCTTCTTCATGACTTTCTGTTTTGGACAAAGATAGTGAAATAGTTCTATTTCGTCAACAATCACTCCGGGCGGTTAATTTTCTTGTAAATGGCTTCTAAAAATTTTGCAAAGTGAATTTATGGAACTCAACTGATAATATTCATGAAAAGAAGTTGTTTAAAATTTATTTCGAGCATTTTTGAGAGTGAAACTTTAAATAAATTTAAACGGCTTCTTAGGTAACCACAGAGTAGTTTGAAACATTTTTAGTATATAATAGCTCCACAAATTCCGGCTAAAGTAATCAGAATCATAGGGTTAATTTTGAAAAAGTAGAGAGCTATAAAAGAGAAGGCACATATTATGACGCTGATATTATTTTCTCCTAGGCCGGCATCAATAAAATTCTCTTTATTCATCAGCAACAAAGCAGCAGCTAAGATGAGTCCTCCCATTACAGGCTTGAGTCCTTTTAGTAGCGATTGCACCCAGTGATTTTCTTTGTTTTTAAAGAGAAACAACATCACTAAAACCATCAGCATAACAGAAGGCAGACAAAGGGCTATAGTGGCAACAACAGATCCGGTTATTCCTGCCACTTCATAACCAACGTATGTTGCTGTGTTGATAGAGATAGGACCGGGTGTCATTTGAGAAATCGCGACTATATCGGCAAACTCTTTGAGTGTGAGCCAATGAAAATTATCCACCACCTCAAATTGAATTAGAGAGATCATAGCATATCCGCCCCCAAATCCTAAAAGACCAATTTTGAAAAATACATATAATAATTCAAGATATACCATTATTTCTCTATTTTTTTGTAAGTGAAGAATCCATAAATCAGCGATAGAATCGCAGTAATTAGAATGATTATGACCGGAGATACTTTCAGATACCAGATTAAAAATCCGGCTAAAAGTGGAATCCAAATAATTTTCCATTTTATGCCTTCTCCTATTAGTAAGCGGATGGCAGGGACAAGTATTAGAGCTACCACACATGGTCTGATTCCTTTGAAAATCCTCTCAACCCAGCTATTATCTCGTATCTCTGCAAAGAATGTGGCAATCAGTAGTATTGCCACAAATGATGGAAGTGCAGCTCCCAAAGATGCTACTAATGCACCTGACTTGCCTCTGAGTTTGTACCCAACATAGAGAGCCGTATTGATGGCAAATACTCCCGGCAAGGTCTGAACAACTGCTATCAAATCCCAAAATTCATCTTTATTCATGAATTTATGTTTTTCAACTATTGCTTGTTCAACCATTGCCAACATTGCATATCCCCCTCCCAATGTAAATGCTCCAATTTGAAGAAATATGCTGAATAACTTGCCTAAACCTACCATCTTATCTTTTAATTAATCTCCAAAAAATCTGAATAAATCGTTTACGTTTGCAAAAATTAAAAGGAACAATAATATAGCCATTCCTATGATTTGTGCGTTTACCAATGCTTTTTGAGATGGTTTCTTTCGAGTGATTATTTCATATATCAAGAACATCAAGTGTCCACCATCTAATGCCGGTATAGGCAGAATATTCATGAATGCTAATATCAGCGATAAAAAGGCGGTTATTTCCCAAAATATTTGTGCATTGAAAGGGTAGGGGAATAGGCTGCCAATAGAGAGGAACCCGCCCACACTTTGTGCCCCCTCTTTTGTAAATACATACTTCATATCGGATACGTAGCCGCTAAGAAGTTCCACCCCTCTTGAGATACCCACTCCAATCGACTCAATCGGTCCATAGGTGACGCTTTTGGTTGTATAGAATGCGTTTATCGGTTTCATATATGCGCCCACTTTTCCGTTGTGGTCCGGTGTAAGTGTCAGAGTGTCTCTTCCACCATTGCGTGCAACAATCACTGAGAGTGGAATATTTTTGTTTTCAGAGAATTTTTTTATTGCGTCTGAAATGTAGATTTCAGTTAGCGAATCTCCTATAAATGCTACTATGCTGTCGCCTGCTTGAAATTGCGCCATCTCTGCTCTTGAACCTCTCAAAACGGAGTCTACAACAAATGGAATTCGGTAACTTATGAATCCTTCTCCGGAAGCCATCAATCGTTGCATAAAATCTTCCGGCATTTTAATCTCCTTTTTCTCTCCCTCTCTGATTACAGTCACTTTCTCTGCTTCTACAATCTGACGGAACGATTCATTGCCCGGTTTTTCTAGCAGGATTGAGTCTGCCATGTATAAAATATCTCCATCTTGGAACCCTATCTCTTTAGCTGTTTCACTAAAACTCATTCCGTGTGTCATATTTTGGAATGGTATGTATTTTTCTCCGTATGCAAATGAGAGTACGCAATAGAGGAGTAAAGCAAAAATAAAATTGAAAACAACTCCCATAATCATAATCAGTAGCCGTTGCCATGCAGGTTTCGACCTGAATTCCCAATCTTGTACAGGTCTCTTCATCTGTTCTTGATCCAAGGATTCATCAATCATACCTGCAATTTTAACGTATCCTCCAAGCGGTAACCAACCTATCCCGTATTCTGTATCGCTATTCTTTGGTTTGTATTTTACAATGGGGTTGCCAAAAAATATTTGGAACTTTTCAACACGTACTTTAAAAATTCTTGCCATCAAATAGTGCCCAAATTCATGCACTAAGACCAACAAAGATAAACTTGCAAAAAATTGTAATATAGTTACAATGGTTGACATATTTTATAATTAATTTATTTACTTTTCAATATCTTAGCCTTTGATTACAGAGAGTGCTATGTTTCTTGCTTCTCTATCGGTTGCCACATAATCTTCGTATGTAGGTTTAGCAATGAATGCAACTCTATTCATTGTTTGTTCGATTATATCGGACATTTCTAGGAAGCCAATGCGTTCTTTTAAGAAAGCCTCGACAACAATTTCATTTGCTGCATTCAAGATACATGGGGCATTCCCCCCTTTCTTCATCGCATCGTATGCGAATGCTAAGTTCCGAAATACCTCTAAATCTGGTTTTTCAAAAGTCATATCTTTGCATGTCGAAAAATCGAGACGTGGATAATTGTTTTTCAGACGGTACGGATACCCAAAGGCGTACTGAATAGGCAGTTTCATATCCGGTAATCCCATTTGAGCTTTTATGGAACCATCTTCAAATTGTACCATCGAGTGGATGAGAGATTGAGGATGGACGATTGCTTCTATTTGTTCCGGTTTTACACCAAATAACCATTTTGCCTCAATCACTTCAAAGCCTTTATTCATCATTGTTGCAGAGTCTATTGTAATCTTTGCACCCATACTCCAATTGGGGTGTTTGAGAGCTTCTGCTCGTGTTACATTTTTGAGGTAGTCACGACTTTTCCCTCTGAATGGACCGCCAGATGCAGTAAGGATGATTTTTTCGATCGGACTGGTTTCTCCTGCCAAACATTGGAAAACGGCAGAATGTTCAGAATCCACTGGCAAAATAGCACATCGATGTTTTTGAGCCAGATCGCAAATTATTTCTCCTGCCACCACCAATGTCTCCTTGTTGGCCAATGCAATAGTTTTGCCGGCTTTCAATGCATGAATGGTTGGCTGCAATCCGGAGTAGCCTACCATGGCGGTTAAGACTATATCTATTGGCCCCATTTCGGCCACGTCAGAGATAGATTCCGAACCGGAAAAAACCTTCATTGGTAAATCTTCCAATGCCTCCTTTACGTAGGCGTATTTTTCTTTATTCGCAATTACAACAATTTCCGGATGATATTTCCGTGCCTGTTCAACAAGCAATTTGTCGTTGTTGTTTGCTGTCAGTGCATATACTTCAAACAAATCAGGATTCTCATCAATTACCTCCAAGGCTTGTGTTCCGATGGAGCCGGTTGATCCTAAAATTGCAATCTGTTTCTTCATTTTTTTTATTCTTTATTTTCCGCTTTTGTTCATTAAAATTCTTTACCTCATATAAGCATGAAAGCTTAGAATGAGATGTACTCTTTAGGATTCAGAGGCACTCCCCCTTCCCACAACTCAAATTCAACCACTCTTTCCGAGCTATCTCTAAGCGTAGAGATTATTTCTCCGGCGCGCAACCTATCACCTTTCTTTTTCAAGAACGGTTGTTTTGATTTATATACTGAAATCATGTTATCTGCGTGTTGTATGCTCATTACATATTGATTGGATAGTACAAATTGAGATTCAACCACCACGCCATCTAAAATCGAGAAAATATTTGAATTCTGTTCTGTGATAATTTTCACTCCGTAACTTTTGTTTTGGATATTAAATGAGTCCATCAACACCCCATTTACCGGTCGTTTCATTAAGAAATTTTTACTTCCTGAAACATCAGCCTCCAACACATTAATGTTCAAACGTTCTGATTTCTCAAAGGAATCGCGGAAAGTAACCTCCTTTTCTGAGGCGTGTAATGTGGTAAAATCTACCACCTTGTTTCTAAGCGAATCAATCGTTGAGGTAGAGTCAGCTTTAATTTCATCAGACATCACACTTCTAATAGCAACCATGTATTGTGTTTGTAACTCCATTTTTTCAGACAAAGAATCTATTGTTAAGGAGTTTTTCATCAATTTATCTCGCAAGTCAATATTCTCTGTGTAACCGGGTAGAAACCCTCTCAATGGAGTTTTTATAATGAGGAATGCAATCAAAAAGAAGTAGATGACTGCAACTAAAAAACAGAAGAGGAAAACAGACATTTTAGACAAACGTGCACGCCAAACCTCCTCTAACGTATTTTCGTTGAGAATGGCAATTTTGTATTTAAATCTCATTCTTTGTAAGAATGATTTCCCATTAGCTTTCTTTCCCATATAACTTATTTTTTACTTCCTTCTTCTAAATTCTGAACATACTATTGATGTGGCTACAGCTACATTTAATGACTCTGAAGTCTTTCTATCAGAGGGGTAGTTGGGGATAAAGAGTTTTTGAGTTATCCTTTGTTTTACCGCCTCGGAAATTCCATTTCCTTCGTTTCCCATGACAATAATCCCATTAGAGGATAGGGTTGTTTCGTAGATAATCTCTCCCTCCAAAAATGTGCCATAAATAGGCAAATCCTCCACAGAGTCTATGAGTTTCACCAAGTCGGTGTAATGAATTTTTACTCTGGCAATAGCCCCCATTGTGGCTTGAACAACTTTGGGGTTATAGAGGTCGACGCAATTATTGGAGCAGATTATATTCTCAATCCCAAACCAATCTGCAATCCGTATAATTGTTCCCAAATTTCCCGGGTCTTGCACTCCATCCAAAGCCAAAGATAGTTTTTCTTTCAGTCCGGACAGGTCCAAGTTCTCTTCTTTTCTTTCAAACAACGCCCACACCGCTTGCGGAGAGCGAGTTAATGAGAGACGTTCCAGTTCCTCTTTGGATGCAATATAACAATCGTTCTCCAGTCTAATCTCTTCTTTCTCATAGAAATCTTCGGTTCCAACGATTGTTTTACAATGGAAATAGGGTAGTAAATCACGCACCAATTTGTTTCCTTCTGCCAAAAAAAGATTTTGCTCATCGCGCACCTTCTTTTTGGTGAAAGACAATAACTGACGTAGTTTATTTTTACTTAGCTTTTCCATTTATTCAGTATTATTCCAAACCAACTAACCAAATTTCGTATAACATTGGTTGTTTATTGTCGATATCGGAACGGTTTCCTCCATTTATAGCAATGTTGTACGAGTTTCCGATATCAAACGGGATAATTACTTTGCAGTGTCCTCCCACTCTTAAGTTTTTGACAGCCTGTTGAAAGCCTACTCCAAATCTTGTTCCGTAGGGAGAGTTTAACAATACAAAGCCTTGCGGGTCCGGAGAGTATCGAGCTGTGCAATTATATATCTCCTTACCATTAAGCGTGTAGCCCACATAACGCACGTAGGCAGTCCAATTGTTTTGAGGAACTAAATCGCCATCACCCAATTCCACTTGGTGATAGTACAACCCATCTGCTTTCCCGCTTGTGTAGTTGTAATACAACTCGCGATCGCCATCTTTCCATTGTCCGGTACCTTCCGGCATTTTTTCAGTAACCGCAATATTATTTGATGTGATGAAGGTTGCAATCTCTTCTTTTTCACTCTCTACATAATCTGCGTATGTCTCAGTATCTTTGCAAGAGAGAGGAAGAAGTCCCAATAGTGCAACCCCAACGATTTTAGAGAAAAATTTCAATTCTATTTTTGACATATTCATCTATTTTTATTCAAAGTTAAACAAATAAGAGGAGTTAGAGCCTCTTATTAGAATCAATTAATGTTATTTCACAAATTATGGGAGTCCAGCCCGGAATACACTTTGGAAACCCAACCACACCGTATGCCATGTAAGAAGGTATGATGAATTCGCTGGTTTCGGAAATTGTCATTCCTAATATTGCTTCTCTCATACCCATGATCATCTCACCCTTTTCGAGGTTGATGGTTTTCACCACTTTCGTCAATTTGTCGCAAGTGGTCCCATCCAACATCTTGATAGAGTAGGAGATTGTAACGTCATCGGTCAAAGCAACTTTTTCTCCGTTTCCCTCTTTGATTATTCGGATTCCTATGCCGGTTCCTTCTCGTTTCCCTTGCCACTTAGTGGAGTCGATAAAACGAGTTATTTCCTCATTTTCCAAGTCATAAAATTGCTTGTTCATCTCCATCAAAGAGCCTTTTACATCCTCTCGCTCCATTTTATTGACGGGGATTTGTGGAGCAGGGTCGGAACAAGATAATAATCCTATTCCAAGGATAAAACCGAATATTTGTGATTTATAATTCATTTCGTTTGTCTTTCTATCTCTTTTTTCAACACATCTTTTAAATCGAGGATGTTGGTTTCAAAATTTTTTAATGTCTCTTGCATCGGCTCAAATGATTCTCCACCGGAAGCATTTAGATGCCCGCCGCCATTGTAATATTTTTTGGCAAACTCATTAAGAGGCACATCACCTAATGAGCGGAAAGAAATTCGAATCTTCCCTTCCGTCTCTTTAAAAAATACCGAGCAAACGACACCTTTGATTTCTAATGGTATATTTACAAAACCTTCTGTATCACCGGCTTCGTAGTTATATCGCATCAACTCCTCTTCAGTCAGCCAAAGGGTAGCAACACCTAAATCTTTGTTGATTCGCATATTGTTGGAGAGCAAGTGTCCTAACATACGGTATCGAGATTCTTTATTGTTGTTATAGGTGCGACGATAAACTTCATCTTTGTTTACCCCTTTTTTTATTAATTCAGAGATGATGGTATATATTTCCGGGTGGTTGGAGTTGAAAGTGAACGCACCGGTATCTGTCATCATTCCAAGGTAGATGCAAGTGGCGCACTCTACAGACATCTCTGCGAAGTAACCCATACGGCATATCACTCGGAAAATCATTTCAGAAGTAGAAGACATCAATGGATAGGAGATTAATATATCTGCAAAACTACTTGGATTGGTATGATGATCTATCAGTAGTTTCCTTCCGGGTGCTTCTGCCACCGGAATAGCCATATCCCCAATTCGCTTTAATTCATTGAAATCCAAACAACAAATTAAGTCTGCATTTTTTATTAACTCGTTTGCTCCGTTTGGATTATTGGCATATATAAGAGATTCTTTTGCTCCGGGCAGCCAATTTAGATTCTCAGGGATAGCTGTTGGATAAATTACCGCCACCTTTTTGCCCTGACTTTGTAAAAACAGGCCAAGAGCAAGAGTCGAT
Source organism: Paludibacteraceae bacterium (assembly GCA_017630395.1). Taxonomy (GTDB): domain Bacteria; phylum Bacteroidota; class Bacteroidia; order Bacteroidales; family Paludibacteraceae; genus UBA1181. The sequence goes on from JAGBVI010000051.1 coordinate 72,513, forward strand.
CCTATGGCATCTCCATCCGGAGAGGTGTGAGATACAAGCACGATGGAATCAGCAGATTCAAATTCTGCTTTTGTCTCAGTAATCAAATCTTCTTTAATAATTTTTGTTATCATATCTCTATAATTTTATTGGGTGCTAATTTACAAAAAAAATTGGTATGTTGCACGATATATTGTATAAACAAATAAAACGGCTAGTAAACTGCTTATATATCGAAATTTTTTTCGAGTTAATATCCCTAATAATAGTACGACGATAAGATATAAAAATGTCAGGTCGATTTCGGTGAAATCGATATTAATGACTGTTGAATAGGGGAGTTTACTCATCCAAGTTATGCTTTTGTTCATTCCAATCAAAGTCCAATCAACCAATGTTGCAAGTAGATCAGATAGGTAGGGAACCCACCCGAAAATTATCAGTGCTAATGTCAGATAAATGATTACTCCTGATAGTGGAACCACGATTAGTCCGGAAAACCAAAAGTAGTTGCTAAATTGCTGAAAACAATAGAGTGTTAATGGGAGTGTGCCGATTTGTGCTGCCAAAGAAACGGAGAGTAAAGTCCATATTTTATCCGGAATCGACCTAAATTCTGCAATTCGGTAGATTCTATTCTGAAATAGGAGGATGGAGAGCAAAGCTAAATAGCTGAGCTGAAAACTGATGTCGTAGAGATAATTAGGGTTGTAAAGCAACATCAAAAATGCCGATGCAAACAAGGTGTTGTAGATGGAACTATGTTTATGTAGGATGGTGGAAAAGGCTGCTAATGTAAGCATGGTACTTGCTCGGACAACAGATGGAGAGAGACCGGTTATGTAGGTGTAGAGCCATAGGAATAATAATGAAATTACAATTCGTAGTTTCTCCCATTTCATTGACCGTAATATCCATTTTAGAACCCAAGTGAAGATGAAAAATACCACTCCTACATGTAGTCCGCTAACGGCTAAAATATGACTGGCACCGGTGGCGGAATAGTTGTTCTGAATGGATTTGTCTAACAGCCTTTTCTCGCCTAATACCAAGGCGGATAATACCCCGAATTCATCATCATTCAGTTGCCACTGCTTCAATTGAGACAGGATTTTTTTTCTTGTTTTTCGTGCTTCCCTACTGATGGAAAATTGCTTTTCTACTCCCCATTTTCCCCATTCGGTTCGTTTTATATATAAGCTGCCGGAGAAGCCCTTGATTTGTAGATATCGTTGATAATCAAATTCTCCTTGAGGTACTTTGGGCGGTTGCGGACATTGTACATTATTTATTAGCAGCAGATCGCCATCTTCCAATTTCCGGCTCTCTTCATCTTGGGCAATGTAGAGAATCATTTTTGTAGATGCCGGAATCCCTTCTCCTCGAATCAAAACAGGGCATTTTATCGTGGATTTTTTCACTTCCGGCAAGTCAATTATTTCGGCAGTAAAGCTAATGCGCTTATTTGTTTTCCAAGGTTTCCATAAATTTTCTTCAGACAGAGAACTATTGTGGGCTCCGATGAAAAATAGGAACAGAATGATCGAAATGCCCTCTATCCACCGGAAGTAAAATCGTTGCCGGCAGGAGATAAAATAGGTTAAAATGAAAAGAAAAAATGAGATAATCGTTCCCCAAAAGTAGAACGAAGAGTGGGGAAAATTTGTCCCCAATACAATGCCGATACACATTACCGGCGCAATCCGAAAAAACGGAGTTTTCGCCCAATCATTCATAGCACAAACAAAACAGTACAACGGGTAACTTCTGCAAGTTACCACATGAGGTTTTTTATTCTAATATCTCTTTCACGTAAGGTAACCTCTATAATTAGAGGGCTGCCTAAAGAGCTTTTAACTTTTCAATAGTGTCCAGAGGATGAGTCGCCCCGAAAACAAAGCTCCCTGCCACCAAGATGTCGGCACCTGATTTCAGTAATTTTTCTCCGGTTTCAAAATTCACACCCCCATCAATTTCAATAAGTGCCTTGGAGTTTCGTTTACCAATCAAATCTTTTAATCTCGATGTTTTATCGAGAGTATTTTCAATAAATTTTTGACCTCCGAATCCGGGATTTACAGACATCAGCATCACAACATCCAAGTCGGGCAAAATCTCCTCTACGGCAGTAATCGAGGTGTGCGGATTAAGTGTAACACCTGCTTTCATGCCCAGCGATTTTATCTTTTGAATGGTGCGGTGCAGGTGCGTGCAAGCCTCGCAATGCACATTTAGGACATCTGCTCCCATTTTGTGGTAATCGTCGATAAATTTGTCCGGATTTACAATCATCAAGTGTACATCCAATGGTTTTGTTGCGTAGCGTTTTACTGCTTCAATAACCGGGGTTCCAAAAGATATGTTTGGGACAAAAACACCATCCATGACATCCAAATGAAACCAATCAGCAACGCTGGAGTTTACCATTTCAATGTCTTTACGAAGGTCGGAAAAATCTGCCGACAATAACGAAGGAGCAATTAAATGTGCCATATAAAAATTTTTATTGAAGGTAATTTATAGAAGTTACCCAAAGTGGCCAACTTCATAAAGTTTGGCAAAGATACAATAAAGATTTGAGAGTGAGTGAGAAATGGGGGAAGAATGTTGAAAATTTCGTCCACAAAATCTAAATTCCTAATCTTAAGATCTTGGAAAATGTTTTCCAAATTTTCGATGCCTTATGAAAAGAAGACGAAACTGTGCTGTACTTGAGTTTTTAGAGTTCATCAGTTTGGCTTTACGGGAACACCAATTCCCCCCCGAAAATGCAATTGGGATAGAACCAACTGCGAGTGAATTCGGCAGCGAGTTGCATACGAACGTCATCAGTAGAAATATGTCAATCCAACCTTCGATTCCGACACGATACATTTTATATTCGGGAAGTGGGCATATTTTGTATGTCTGAAGTATTGCGTATATTGCAAATTAAGGTGCCAATTCTGATAGAGACGAAAAGTTGTTTTGGCAATAAATTGATTGAGTTGCGTATTCCCCTTGTCCCCTTGAGCATTCAGGTAAAGCATCTCTTCGTGCGATAGTTTGCTTAAATTTAAGCTTTCATCATACCCTTTCCAGGTGAAGAGGTGAATCCGTTCCCATTCTAACATCAGTGCTATTTTCTCCCTCCATTTAAATTCCGGAGAAATCCGAAAACTATAGCCACTCCCCAGATTATAATCTCTGTCCACTACACGATAAAAATCTGTATAACTTCCACCTAAGATAACACCATTAAGGTGAATGATACCTTCCATTCGGAACCGATTGTTTTTGCTTGAACAGTGCGATATGAGCCCGATTCCCAAGGTGGCAGCTTCCGAAATTCGGTAAGGAACAATGCGTTCTTTTAAACTCATAGCATCAGAATTTAGGAAATTGAAATGTTGAAATAGTCCGATTAAAAGGTTGTTTTTTTTACTATTTGTCTTGAATAGTTTATGAAGAAGACCATCGCAACGGAACCCTCCGATAATGGGTTGTTTTTTCATTAAGTTCATCTCCAAATCCAACGTAAAATAGGAATAAGGATTGTGAAGAGAGGAACTGAAGGGATGTCCATATTCAAAATGCGATTGCAATTCTGCACCTTGAGCGTTCTCTTTCCAATTGTCCGTTTCGCACAGCAGTCGATAGTTGGCAGAAATTTTGAAATTAAATTTTGGCACATAGTCGTTTTTGGTTGTTGTGATGTTTCGTTTCCAAGTTTTGCCGGTAATTAAACGATTGAAGCCGTGCAGAGGAGAGATGACCCATATTCCCAACTCACGTAAAACCCGATGAAATCCCCTTTTTTGTTCGTTGATGAGCAGATTTGACAAGCGCCAGGATACCTCACCCAGAGCCACCCCTCCAATGGTAGTAGCCAACCAATCGTTGATGGCAGCAGGTTCACTTTCGAGAAGAAATTCCCACATTAAACTGCCGGCAGCAGTGAATGGGATAGCACTCCAAAAATTCATGTTACAAGATCTTGCCGCATTAAAATAGAGGCTCCCGTGATAGGGGTGAAAAAAGAGATTAGTGTCGAATCCATCGTTATCCCAGACAAAACCCGTTTGAAAATTACGGCGAATAGATTTCCATGAGATACGAGCATAATCACCATCCAATGCATAACGGTCGAAAGCCCATACTCCCAGATTAATTCCGGTTATTTCTGCCGTAGCAATCCAAGGTTGAGGCTTAGAAAGTTTATGAAAAGAGGTATCCGATGAAGCATGTTTATCAGAGATGAAAAAGCACGTTTCCCCTTTTCTGGAAAATGTAATCGAAGATGTACACGGTAGGGAGGTGAGCATCAGGGAGATAAGGAGAGATATTTTAAGAGAACTTTCCAAAATCAATTTTACAATAAAATTAAAACAGCTTCTTAGAAAAACACATATTTTTAACCGAAAATAATTGTAAATTGTTTCGATATTTTCATCCTTCTGCAACAAAAAAACATTAAGGCGATGTAATTACCTTGAAATCTTTTTCGATAATAGGTTAAAAAACACTATCTTTGCACCATAGAAGTTGCCTTTAGTTAAAAATACCAAGAGTAGCAACTGCATAAAAATTGTTGGAAATTTCAAAAAGATATGGCAAAAAAATTCGCTGAGTATTCAAATTTCAACCTCTCAGATATCAACAAAGAGGTTTTAAAACAATGGGAAGAAAAAGAGTTATTTCTTAAGAGTGTAAAGACAAGAGAAGGTGCCCCAACTTTCGTTTTTTATGAGGGACCTCCATCTGCCAATGGAATGCCAGGTATTCATCACGTAATGGCGCGTTCTATTAAGGATATTTTTTGCCGATACAAAACCATGAAAGGTTTCCACGTTAAGCGTAAAGCAGGTTGGGATACACATGGATTGCCGGTGGAGTTAGGTGTAGAGAAGGAGTTACAAATCACCAAAGAAGACATCGGGAAGAAGATTTCTGTGAACGACTACAACAATGCTTGTCGCACCAATGTGATGAAGTTTACCAAGGAGTGGACTGATTTAACTCAAAGAATGGGTTACTGGGTGGATTTGGATAACCCTTATATCACCTACGACAATCGTTACATAGAGACTTTGTGGTATTTATTGAAAGAGTTGTATAAGAAGGGTTACCTTTACAAAGGATATACAATTCAGCCTTATTCGCCTGCTGCAGGAACAGGTTTGAGTTCTCATGAGTTGAACCAACCGGGTTGTTATCGCGATGTGAAAGATACTACTGTGGTGGCTCAGTTTAAAATGTTGGATCCAAAGTCGGAAATGAGTGAGTGGGGGACTCCTTACTTTTTAGCATGGACAACCACTCCGTGGACACTCTCTTCCAATACGGCTTTGTGTGTGGGTCCGAATATTGATTATGTGGCAGTGCAATCTTATAACCCTTATACGGGAGAGCCGGCAACCTACGTGTTGGCAAAAGATTTGTTGAATGCTCACTTCAGTCCAAAGGCCGCAGATGTTGCCATGGAGGATTATAAACCGGGAGATAAGTTGGTGCCATTCAAAGTGATCGCAGAGTACAAAGGTGCTGATTTGGTTGGAATGAAGTATGAACAGTTGTTGAATTGGATAAAACCGGAAAATGCAGAGCAAGCATTTAGAGTGATTCCTGGTGATTATGTGACAACTGAGGATGGAACCGGTATTGTTCATATTGCGCCTACATTTGGTGCAGACGATGCTCGTGTGGCAAAAGCGGCCGGAATCCCTCCATTGCAATTAGTTGATAAGTTTGGTAATCTTCGTCCTTCTGTAGATTTAACTGGTAAATTCTACTTGTTGTCAGACTTGGATGAAGCCTACGTAAAAGAGAATGTAAATGTAGCAGAATATAAGAAGTTTGAGGGTAAATTTGTTAAAAACGCATACGACCCGACTTTGACAGAAAAGGATGAGACATTGGATGTTGCCATCTGTATGGAGATGAAGGTCAACAACAAAGCTTTCAAAATAGAGAAACATGTTCACAACTATCCACATTGTTGGAGAACTGATAAGCCGGTGTTGTATTATCCATTGGATAGTTGGTTTATTCGTTCTACGGCGGCGCGTGACAGAATGATTGAATTGAACAAAACCATCAAGTGGAAACCGGAGTCAACCGGAACCGGTCGTTTTGGAAAGTGGTTGGAGAATTTGAATGATTGGAATCTATCTCGTTCTCGTTATTGGGGAACACCATTGCCTATTTGGAGAACAGAAGATGGAACAGAAGAGAAGTGTATTGGTTCTATTGCAGAGTTGATAGAGGAGATTGAAAAATCGGTGAAGGCAGGATTCATGAAGGAAAATCCATGGAAGAACTTTAAAGTTGGCGTTTATACCGATGAAAACTATGACCCTAAAAACATAGACTTGCATCGTCCGTATGTGGATGACATCATCTTGGTATCAGACAAAGGAGAACCAATGAAGCGCGAGAGCGATTTGATTGATGTGTGGTTTGATTCAGGTGCCATGCCATTTGCTCAAATGCACTATCCATTTGAAAATAAAGAGGTGGTAGATAATGGAGAGTTTTATCCGGCAGATTTTATTGCAGAGGGTGTAGACCAAACACGAGGATGGTTCTTTACACTTCATGCCATCTCTACGATGATAAAGGATAGTGTTGCCTTTAAGGCGGTTATTTCTAACGGTTTGGTTTTGGATAAGAATGGAAACAAAATGTCTAAGCGTTTAGGAAATGCTGTGGATCCGTTTGAAACCATTGAGAAGTATGGATCAGATCCGTTGCGTTGGTACATGATTACCAATGCTTCGCCGTGGGATAATTTGAAATTTGATGTAGAGGGTGTTGAAGAGGTTCGTCGCAAATTCTTTGGTACATTGTACAATACCTATTCGTTCTTTGCTTTGTATGCCAATGTTGATAGTTTCACGAATAGTCAACCGCAAGTTCCAATGGCTAACCGTCCGGAAATTGATCGTTGGATTATCTCTTTGTTGAATTCGTTGATTAAAGAGGTGGATGAGAGCTATAATGATTATGAACCAACTCGTGCAGGTCGTGCTATCTCTAATTTTGTTAACGACCACTTGAGTAACTGGTATGTTCGTTTAAATCGTAAACGTTTTTGGGGTGGTACTTTGACTGAGGATAAGTTGGCTGCCTACCAAACTCTATATACTTGTTTGGATACCATTTCTCGTTTGATGGCACCTATTTCTCCATTCTATGCAGACCGATTGTTCTTGGATTTGAACAATGCTACCGGTTGCGATGGTAGCGAGTCTGTCCATTTGTCTGATTTCCCTAAGGCAGACGAAAGTTTGATTGATAAAGTATTGGAAGAGCGCATGCAGTTGGCTCAAGATATTTCATCAATGACATTATCTTTGCGTAAGAAAGAAAATATCAAGGTTCGTCAGCCTTTGCAACAGATTATGGTTCCTGTCTTGTCTGAACGCGAGAAAGAAAATATTGATGCGGTGAAAGACCTTATCATGAACGAGGTGAATGTGAAAGGAATTAATTTTGTGGATGATTCGGCAGGAATTTTGGTTAAGAAAATCAAACCGGATTTCAAAAAATTAGGTCCTAAGTGTGGTAAGAGTATGAAGATGGTGGCTGCTCAATTGCAGGAATTGTCTCAAGAGGAGATCTCTAGTTTTGAGAAATCGGGAGTTTATACTCTAAACATTGATGGAAACGACATTACAATAGAGAAGGGTGATGTGGAAATTCTTTCTGAAGATATTCCGGGTTGGTTGGTAGCCAATAATGGTAGCATTACTATCGCGTTGGATGTAACCATCACTCCGGAATTGCAAAAAGAGGGAGTTGCCAGAGAGTTTGTCAATCGAATTCAAAATATTCGTAAATCAAGCGGATTTGAGATTACTGATAAGATTTGTGTGAAGATTGAAAATTCAGAAAACGTTAAGGGAGCTATCGAGTCATTTGGTGATTATGTGGCATCCCAGGTGTTGGCTAATTCGATTGAATTGGTAGAAAAAGTTGCGAACCCAATTGAGTTGGATTTTGATGATTTCAAGGTAAATATTGAAGTAACAAAGGCTTAATTCTTTTATCAATATACGATTTTAGAAGTTACGGCTATGTAATAAAATGGTGTGTCGGAAAGAGTTTTTCTCAATTTGGCACACCGTTTATTTTTAGAATTTATGAAGCATTCCAATATACCTATTTTTATTCCGGAGCTGGCCTGTCCACACCAATGTATATTTTGCAATCAAGCAAAAATCAGCGGACAGCAAGATATTCCCAATCCCGAGGATATCCCTGCTATTATTGAAACCTATTTATCGACAATGACGGATGGGAGAGAGATTGAGGTGGCATTTTTTGGAGGCTCATTCACCGGTTTGCCGTTGGAGTTGCAAGAGCAATATCTCCGGCAAGCTTTTCATTACCGCAGAGAGAATAAGATTTCCGGCATCCGATTATCTACCCGTCCGGATTATATCTCTCAACCCATTTTGGACCTTCTTAAACAATATGGTGTCACAACCATCGAGTTGGGTGCTCAATCTACTCATGATGCGGTGTTGCTCGCATCGGGTAGGGGGCATAAAAGAGAGGCCATTTGGAAGGCTTCTGAGTTGATTTTAAAGAACGATTTTCATTTAGGGTTGCAGATGATGATTGGGCTTCCCCAAGATTCGTTTGAACGCTCTTCTCAGACGGTGGAGGATATTATTTCGTTAGGAGCAGATAACACGAGAATCTATCCAACATTAGTTATTAAAGGGACACAGTTGGCAAAATTTTATGAAACGGGCAAGTATCAGCCCCTTGACCTTTCGACAGCGGTGTCATGGTCCAAGCGCTTTTTTCTTCGATTCGAGCAAGCAGGAGTGAAAGTTTTGCGCGTTGGGTTGCACCCATCGGAAGAGTTAACGCAAGGAAAATCATTGTTGGCAGGACCCTATCATCGCTCTTTCAAGGAGTTGGTCATGACAGAGATATGGGCAGATTTGCTGAAAGAGGAATTGGATGGATATGAATCGAGTTCAATAGCCCTGAAAGTGCATCCGTCACAAATCAATTTTGTGTTGGGATACGAAGCCAAGAACAGAAAAACAATATTTGAGCCTAAAAAATTGAATGTAAAGGTTTTGGGCGATTCTAAATTGAGTAAATATGAAATCAAAGTTAGTCATTGTTGATGCCCGCTGTTCGGAGAAAATTTTTGAGCAGCTTACTCTTTATGCCGATGAAGTTTTTCGATTTCAGACCTCAGATATCACCTATTCCTCCATATCATGTCATCCCGATATTTTCATCTTTCAAGAGCGAGAAGAGTTGATAATTGCGCCCAATGCCCCTCAAAATCTCTTTCAAAAGCTCGATGAATTGGCTATTCCTTATCTCTATGGCAATTCGTTTGTAGGGAAGGAACTGTACAACTCCTGTTTCTACAATGCGATAGCAACGCCCAATTGTTTTTTTCATAGAAAAGGATATACAGACATCAAAGTGTTGGAGAGACAAGAGAGCAAAGAGAAGATTTTCTTGCCTCAATCATACACACGATGTTCGTTGTTAGCCCTGACGGACGAGGCATTTATCACCTCTGATGCAGGAATTCACAAAGAGTTGCAAAAGCACACTTTCGCCACTTGTTATTTTTCGCCCGAAGAGATTAAGATAGAGACGCACCGCTATGGTTTTTTAGGCGGGACATGCGGATTACATCAAGATAAACTATTCTTTTTAGGCAACCCCTTGAAGCACAAGGATGGCAAGAAATTATGCGAATTCATCGAATCTTATCGGATAGAAATCATCTCACTTTCCAATGACTATCTCTACGATGGAGGAGGTGTTTTTTTTGTAGGGTGAGGAGTGAATCTTGTGAGTTGACTCTACATTTTCTAACTCACCTCATGGCAATGCAAACATTTTCGAAATCATGTTTGCTCTATTGCGTAAAAATTATTACATTTGCGTGCTTTTTGTCTCGCTATTGTGAGATTGGGAGGTTGGGTTGCGTAGTTCAATGGATAGAATACGGGTTTCCTAAACCTTAGATCCGGGTTCGATTCCCGGCGCGACTACCACTTTGCTCCCACAGCATAATCATTATAGGCAGGACAGAGATTCCGAAAACAATTACCTTTTCAATAGCAACGAACTATCCCCATAGCTTAAGAATCTGAATTCGTGCGTAAGAGCGTAGTCATATACCTTTTTCCAATCCTCTCCAATAAAGGCAGAAATCAGCAGTAGTAAGGTGCTTTTAGGTTGATGAAAGTTCGTTATCAATCCTTTTACTATATGAAATTTATAGCCGGGTAGTATGATGATTTGAGTTTCAGCTTTGATAGAATTTTCGTCTCTCTTTGCAAGATAGTCCAAAATATTCTCCATAGATTTTTCGACACTGATTTCCGGCAAATTACTATATGGCAGCCATTGTGTCACTTTCAAGATTCCTTCCGGCTCTTTATTCATCTCTAGCAACACACCGATGTAGTAGAGACTCTCTAATGTGCGCACTGAAGTTGTTCCAACTGCAATTACACTGCCTCGCTCTTTGATTTTCTCGATTACGTTGCGTTCAACAATGATAAATTCGGAGTGCATTGTATGTTCACCTATTGTATCACTTTTCACCGGTTGGAAAGTACCGGCACCGACATGAAGGGTAACCTCGTCATACTCAATCCCTCTCTCTTTAAGAGATTCAAACACCTTTTGTGTAAAGTGTAGTCCGGCAGTAGGAGCCGCCACGGAACCTTTAATTTTAGAATAGACGGTTTGATAGGTAGTTTTGTCTTGTTCTATAGTTTCGCGGTGCAAATAGGGTGGGATAGGGAGTATGCCGCCGGCATCCAAAATTTCAGCAAAAGTGATGTTAGGCTGATCCCAAGAAAATTTTATTTCGTGCGTATTGCCGTTTGTAGAAATCCTTTCTGCCAGAAAATGAACCTTTTTATCGCCTATTTGAATGGTTTTCTGCAACGTTTGTCCCTCTTTCCAGCGTCTGGAATTTCCCACCATACACTTCCACATGCAATCTTCTTTGCTCTGAAAAACCAATGCATAATCCGATGGAGAAAGAGGTTCCAAACAGAAAATTTCAACTTTAGCTCCACTCTCTTTCTGAAACAGCATACGAGCCTGAATCACTTTTGTGTTGTTGGCTATTAGCAACTCTTTTTCAGGAAGGTGTTGATAAATTTCCTTAAAAATGGTTTCAGAGATTGCACCATTTTTGTAAAGAAGAAGTTTGGATTCATCTCTCTTCTCTTTGGGGAACTTAGCAATTCGCTCATCCGGCAAATCGTAGTTGAATGCGTCAATTGAAATTTCTTGAGGTGTTGGCATTTTTTTGCAAATTTTTTGCAAAAGTACAACAAAGAATTGAGATGTAGTTTCCAAATTACAAAAAAAGAGCCGTCAAGGTTGGCGACTCTACACCACTCACGCTCCATACTGCGCCATGCAAGGGCAAAACCCATCAGCCGTAGGTAACGCCCCACACAACGAAACTAGTCATGGCGGGGCAAGAGCATTAATTCCTAACTCCTCATTCCTCATTCATTAATTTTTGTTACACCTCTATGAAATCACGCTCAAAACATTATCTTTGCAGAAAGAAAAATTCAGCGTATGGAGCAGACGTTAAAAAACTTGCCTATCGGCATTCAGGATTTTGAGAGCCTCATTAATGACGGCTATTTGTATGTGGACAAAACGGCTTTGATGCACCGACTTGTCTCCACGGGTCGTTATTATTTCCTCTCTCGTCCTCGCCGCTTTGGTAAGAGTTTGCTTATCAGTACTTTGAAGGCTTATTTCCTTGGCAAGAAAGATTTGTTCGAGGGTCTTGCCGTTGAGCAATTGGAGCAGAAATGGACGGTGCATCCGGTGCTGCATTTGGATTTGAATACTGATAATTATGATAGTAAAGCGGCATTAGACAACAGAATCGCCCTGTCATTAGGCAATTGGGAAAAACTTTACGGCAGAAATGAACTGGAAAAATCGTTCGGTGCACGTTTTGAGGGAGTTATCCAGCGAGCCTACGAAAAAACCGGCGAGCGTGTCGTGATCTTAGTGGACGAGTACGACAAGCCGTTGTTGCAAGCCATTGGCGATGACAAGCTTCAGGACACATTTCGCACCACTCTGAAATCTTTCTACGGCGCACTGAAAAGCAAAGACGGCTGTATCAAATTTGCGATGCTCACAGGTGTGACGAAGTTCGGCAAGGTGAGTGTATTCAGTGATTTGAACAATCTGAACGATATTTCATTAGATAATGATTACTACAATATTTGTGGTATTACAGAAGATGAGCTGAAAGATGTCTTCGAACCTTATGTGAATAGGCTAGCAGAGACTCGGAAAATGACGCAGAGTGAAGCATATTCAGAGTTGAAAAGAAATTATGACGGTTATCATTTTACAGAAGAGACTCCCGGAATATATAACCCGTTTAGCCTTTTGAATGCATTACATAAACGTTCGTTTGGCAGCTACTGGTTCGAGACCGGCACGCCTTCGTACCTTGTGGAGCTGCTGAAAAGACATGATTTCAAGCTGGGTGAGCTGAAAGGGGATGAGGTCACTTCCAATGTGCTGAGTGCCATTGATGCATCGTCAACTAATCCTATCCCTGTTATTTTCCAGAGCGGTTATTTAACTATAAGCGGATATGATGAAGAGTTCAAGTTGTACTCTCTGGACTTTCCTAACGAGGAGGTGAGAGAAGGTTTTATGCTTTATCTGATGCCGTATTATACTTCTGTTTCGGAGAATAAGACCGGTTTTCAGATTAGAAGTTTTGTCAGAGAGGTTAAGTCCGGTGACGTCACCGCTTTCATGACCCGTCTCGAATCATTCTTCGCAAACGTTCCCTATGACCTCATCAAGGACACAGAAAACCACTATCAGAACGTGCTTTTCATCCTTTGCAACCTCTGCGGGCTCTACACGAAGGCTGAGTTACACACCTCAAATGGACGTGTAGATATGACCATCGAGACTCCAGATTATGTCTATATCTTCGAGTTCAAATATAATGGCACAGCCGAAGAGGCGATGGCTCAGATCAAGGAAAAAAACTATGCCCAACCGTTCCTCGCAAGCGGCAAAAAGGTTGCCCTGATTGGAGCGAACTTCAGCGGCGAAAAGAGGAACATTGATGAATATTTGTCAGAGTGGTTATAAATCGTTACTTTTGCCATTGTAGTTAGAAAATTATGCCGAGAAATGCCAACATAAACCAGAATCTTTTTTTCGGCATGGGAACATGTGCCGATGCGGATTCTGTTTTAAGTATGGCGAGGTCTTCATAGAGGAGCGCAACGGCACATGGAACACCCCGTACCTCTTCAACGGCAAAGAGTTAGACGAAGAGACCGGCTTGTACTACTACGGTGCGAGATACCTGAACCCAACAAGCGGTAAGTGGTTGAGCGTGGATCCGCTATTTTTTGATTTATTCCTGCAACTTGTTGTTTGTTAGGTAGAAACTTTGTTGCCCTGCTTATTTCTTTTGGTGGTAAAGCTTTGAGTGGAGCTCCTAAATTTTGTACTTTGTTAATCAATGGATTTTTTAAGTCGAAGAATTATATGTAACTTTGTAGTTCAAATAGCTTTAAGGTGCGTTCCATAAATTCATTTCGAACTCACCTTATGGAAGAGTTGGAATTATGATTTCTTAATTATAAACGGTGAATTTTTAGATTTACCTTAAATAACGGGATGCATTGTCCCATCTGAATAGTATGGCAAAAGTAGGAGATAGAGTTAGATTTTTAAATTCGGTTGGTGGTGGAATTATCAGTAAAATCATCAATAAAGAGTTGGTTACTGTGACAGATGAAGATGGATTTGATGTTCCAACATTGTTGCGCGAATGTGTTGTTATTGAATCTGCAGAGGAGAAATTAGGAGTGGAACAAAAAAAGGAGGAAAAATCGGCTTCTCTTTCCGGCACTGTTACAGAAATGGTGGATGACGATGATTATGTTCCTCAAGAGACTCCGGAAGGAGAGCAATTGACTCTCTACTTAGCGTTTGTTCCTCAGAATATTAAAGCGATTTCATCGACTGATTTTGATCTTTATCTTGTTAACGACAGCAACTATTACTTGGCTTATAATATTGCTGAAGAGAGAGGGGCTGCGTTTTATAGTCGCTTCGCCGGATTTATTCAACCCAATACAAAAATTCTTTTGGATGAATTATCCAGAGAGTGCTTGAATGATTTTGAAAAGGTTAAAGTTCAATTCTTTGCTTTAAAACAGGAGCGTTCCTATATGCAAAAACCGGTTTTTGACCTATCTCTGAAAATTAATCCGGTGAAATTTTATAAATTGCACTCTTTTAAGGAGAATGATTATTTTGAAGAGTTGGCGATGCTGGTAGCGTTAATAGAGAAAGATCAGTTGCCGAGCAAGGGGTTGACGAATGAAGAGCTTCAGAATATGCTTAAGCAAAAGGAGGTGGTCTCTCCTGCCAAGGTCTCGGTAAAACATAAACATCCGGAGACTATTGAGGTAGATTTGCATATCGGACAATTATTGGACAACCTTAATGGTTTGAGCAATAGCGATATGTTGCAATATCAGTTGGCAAAGTTTGAGGAGATTATGAATCAAAATCTTAAGAAAAAGGGGCAAAAGATTGTATTTATTCATGGCAAAGGGAATGGGGTGTTGCGAAATGAAATCTTAAAAAGATTAAAACAAAAATACTCTTTTTGCGAAGCTCAAGATGCCTCTTTTTTGGAGTATGGTTATGGCGCTACAATGGTAAAAATCAGGTAGTTTTGATGAAGATTTGTTTTGTGTTGGTGATGAGAATTATTTGCGATAAATTCAGAAATTGCACGAAATAAATTTGTATAAATAGTAAATCGGTGGCAGATAATTTTTTAGAGAAAAAACATCAATCCTATTTGTTAAAAAAGCAACAATGGGAGCAGAAAAAACGTTGGGATAGATTGAAGAAGCTTTGTGTCAAGAAAGATTCAACCGATAAAGAAGGATAGATGAGATTCCTTTATAGATTGTTTTTTGCATAGATAATAGGCTTCAGAGTGTAAATATAGGTGCTTTCATAAATTGGTCCGGATTTAGATTCCAATTGGAGTTTCCTTTTATGTGACAGAGAGTTTATGGGGGTATGTTTAAAGATTTTTGGTTATGGAACGTACATTAGTTATTTTAAAGCCTGCTGCATTGCAGCGAGAATTGGTAGGAGAGATTTTGTCTCGTTTTGAACGAAAAGGGCTCTATTTTGTTGGAATGAAGATGATGCAGTTGAATGACGCTTTGCTGAATGAGCATTATGGTCATCTGAAAGAAAAATCTTTTTTTGGAGATGTAAAAGCAGCCATGTCTGCTTCTCCGGTGATTGTTCTTTGTTTGGAAGGTGTTGAGGCTGTTCGCGTGGTTCGTGCAATGGCGGGTGTCACCAATGGCAGGA
Organism: Paludibacteraceae bacterium; assembly: GCA_017630395.1. Lineage (GTDB taxonomy): Bacteria > Bacteroidota > Bacteroidia > Bacteroidales > Paludibacteraceae > UBA1181. The sequence goes on from JAGBVI010000051.1 coordinate 87,897, forward strand.
ATGCAGAACCGGGCACCATTCGCGGGGATTATAGTATGAGTGTGGAGCAAAATGTGATTCACGCCTCAGACTCTATCGAAACGGCTGAGGTAGAGATCAAAAGATTTTTTAAAGAAGAGGAGTTGTTTGATCCTAAGCGAGTTGGAGGTTCTTTTTATTATGCTAAATATGAATAAAATTTCTACTTTAAAGGTTCTTTCTTTTTCCTTTTTTCTATTTTCTTTTCTCTCCGTTTCAGCGAAAAGAGTAGAAAATAAAATGCAGTATGAAAGTTCTATATCAGAACAAGAACAGATGATTGATGAATTGGAAGAAGAAGAGGAGATTCAAGATTCAATCCGATTTTCGTGTGATACGATATCGATGCTTTCTTTTATGGAAGATGTTATGTTGGGAGAAGCAGATTTCCCATCTGACTCTATTTTTCGGGTGGAGTGGGATAGTCTTAGAATTAACCCTTACAAAGTGTGCATCGATTCTTTGCCCGATTCATTCAGAGTGGATTGTCGCGGATTTTACCCTCCCAATATCAATGTGATTACTTCTGAATTTGGTCAGCGTTGGGGACGTTTTCATGCCGGAATCGATTCAAGATTGACCGTTGGAGATACCATACGTTCTGCCTTTGACGGGAAGGTGCGTATAACCCGAGTGGGAATGAGAAAAAAAGGGTATGGCTATTTTGTATTGGTGCGTCATGAGAATGGCTTTGAGACGCTTTATGCCCACCTCTCCAAAGTCTTGGTTAAACCCAATCAAATTGTCAAAGCCGGCGAAGCTATCGGATTAGGCGGAAATACGGGTCGCTCGACAGGTCCTCATTTGCACTTTGAAATACGTTTCCTTGGAAATCCGATTAACCCGAGAAGAATCGTGAATTTTGATACCAATGAGTTGATTGCCGATACCTTTCTTGTGGATAAGAAAAGTTCTTTCAAGGAGTACATAGATTTTGTTAATTCTCCAATCAAGTATCATAAAGTCAGAAGTGGAGACACCTTAGGTGCTATTGCTCGGAAATACCGCACCACAGTGGGACGATTATGTCGTTTAAACGGGATAAAAAGCACCACGATTTTGCGAATCGGCAGACGCCTTAGGGTTTATTGATGAAGAGATAGACAGGAAGCTATTTTATTAAAGACTTTTTGCATCAAGTGAGTTCTTTCTTGCCCCATGACGTTGTGCTGATGTCCGGGAAATACGTAATAATCGACATCAATGCCCAATTGGTTGCATCTCTTCAAGAAACTTAGGGTATGTTGCCATAATACAACGGGGTCATTGTCGCAATGTATCATGTATAATTGGTTGTCATTTATTCGGGTAGATAATAAATTGACGAGCGAATTATCTTCGTATCCATCGGGATTTTCGATTGGTTTTTGCATATAACGTTCGGTGTACATCACCTCGTAATATTTCCAATCTATCACAGCACCTCCGGCTATGCCCAATTGGAAACGATCGGGATGAAGCAGTAACATACGTGTCGTCATAAAGCCGCCAAAACTCCACCCATACAGAGCAATTTTATCGGCGGCAATTCGTTTCTCTCGCCTTAATAACCAATCCAAAGCTTTTAGATAATCTTTTGTCTGAACGGCTCCAATATTCCTCCAAATAGCAGATTCAAAATTTTCCCCGCGATTGTCAGAACCGTGAGGGTCAATGCAGAAGGCAACATATCCCTTTAGGGCAGCTATCTCTTCAAATCCTTTTGTTCCGGACCCCCATTCGTTGCGTATAAGTTGTACGTGCGGACCTCCGTATAAGTAATAAACAAGTGGCCAATTCTTTTTTTGAGAATAACCATCGGGGTAGGTGATTCGATAGAATATTTCTTCCTCGTCTATTGTCAAACTACCCACTTCTTGTTTAGGTAAATTATAGTTGTTATAGGGATTTTCTGATTGCCATAGTTTTTCATAACACGTTTCATTTTTCTTAAAGATGAGAAGTTCTCCCGGATTTTCAATGCTATGATGTGTGGCAATCGAGTATTCCGCTTGAGGGTGTATGGAGATAATGGTTGTTCCTCGCTCAGTAAAAATTGGTCGGAGTGGAGATACCTCGTCATCAAATCTCACTGCGTAAATTGTTCGGTCTAAAGGTGTGGGGAGGGTAGCTTGAAAAAATATTTCATTCCCTTTCCTTCCGATAAAACCGGTCACTTCCCACTCTCCTGATGTAAGTTGTCTGAGAGTCCCATCATCGATATTTAGCAAATAAAGGTGATTGAAATTATCCTTTCGGGATTGAAATAACAGTTGCCTATTATTTATAAAGCAGGGGGAATGTTGAGGCTCAACGTAACGCGAGTTTTCTTCTGTATAGAGTATCTTTTCTATTTTCCCCGAATAGGCATTGAAGTATTTCAATTCATACTTTTGCTGGTTTCGTTGCAGTTCGATCAAGAAAAGGTATTGCGAATCAGGGCTCCATTGCAAGCAAGTTTTGTATGACTCACGGTAATCAAAGTCTTTTGTCTTGTCATCACTTGTCTCTAAGAAGATAGTGCGTTTATCCAAAAGATGAGTGATGCCAATAGAAACCTTTTCGCTCTTCTCTCCGGCCATTGGGTATTTTACTAATTCGACTTTTGCTATGGGGTCTTGGATGTGAACGATGGGGTAGGAAGTTACTTCTGATTCATCAATGCGGTAGAACGCCAATTGTTTGGAATCAGGTGACCAAAACAAGGTCTCGGTGATACCAAATTCATTTCGAGAGGGAATTTTTCCGATTGTTACGTCAGGCTCTTTCTCTTCATAAAGCAAAAATGGCTCATTGTGAGGCGGTTTAATCCATATTTGCTGTTGGGAGGTATAAGCAATTGATAAGGATTGGGGATGAAATGTCAAGTTTTCAGCCTCTGTAGGGATTTCGCCCCCAAAGTCAAATTCGCCGGAAGATAATTGGATGAAATAGACTTTGTAGTTTACGATAAATAGGGCCACCTCCTTATCAGAAAAATAAATTTCAGGAAAATCGGTTACTTCTTTGTTCAAATCGGCGGAAAGTGTAGATAAGTTGAGTTCCCATCTTATACTAAAATCTGTATTCCGGCACTCCATTCGAGAGCGGAAACGAAGGATAAAGAAGCAAGGAAAAACCTTTACTTGCAGAGGTCTGTCCGGAAGAAAGTGTTCAAAATTTTTGCCACCGGAAATAATATCATCAAGTGTAAGTTGTTTCATCAGCCATTAAGTTCACTAAGTTCCAACCATCTTAATTCCTTCCTATCCAGATCCTCTATAATTTCCCCAATTCTATTCGATTTTTTCAACATATCGTCTGCAGATAAAGAGCCTGAGCATAGTAGTGTCTCCAACTCTTTTTTCTCCTCTTCCAGTAGAGCTATTTCTTTTTCCAACTCCTCAAATTCTCTCTTCTCTTTGTAACTCATTTTCACTTTCGGGCGATTAACATTTCTATCCTCTTGAGGGTTTGGAAGAGCCTTTTTGGCATTCTCTTTTTCTAAACGCTCTTGTTCCTCTTTCATCTCTCTCCAAAGACGATAGTCGGTATAATTTCCGGGGAAGTCCTGCACGTTGGCGTTGCCGTGAAAGACAAAAAGATGATCCACCACCTTATCCATAAAATAGCGGTCGTGAGAAATAACGATGACGCAACCTTTGAAAGATTGCAGATACTCTTCCAATACGTTAAGAGTGACAATATCTAAATCGTTGGTAGGTTCGTCCAGGACCAAGAAATTGGGGCTTTTCATCAAGACGGTGCAAAGGTAAAGACGTCTGCGTTCCCCACCGCTCAATTTAGCAATGTAGTTATGTTGAGTTTCGGGTGAGAACAAAAAGTGCTGAAGAAATTGGGAGACATTCAATTTTCTACCATCTCCCATTTGGACCTCTTCTGCAATTTCTCTGACTGCATCAATAACCTTCATTTGATCATTGAATTTCATACCTTGCTGACTGTAGTAGCCAAAACGCACCGTTTCACCGATATCGAAACTACCACTATCCGGCAACTCTTCTCCGATCAACATCTTCACGAAGGTAGATTTGCCCGTACCATTGTTTCCTACAATTCCTAATTTTTCATATCTGCCGAAGTTGTAATAGAAATTGTCTAAAATTTTCAAGTCGCCAAAACTTTTGCTAATATATTTTGCCTCAAAGATTTTGCTTCCCAAGTAGCCAGCTTTCACTTCAAGTTGAACGTTTTCGACTTTTCGTTTTCCTTTGATTTTCTCTTCCAATTGGTAAAACGAATCAATTCTATATTGAGCTTTTCCGGCACGGGCTTGCGGTTGTCTTCTCATCCAATCCAACTCTTTACGGTAGAGATTATTAGCGCGAGCCAATTCCGCATTTTGATTATTGATTCGCTCTTGTCTTTTTTCCAAGTAGTAGGAGTAATTCCCTTTGTAAGAAAAGAGCTGTTGTTGGTCCAATTCGAGTATTTCGTTGCAAACGCGGTCAAGGAAATAGCGGTCGTGCGTAATCATCAGCAAGGCCAATTTACTTTTCCTTAAATAATTTTCGAGCCACTCCACCATTTCCAAGTCGAGGTGGTTGGTTGGCTCATCAAGAATCAGTAGGTTGGGTTTGCTTGCCAGCACCTGAGCCAATGCAATTCGTTTGATTTGCCCTCCTGAGAGATTATCTGTAACTGCATCAAGATCGTGGATTTTAAGTTTTCCCAGCACCTGTTTCATCTGTAAAGGATCTTCACTTTTGTTACAGATATCCCCTATTGAGCAGCCCTTTTCGAAGGAAGGATCTTGTTCCAAAATCCCCACTTTCAGTCCGGTACGGAAGGTGACACTGCCCTCATCATACCCCTCTTTCCCGGCAATGATTTTCAGCAAAGTGCTTTTCCCGGCACCATTTTTTGCAATGAGTGCAGTGCGTTGATTTTCGAATAATCCGAAGGAGATTCTTTTGAATAGAAGATTATCCCCAAAAGATTTGGTTAAGTTATCTACTTGAAGGTAATGAAGAGCCATCTTTTTTTCTGCAAAGGTATTAAGATTCTCTGTATAATATATATGTTTGCACTAAATTTTTTGGTGAGCATGGATAATAAGACGTTGTTTAAATTTTATTTTGAGTCTATTTGAGAGCGATTTTTAAGATTATTTTTATATTTCTTTGGAGAAGGTGCTAAAATTTCGATAGTAAAAAGTGGGATTATAATCTTTTTAAGTAAATCAAATTGATAGTTTAATCAGCATGGTTGTCGTTATAAAATAGCAAAATGATAAAATATCGGTGTAAATTCGTGCAAAGTGTAAGTAAATATTCTTTAAATCGAATTATTCACAAAGAATATTGTTCATTTTGTTATCAAAAAAGTTGCAAGTAATTTTTTTTATACCACATATTTATATTACTTTTGTCGCAGAAAATCAGATTCTCAATTTATAGTTGTATAGAATCTATTGAGATAGAGTAATTAATGTCGAAATAAAAAATAAATAACAAAATAAAACTTATTAGTTATGAAGAAGCATAATTTCAATGCAGGACCATCAGTCCTTCCAAGAGAGGTTATTGAAAAAACAGCGCAAGCCGTTTTAGATTTCGAAAATGATGGATTATCCATTTTGGAGATTAGCCACAGAGCAAAGAATTTTCAACCGATTGTAGATGAGGCAGTAGCTTTGTTTAAAGAACTTTTGAATATTCCGGAAGGTTATTCGGTAATTTTCCTTGGTGGAGGTGCAAGTTTGGAATTCTGCATGGTTCCATTTAACTTCTTGGAGAAAAAAGCTGCGTATGTAAATACCGGTGTTTGGGCTAAGAAAGCCATGAAAGAGGCTAAGGCATTTGGAGAGGTAGTGGAAGTAGCTTCTTCTGCAGATGATAATTTTACTTGGGTGCCAAAAGTAGGGAAAGATTATCAAATTCCTGCTGATGCTGACTATTTGCATATTACAACCAATAACACAATTTTCGGAACAGAGTTGTTAGAGGATATTGATTCTCCTATTCCGGTTATAGCAGATATGTCATCAGACATTTTCTCTCGTCCAATAGATGTTTCTAAATACGGAATGATTTATGGTGGTGCTCAAAAGAATTTGGCCCCAGCCGGTGTAACTTTTGTTATTGTTAAGAATGAACTTTTAGGAAAAGTTTCTCGTCATATCCCTACAATGTTGGATTATAGAACACATGTGGATAACGGTTCTATGTTCAATACTCCTCCTGTATTGCCTATTTATGCAGCTTTGCAAACTTTGAAGTGGATTAAAGCTCAAGGTGGTGTGGCTGCTATTGAGAAGAAGAATATCGAGAAAGCGGAGTTGTTATACAATGCTATCGATAATAGCAAAATGTTTGTTGGAACAGCAAAGAAAGAAGACCGTTCTCGCATGAATATTTGTTTTGTTATGAAAGAGGAGTATGCTGACCTTGCAGATGAATTTGCAAAATTTGCTACATCAAAAGGTATGGTAGGTATCAAGGGTCATCGTCTTGTTGGTGGTTTCCGTGCTTCTACATACAATGCATTGCCTAAAGAGAGTGTTGAGGCTTTGATTGATTGTATGAAAGAGTTTGAAGCAAAATATGTTAAATAATTGAATATTATTTTGGTGGGTTCTATAAATTTCATTTCGTGAAATCAAAGATTAACGAAAAGTTTATCCCCCACGATTTATACTTTTTGTATTTTAAATGGTGAATTTATAAAACACCTTTTATAAAAATATTTTTGATATGAAAGTTTTAGTAGCTACAGAAAAACCATTTGCAAAGGTTGCAATTGATGGCATTAAAGAGGTAATCGATGCTGCCGGTTATGATTTGGTTTTATTGGAAAAATATACAGAAAAGAAACAGTTATTGGAGGCTGTTGCAGATGCTGATGCAATTATTATTCGTAGCGATATCATTGATGCAGAAGTCTTGAATGCAGCTAAAAATTTGAAGATTGTAGTGCGTGCTGGTGCCGGTTATGATAATGTGGATTTAGAGGCTGCTACTGCAAAGAATGTTTGTGTTATGAATACGCCGGGGCAAAATGCGAATGCTGTTGCTGAGCTGGCTTTGGGTATGATGGTATATGGTGTTCGTAACTTATACAATGGTACTTCCGGTACCGAATTGATGGGCAAAAAGTTGGGTATTCATGCTTATGGTAATGTGGGTCGCAATGTGGCTCGTATCGCTAAAGGGTTTGGAATGGAAATCTATGCTTTCGATGCTTTCTGTCCTGCAGAGGTTATCGAAAAGGATGGTGTTAAAGCCCTTAAATCGGCAGAAGAACTTTATGAGACTTGTCAGTTCGTTTCTCTCCATATCCCTGCTACTGCTGAAACTAAAAACTCCATCAATTACGCATTATTGAATAAAATGCCTAAAGGTGCTATGCTGATTAATACAGCTCGTAAAGAGGTAATCAATGAAGAGGAAGTTATCAAGTTGATGGAAGAGCGTACAGACTTCCGTTATGTTACTGATATTATGCCGGCTGCTAATGCTGAGTTTGCAGAGAAGTTCCCTGGACGTTATTTCTCTACTCCTAAGAAAATGGGTGCGCAAACTGCTGAGGCTAACATCAACGCAGGTATCGCAGCGGCTAATCAAATTGTTGGTTTCTTGAAAGATGGTAATGAGAGATTTAGAGTGAATAAATAAGAAGTTGTTTAAATCTTTTTATTAACTTTAAACAGTTTCTAATCTCATCCTCAGAATAATAAAAAAGCTGTATCAATTTTTGTTGATGCAGCTTTTTTTTTGTAGGTTCTACAAATTCAAAAACATGGAAAAGTTTACCCCAAATTTAAATTGATGAATTTATCGAACTTGCTTTCTATTTTGAATAATCTCTGAAAAGAAGCACTATAAATCTGAACTTGCCTTAATAACTTTCACCACTTGAGTGCGAATTTGTAACAAGTAAATACCATTGGATAAATCATTCATGTCCAACTCTGTTTCTTGACAACTTTTTACCAATTTCCCATTCGTGTCAAAAAGATGAACCTTTTCATGCTTGTTTAAACCATTGATGTATAATATGTTCGATGTAGGATTGGGATAGACCGAAATTTCTTCCTCGTTTTGAGGCGTTATTTCTTTGGTAGCTTCTTTTACAAAAACGATTTTTCTAACATCGTCGATCTCGCTTTCCGCTAAGAGGTTACCATTTACATCGGTCAGACTCATTTTATCTCCTATAAAGACAATTTTTCCTATTTTAGAAATTGCCTCTGTTTGCTTTGTTCCGTTAAGCCACTCTATGGTTAACGTAGCCCATGCCAAAGAAGATGATATTCCTAACAAAAGAAGTGTAGAAAGAATTCTTTTTCTCATAATACGTTGATTTTTTTTTCTTTTGCAAATCTAAGCATAATATTTTATGGTAACCTCTATAAATTATATTTTTTTTTTGTCATAAGTTATCTCGACCTAATTTGTAGTGGAAGCCTTAATAAATACCTCTATTTGTTTAGTAATGATGCAGAAAATCTTTGAGATATCACCTGATTGTTAGTTCAATGAGTTTATAGGGTTTATCAGACAGAACAAACTATCCGGATTCTTACTGATTTAAGAGGGTTTCTATATATTCCCTTATTTTGTAGAAATTGCCTTAAAATTTCAAAAGTTCTATTTAAAAATTCAAAAGTGTTTGTTATTTTTGTTGTTTAGTAGCAAATTCCCGTGAACGAGAATTTTCAAGTTATATGGGGATTTTCTATGTAGAGGAAACTTAAATTAAGAAAGTATAAATCAAGGGGTGATAAGTTTTTTATAGAACCCACTAAAAAAAATAATTGCGATATGCCACAACCCTTAGCGGAACGTGTTCGACCTCAAAGTTTAGATGAATACATCGGACAGAAACATTTGGTTGGGAAAGATGCTGTACTCCGAAAGATGATAGAGTCGGGGCATGTATCTTCTTTTATCTTGTGGGGACCTCCGGGTGTAGGAAAAACAACTTTGGCAGGGATTATTGCCAAACGATTGGAACGCCCTTTTTATACGTTAAGTGCCATTAGTTCCGGCGTAAAAGATGTCCGAGAGGTAATTGAGAAAGCTAAAAATAATCGTTTCTTCAATTCTCTCCCTCCCATTCTTTTTATTGATGAAATTCATCGTTTTTCTAAAGCTCAACAAGATTCACTTTTAGGGGCAGTGGAGCAAGGTGTTTTTATTCTGATTGGTGCCACCACAGAAAATCCCTCTTTCGAGGTGATAACTCCCCTTTTGTCGCGTTGCCAAGTTTATGTACTGAAAGCATTGGAAGAGGAGGATTTGATAGAATTAACGCATCGTGTTATAAAGGAGGATGTTGAGTTGAAAAAACTCAAAATAGAGTTGAAGGAGACGAATGCTCTTCTTCGTTATGCTGGTGGTGATGCAAGAAAACTTCTTAACATCATCGAACTTGTTACCAATGCAGGTAAGGAAGATGAAACAGTGGTTTTTACTGATGCAATTGTCAAAGAACGACTTCAGCAAAACCCTAATGCATACGATAAGAACGGAGAGATGCACTACGATATTATCTCTGCATTTATCAAATCCATTAGGGGGAGCGACCCGGATGCAGCCATCTATTGGTTGGCTCGTATGGTGGATGGGGGAGAAGACCCTAAGTTCATTGCTCGACGGTTGGTGATTTCTGCGGCAGAAGATATTGGGTTGGCTAACCCTAATGCATTGCTTTTGGCTAATGCCTGTTTTGATACGATTCATAAAATTGGTTGGCCTGAAGGTCGTATCGCCTTGGCGGAAGCTACAATTTATTTGGCAACAAGTCCTAAAAGTAATTCAGCCTATAAAGCAATTAATAGTGCACTTGAATTTGTGGAGCAAACAGGGAATGAACCGGTTCCTCTTCATTTGAGAAATGCTCCAACGAAATTAATGGCTAAATTGGATTATGGGAAGGGCTATAAATATTCGCATGATTATCCGGAGCATTTTGTTGTTCAGGAATTTCTACCCGAGAAGTTTTCTAATCAACAATTTTGGGTTCCACAACCGAATCCTTCGGAAAATAAGATGAGTGACTATATGATACACCTCTGGGGAGAAAATAAAAGTAAAAAAAACAAATAATTCATCTATAATATTATGAAAAAGATTTTAATACTTCTCTTCTTTGCAACTTTTTCTGTCATAGCAATTGCTAATAGTAAAAATGATGATCGAAATATAGAGATTTCCAAAAACTTGGATATATTCAACTCTACCTATAAAGAGTTGGAGTTGTTCTATGTGGATACAATTAAACCGGAATCTACCATCAAGTATGGTATTGATGCTATGTTAGGACAATTGGATCCTTATACTACCTATATACCGGAGTCTGAATTGGAAAAATTAAAATTTATGACCACGGGCGAATATGCCGGTATTGGGTGTGTGATTGGTAAAAACTATGAGGGAATCTATATTACAGATGTGTATGAAGGTATGCCTGCCTATAAAAATGGGTTGAAGGTGGGAGATATAATCACAAAAATCGATGGGAAACAGACTTCAGAAATGACTACCACCGAGGCGAGTGAGAAGATGAAGGGAGAGGCAAAAACGATGGTTACTTTTACCATCAAAAATCCTATCTCTCAAAAAGAAAAAAAGGTGGAAGTTCAGAGAGAAAAAATTGTTATCCCGGCTATCCAATATTATGATACCTTGTCCAATGGAGTAGGATACATCAATATTAATAGTTTTACTGAAAAATCGGGGAATAAATTTAAAGAGGCTTTTTTGGATCTTAGGGATAATTATAAAATTAAGTCGTTGGTCATTGATTTGCGAAATAACCCGGGAGGAATCCTTGATGAGGCTGTGGAGATTGTTAACCTTTTCGTTGATAAAAAGTCCACTATTGTCTATACAAAGGGGAAGAATCCGGACCTTGATGAGATTTACAAGGCGCGCAAAGAACCTATTGACACCAACATCCCTCTCTTTGTTTGGGTAAATCGTAATTCAGCATCAGCTTCTGAAATCTTGGCGGGTGCTTTGCAAGATCTTGATCGTGCAGTTATTGTTGGCGAACGAACTTTTGGTAAAGGATTGGTGCAAACTACTCGTGAATTGCCTTATGGTGGAAGTTTAAAGGTGACTGTGGCAAAATACTATATCCCAAGTGGCAGATGTATTCAATCTATTGACTATTCAAATCGTAGCGAAGAGGGGTATGTCACTCGAATTCCGGATAGCTTGACAAGTGAATTTAAAACAAAAAACGGTCGTATTGTTCGAGATGGAGGAGGTATTAATCCTGATGTGCAGATTGAAATTAAAAATCATGCAACCGTGAGTTACTATTTGTATCAAAAAAACTTGATTTTTAATTTTGTTACTCAATACATGGCAAAGCATGCCAACATCGGTCCGGCTAAATCTTTTCAGTTGTCGGATAAAGATTATGCAGAATTTGTTGAGTATGTGAAGGGACAGAACTTTACCTACGAACTAAAGACGGAAGAGGGGGTAAAAGCGTTAAAAGATCTTATCCAATCAGAAGGTTATCTGGACTACGCCAAAGAGGAGTTTGAGGCATTGGAAAAAAAGTTAACTCACAATATTGACAATGACTTGAAAATGTTCGAAAAAGAGATTCGCAATCTTATTTCCATAGAAATCGTCAAGAGAGAACATTACCAAAAGGGTGAGTTTATTGAGACTTTGAAACGAGACGATTACAGAGAAAAAACGGAGGAATTGCTTTCCTATGAAAAGAAATGGAAGGGGATATTAACTGCTGAAAAGAAATAAAGATGAAAGCGATGATTTTTGCCGCCGGTTTGGGAACTCGGCTGAAACCTCTTACAGATTCTATGCCGAAGGCTCTTGTCCCTATTGCAGGAAAAACATTGTTGCAACATAATTTGGAACGATTGGCTTCACAAGGATTCACAGACATTGTTATCAATATTCACCATTTCTCCGATCAGATTAGGCAGTTTTTGAGAGAAAATGATAATTTTGGATTGAATATCATGCTCTCTGATGAGAGTGCAGAACTGCTTGATACAGGTGGGGGAATAAAAAATGCGGAAGAGTGGCTGAGCGACGAGCCGTTTTTGGTGCATAATGTGGATATTTTGTCAAATGCAGATTTAGCAGGTTTATATGCAAAACATTGCCAAAACAACTCTCTTGCAACGTTATTGGTGAGCGAACGGAATACTTCTCGTTATCTGCTTTTTGATGATGAAATGAGACTCAAAGGGTGGATTAACAGAGCTTCCGGAGAGAAAAAATCACCCTTTTCGGAGTTCCATGCAGAAGAATATCTCCCTTTTGCTTTTTCAGGAATACATGTTATTTCTCCCGATGTATTTTACTCTATGCATAACTATCCGTCTCGTTTCCCAATCATGGATTTTTACCTTAATGAGGCTGAAAAACATCTGATACAAGGGGTAGTTGCTCATAATCTTATTATGGTAGATGTTGGGAAAATAGATTCGTTACAAGAGGTAGAGATGATTTTCGAAAAAGAGATAAAACCGATTTATCCATCTTGATAGCTTAATAATGATAAGTCAACTTCTTCTTGATTGGTTTTCCGTTCATCGTAGAGAATTGCCGTGGCGGGATACTTCCGACCCCTACAAAATATGGGTTTCGGAGATAATTTTGCAACAGACTCGCATCGCGCAAGGTATCTCTTACTACTTCCGATTTATAGAAAGATTTCCGGATGTGAAAAGTTTGGCTATAGCCCATGAGGATGAGGTATTGAAGTATTGGCAAGGACTCGGATATTACAGTCGAGCAAGAAATTTACATGCATCAGCGCAAACCATTGTGAATGATTTTAATGGGGAATTTCCCTCTGATTTTAAGCAAATAAAATCCCTGAAAGGGATTGGTGACTATACTGCAGCAGCAATAGCTTCCATTGCTTTTAAATTGCCCTACGCGGTGGTGGATGGTAATGTGTATCGTGTTCTTTCACGTTTGTTCGAAATCAGTACTCCCATTGATTCTGTAAAGGGGAAGAAAGAGTTTTTTGAGTTGGCTCAAGAACTTCTTGATAAGAGAACTCCCGATTTATATAACCAAGCCATGATGGATTTAGGAGCGATGGTTTGTCTTCCCTCCACCCCATTGTGTGAGGATTGTCCTCTTCAATCGCTATGCCAAAGTTACCATAATGGAAGTTATGCCGAGTATCCTGTCAAGGAGAAAAAAATCAAACAACGAGATCGCTATTTTGTCTATCTTTTTTTGCATCATCAAGAGAAGATTTATCTACATCGCAGATCAGAAAAAGATATTTGGGCAGGTTTGTATGAGTTTCCCTTGATAGAATTAAATGCCCCCCTTGGGGAAGAGGAATTTTCAGGACTTTTGAAAATGCTTGGCAAAGAGTTTAGCATTGCAGAAATAAAGGAGGTTACCGCCATGCCCAACCATGTATTGAGTCACCAAATTATCCATTCGTTTTTTATCGATGCTGTTGGAACAATCCCTTCTCCGAGTAGTGCAAAATATATCACTGTCAGCGAAGATGATTTAGCAAATTATGCAATACCCCGTCTGATAGAGTTATACCTTGAGAGAAAATAACGATTCAGCTCCGAATTGATGGTTGCGTGCAGCTTCCTCTTATTCAGTTTTACAATTCCGCAACTTCGAGTATAATCATTCGCAAAGCAATAACTGATGAATTTCAAAATTACCTGATACATGAATTCACCTCCTCATTCTTGCTCATTCCCAAAATTCGTGTAAAAGAGGCGATAATTAAAACTTATAACCTCTATTGGAGTATATATTTTCTTTTGGGAACCATTTTCATTATAAGTAAATTCCACAAAATTGATTTTTTTAATAACATTATAAGGGATTCTTACAAAAAAGGCTTTTACACTTTTTTCTTTTATGGAGTCAGTTTTCTATACGAAATTTGACTCAATTGAATCAGAATTATGCATTTTTACTAAATTTGATTTAGTTGGTTTATTATAATTAAACTCAATAGTGTCTGAATTTAGTAAATAAAAATCTGACTCTAAATATTTAATTTTACCTTGAAAATTTGTCTTGTTTCTGTACGATATATTTTCTTACCTTGCCCTCTGTTTTCACACCTAAAGTTACTTCCCATTTGGGCGCGCTTCGCGGTTCTCAGTAACAGAAAGGGTGTTATTGAGAACCGAAAAGGTTTAGAGGCGGAATCTTGGGTAAAGTCACTATTGTGTTTTTATTTATTAGGTTATTATATCTAATGAGAATTCATATAAATTAATTTCTGTTCATCCATATCATAAATAATATTGATAAACATATACTGAAACACTCTGCTGTAGAATATCGTATAATTAATATAATTTACAAAACGATCTTTCGCATTGTAGTCCCTTAGTATTGTTCCTCCGATGTATAATATATTTTTTTTCTCTTCACCTTGAAAACATAAAACATGTTTTGACATTAATTGAAACTTAAGATACTCTTTCTTAGATAAAAATTCCCGAAATTTTAATTCATATTTTCTAATACTATCTATGTCAATAGAATAAAAGTTAACACTATCAATTTTTATCTTATCACCCAATTTTGACATTCTAAAAATTTTTTTTTGATAGTTGTCTAATTGGTCAAGGTTGTCATGAACAACATAAAAAACAGAATCTGTATAAAATTTTTCTAATACTTTTGAATTTCTTATGGCTTTTTTCTTTACTTTTTTATCTGACGGAAAATTATATATATCACCAGCCAGACTGTTAATGATAAATAAATTTAATAATAACAACAAAAATATTTTTCTATTCATAATACTACTTTCTATTTATTGGATTATTAAATCTTATATTTTTCTGTCCTTTACCATTATATCTATTTCTTGTGTAAGGCGTTTTTTCTGTTGGGTTAAACTCTCCTAACACCTTAGCAGCATGAGTCTCATATTCTTTAATTATAATGAGTTCATTATTTTCACCGTATGCTCTATTAAGTAAAACTTCATCATCTGGATTACGACTAACCGATAGACATTCCATCGCATGACCTAATTCATGGTATAAACCATTCGTTGGAGAAAGCACAACGCCAATATCAGTTTTTAGTCCTGAATGGTTATCCCATGATATTCCTATACTAAAGTTTACCCCTTCTACTACTGGTTTATCTGCATCATAACTATTTTCATTTTCACCTGTATAACCTATAATATACGAAATATCAGCACCAACTAATGTGTTAATTACATTTTGAATTTTTTCGTCACCTGAATCATATAGATGGTTAAGAGCCTTTATTGCATCGTTTACGTATGGACTATTGTCAGTATGTTCTTTTGAGATTCCAGGCTCATATTTATAAATTTCACCTTCTTCATTTTTAATTTCTATTCTCCGTCCATCCACATCCACCAACTTCACCGGATTGCCAGCGCAGTAGTTGTACGGACTCATGCCCACGTACTTCTCCCAAAGCGGATCCACACTCATCCAAACCGCACTTGTCGGGTTCAAATATCTTGCGCCGTAGTAGTAAAATCCGGTTTCTTCGTCTAACTCCTTGGAATTGAACAAGTAAGGTGAATTCCAAGCCCCGTTGCGCTCTTCAACAAAAATTTCTCCGTACGGAACATAAGTGACTGATTGTGAGATATTTCCATCTGCATCCAAAACCATAGAAGTGGAGCCTAAATGGTCGTGGATATAGAAGTAAGTATATTCACAGTTTTTTATAGTCATATTTTGTCTCTGTTTTGTCAACTTTTGTCATAAATTTCTTCACCTCCGGGCGCGCTTCTCAGATGTCGGTAACATGTGCCGGCGGAAGTGTAAGTTTATTAACACTTTATTCAATCCACATATATCAATTCAAATTTTTCAGCCTTCTTAAAATTGTATAAGGAGTCAAAATAGCAGTTAGTCTCTGAAAAATGTGCAGTTTGCGTTGATGCCAATATTGTATCCTTATTCATGGATGAAAAAATGTCATTATCAATAAAATATTTATCTACATAAATTAATTTTCCATCAAAAAATGCAACTCCAGGACGAAGATAAATAGGATAATAATTTATTCCAAGTGGCTTTAGACAAGATGATAAATGCATAATAATTTCATCTCTATTAGCAATAAATTCAACGTAACATACTTTTTCATCCCAAAATTCCTCATGTTTATCCTCACAAATACTTAATAATTTTCTAAATAAATTTGGATTACTAACAAAATACAATTCAAATGTATCTTTGGGGCATTTTTGATAAAACTCAGCATATTGTACTTCATTATAAGATTTACAGGAAATAATAGAAATCATAATGAAACCAACAATAATTATATATAATGATCTTTTTCCCATTATTAATATGATTTAAAATCACCTCTAGAATACACTTTAAGGTCTATAGAATTTCCAAATTTATTGAGACATCTTATAGATTTCGCAAAATCTTTATCATCCTTTGATGGTTCTCTGTTTTGCTCAGGATTAACGGTATAATCAGTAGGATGGTTATGAAAATGGAAATCAATATAATCTCCATCCTTTATTGCTTTTCTACATAATGTGGGAGTGAGATATTCTTTATATTTTTTATGTGAAGTACCTAAAATAGAATTTTCGAGAGTTTCAATATTATCTTTTCGTGAGGTAAATAATCCCCATTCAACGCCTGTATTATCTGCAAGAAATTTAAATACATTTATAGACTCTTCTTTCTTTTTTCCAAATGTTAGATAATGTCCCTCTATCTCTCCCTCTGGTAATGATATACTTTTTGATTTTATTTTTGATAACACGCCCTTTGTGAGTTCCATACTTTCATTTCTCAACTCCCCATTTTTATCATATTTCAAACCTTTAATTTCACCATCCTTTTTACGATTTACTCCAGCAATTAATCTATCCTTTTCACTATCGGTCTTTTTAATGAAGAAGATATAACCATTATCATCAACGCCATAATCATCCAATCCCATAACGTCAATCTTATTAATTGGATTCCCATGACAATATGAATACGGAGATGCATCAATATTCTTCTCCCACAACGGATCCACGCTCAGCCACATACCATTTGTTGGGTTCAAATACCTCGCTCCGTAGTAGTACAAGCCGGTTTCTTCGTCTAACTCCTTGCCGTTGAAGAGGTATGGGGTGTTCCATGTGCCGTTACGCTCTTCTATGAAGACTTCGCCATACGGGATGTAGGCTACACTTTGCACCACATTTCCATCATTATCTGTCACCAACGTTGTGGAGCCTAAATGGTCCGGATGGTAGAAGAAAATCAGCTGCTCGTAGTCCGGCGTCTCAAATCCATCTTTTCCTGTTTGGCTCGGTTCAAACTCTTTC
>JAGBVI010000052.1 GCA_017630395.1 Paludibacteraceae bacterium
CATTTTTTGTGTTGATTATTCATATATCTTTGCCCAAGAACGATTAACAAAGATGACTATGAATAAGAGACATACGGAATATATTGCACTCTATTTGTTCGTGTTTGGAGCGATATTGCTCTTTGGTGTATTAGCGCGAAAGTTCGTGCTTGTCAAGGGGTATGATGAGTTCAGTGCAGCTGTTGGATTCTTAGCAACGGTGGTTGTGTTGTCGGCACTCTATATCAGTCTGCAAATGACGCTTAATGAGTTGCTGCTACCCCGAATGGAGAAGTTCCTAATGCGTTTTCCTGCGTTTCAAAAGTTGGAGGAGGTGGCAGTTGTTGCCAAAACTCCAGCTGCCATTGTTGAGCCTATTGAGGAGGATGCTATTACCGAGATCACCCCACAGCCATCGCAGTATGAGGTTTTGCGTGCCAATGCTATTGCCAAGCAAGAGCGAGCATCGCAAGCGAAGTTGGAGAGTGTTCTTGACTATACCAAGCAGACAATGGTTGCCTATATGAGTGAGGCGGATTTAGACCGCTTGTGTGGCTACATCACAGAGTATAGTTTGGGTGACACCCCTTGCAAGGTATCGCCCGTATCAGTTGATTCTGCACTCAAAAGCATCGACCTGATGCACTTCGGCTGGAACATCGGTAAAGCATTCGGCAAAAAACGTATTCACACCGCCACATTCATTAAGAATGTCTTTGCTCACGCCCTCCGCGACTTGGAAATCTCAACCATCGAGCGCAAGATGTCGCACACCGAATCTGAGTGTCGCATCATATTAGACAATAAGATAGAATATATTTTGTAATTATTTCTCGATTATCATTTATACATAATAAACACTGCATCATAACAAATAAACAGGGTATTATGACGCGTAATATGGTTTCTACAATTCATCTTTAAGAAAGATCGATATCATCGTTGATCAATTGATAATAACAAGATATTCTCTTTTCAAATTTTATTGATTTTAAATACTCATATTCTATTCTTTACATAAAATCTTGCAGTGCATATCAGCATCTTTACAAGCTGAGATAAATGCACTCAATAACCAAATCATTTGAGCAACTGAATTCTTTTGTTTGAATGATTCATCATTTTTAATTTTATTAAAAGCACTTGAAAGTGATTTTAATGATATGAAATCTATAGCAAGACAGACTTCCTTTATGCCATTAGGTGATTTAGATATTTTATTATATTCAGATTCAAATTCATTAATATCACCTTTTCTGCAGATTGGGATCTCTGTTTGCCCATACTTTTTATCTCTCCATGTCTCAATTTTATTAGAGACATTAAGATTTCTAAGATTGCCGATATTTTTAATTGCTTGCCCTATAACCACCTGAAAATTTGATGCAGATAAGGAAGTTTTACCGTATGCTTTTGAATGAATAAATGATAATGTTTCCCCACATATAGCTATATGGTCTGCACATTCATTGCCCATGTCATCACATATCAAGAATGACGCTTTTTTTTGAATATAAAAATCTTCAACGACCCTAAAAACAGAATCTTCATCAAAACTAGTAGAGCCTGCTTTTATTTTACCTTTTTCTGTATTAACTCTTCCCATTGATTTAACAGGCTCAAATATAGAAAGAATTGAATCTAAATTTTCTTTCATGTTAGAATCTTCATGTAGCTGTGCACCATAGTATATGTATTTCACATTTTCAAACCCCACATAAAAACACTTATGTGAATTGATAAATGTAGTCATTCTAACTTTTTCGCCACTAGGATAACGCAAGAATAGGTTGTTTAATCGTCCACTACAATCTAATTTTATCCCATTTTTTGATACTTTTATAGAAAGACTTGTAAAACTTTTACAAGAATATTGGGTATGAGCTTCGATTTCTTGTAAATCAAAACATTCACAATGCTTTGCTAATATCTTGTTCAACAGATCACCAGTTTCTTCTTCATTATCTTTGGCTTGCAGATAAATAAGTTCTACTTGTTGTTCCGCTATTATATTGGTAAGTTCATGAATATCAATAAGGAGATATATTGGTTTTAAATTCACATACTCATCCTGCCATTTTATTGGTCTGGAAAAATTATTCAGCATGGTTGTACTTAAATCTACAGGATTTTTTATACCAGTTATCACCATGTCTGCCCACATACACAATTCTGATATATTTCTTTTAGATGAGCCAAATTTTGCAACTCTTGATGTACTAAGTGTTATTGTAGCAGTATCTGCATTAGATTGTTTTATTCTTGTAGTTTTTACCACACTCTGTCCTAACCCAAATAATGGCATAGACTGATTTAAGTCGTTGCTCTCAAAACTCCGATTTCGTAAAGCGTTAGGATTAAGGCTCATACTGCCTAACCTCAATTGGGTAAATAGGGAATCAGCGCGAAGCATTGCCCCTGTTAAAACTGAACCATTAATAGGTTTTAACTTGTTCTTAAATTCATTTATGCCATTAGCATATCGACTAAAAATTATTACATAATTTTCTATTTCAATTATTAATACATAACCAATATGACATTCTTTCTTTTTATAATCGTCATCTAAATCTTGCATAAAAGAAGGTACGGCTTTAGATGAAAAAAGGAGTAGTGAGCAAAACGCTTGTTTTTCTCCGTCGTAATTAACATTTTTCCATATCGTACTTGAGATTTTAACAAAATCACTAGTTCTATTCTTAATGTTTGTAAAGCAATTCTTGACATCATGTTCTTTCTTTGCTTCATCACAATCCTCTGCATACGAATAAAAGTACGCTCCTTCATTTAATACTATACCCTCAAAAAATACTAAATCATTTGCAGCCATAACTATGTAATTATAAAAAATAGAAATAAAGATTTATGTTATGGGTAATCGTCCCTCAAATTTAAAGGAAATCGATCTACCACCTTTCACCTCCTCGTTTCAAGACACTTAATTTTTACAAACCATAAAAATCATCCCATTTGTGGGTACTGTAAGTTTAATTTTATAAGATATGCGGTTTAAATTAAATATTACTATGCAAAGATAGTTAAAATCAGATGTTTTCACCACCCACCACCATCCAAAAGTTATTTTGCAGTTATATTTTGGTGGGTGAATTCACCATTATAACACCGATTTCCTTTGCCAACGAAACATTAAAAATAGTTCGGGTATGGCAAATGAAATTACTTTTGATAAGCTGCCGCAGGCGGTGGGTTATCTGACAGAACAGGTGGAGCGAATCCACAAGATTGTGGCGGCATTACAACCGCAGACCGCTATCGACAAGCATCGCATTGTCGAGATTGACGAGGCGTGCCAAATCACACGCAAGGCGAAACCTACTATCTACACGCTCGCACGCAAGGGGCTGATTCCTGCCTACAAGCGTGGCAAGAAACTCTACTTCTACGAAGATGAGTTGATGCAATGGATTGAGTCGGGACGAAAGCCATTGCAGGCTCTTAACCTCCAAGAGCAAGCGGCAGAGATTGTCCTCGGCGTAAAGCGTAAACCCAAAGGCGGCTTTAACCTCTAATGCACTCGGATATGAACAGTAAATTGACAGCAGAGGGCATAATGGGTGCGGCAATGCGTATGGGTGCTGA
The DNA here is from genome assembly GCA_017630395.1 of Paludibacteraceae bacterium. Taxonomy (GTDB): domain Bacteria; phylum Bacteroidota; class Bacteroidia; order Bacteroidales; family Paludibacteraceae; genus UBA1181. Next base: position 3,580 of record JAGBVI010000052.1, read on the forward strand.
ACTATCAGGTGGCGAGTTTCCTATCAGTGTCTTTCCACACAAGATTCAGCGTATCATCACCGAGTTGCACGCATCGCAGGGCTATCCCATCGACTACATTGCCGCAGCTATGCTCTCGGCATTGGCGGTGAGCATCGGCAACTCGCATCTTGCACAAGTGAAGCGTGGTTGGGTGGAGAGTCCTATTCTATATATGGCACTCATCGGGCGACCGGGAGCAAACAAAAGCCATCCGTTGAGTTTCGCTTTTCACCCATTTATCGAACACGACTATCGCCACAACACGGAGTATCAGGAGCAATATGCCGAGTATGAACGCACGATGTCGATGACCGAGAAGGAGCGATTGGATGCAGGTAAAGATGAATTTCCCATTCCTCCCAAGCGCAGCCGTTTTCTTGTGTCGGACATCACACCCGAAGGGTTAAGCCTTATCCA
>JAGBVI010000053.1 GCA_017630395.1 Paludibacteraceae bacterium
CCGCGATGGATTCCCTGCAAACCCTAATATCTCTAACTTTATATTTGATCCATCTGCTACACGTGAACCATGGAAAGAACTTGATGAAGTGAGAGTAAAAATTTTGGAAAATTTAAATGAACCTCTCCTAAGAAATCAGCCGAAACAATTGGAGGCTGTTACTAAGGCAATAGCTGCTCAAGATATTGCTATCATTCAAGGTCCTCCAGGAACAGGTAAAACTACTGTAATTGCAGAAATAATTTGGCAAACATTACTTGAAAATCGAAATGCACATATTCTAATAACATCGCAAACTAACTTAGCCGTTGATAATGCACTAGAGCGCTTAAAAGGCAAGCGGATGGTGCGTCCAATTCGTATTGGTAATATTGAGAAATTTGAGAATGAAGGAAAAGTGTATGCCGATACACGATTAAAACAATGGACTGAGGCACCAGTTGGTTCCAGAGAAGAAGGTTATCATAGGGATAATGCTATACATGCATGGATTAATTCGGTATATGATTCAGTAAGTGACGATGCTGAATTAGCTATTCCTTTGAAGAAATGGCGTGATAATCTTCGAAATGAGACTGAATTGATAAAAAGGACATTCGCAAAACAATATCACAAACATATTAATGTCTTTGCGGCGACATGTAGTGAGTGTGGAAGTCGCCATTTCTCTGAACTATTCAATTTGATGTATAGTGTAGGAGCGGAAACAGCGCAAGAACCTGTTTTCGATTTAGTAATCATGGACGAGGCAAGCAAAGCCACTCCTCCTGAATTAGTCCTCCCGCTTACGTTAGGTAAGAAAGTTGTTGTAATTGGAGACCACAAGCAATTGCCTCCAATGATTGATTCAGATGAATTTGCAGAAGCACTTGGTACTATGGGAGCAAAACAGTTGGCGGAAGAATTGTCCGCAGAAGAACTTAAGGTATCTCAATTTGAGAAACTCTTCTCTCATGCACCAGAGTACGCCATCACAAGCCTTGATACGCAATTCCGTATGCATGAGCAAATTATGAAATGTATATCACAATTCTATGCTGATCAAAAAGAGTTAGAACATGGACTGATTTGTGGTATCAAGGAGACACAAGATATTCCTGATTTAAAGGACAAATCAAGCAGGTGGCATGGTCTAACTTTATTACCATTCTTAGAACCTGATGTTCATGCAATATGGGTTAATGTTGATACTCCAGAACAGCAACGGAAAGACTCAACATCGTATTATAATTCAGGAGAGGTTGAAGCCATCCAGACAGTTCTACGAGCGCTCACAAAGGCAGAAGGATTCTCTGAATACATGAGAGCACAAGAAAAAGAAGAAGATAAGGAAATAGGCGTAATCACCTATTATATGTCTCAGATGCGTGCAATTAGAAATGCGTTATACCCTTCTTTCGATAGAAATCAGTGGCGAAACTTTGAGCGATTTAAATATGATAATGATTACTCATTGCCTTTTCGTATAAATACAGTGGACAAATTTCAGGGAATGGAGCGTAATATTGTAATCGTTTCAACAGTACGAAGCAATAAATTTCAACATACAAATGGAAAAATTGTAGCAAATGTAAAATATCCAAATGCACTTGGTTTTGCTAAAGAATTACAACGTATCAATGTTGGTTTTTCACGAGCAAAAAAACTTCTTATTGTGATAGGGAATAAAGAGCATTTTGCACATAAGCTAGAATATGCAAATGCTATTGCTCAAATGAAGAATGTTGATATTCGCCAACTACAAAATCTATAGGAACATGAAAATTAAATTGATAAAATTAGCGCAAGAACTCAATTCTAGCATCTCTGATATTGCAAAGTTCCTTACAGAGAATGGATATGAAGTGATAGAAGATGCAAATGAAACATTAGATGACGAAATTGCTGATTTCGTCCGTGATAATTTGGTCATTAAACTCTCAAATGCTGAAGGAACCATAGCAGGATGCAAAGATTGTGAATCACATGTTAATGCTCCTGTTTATTCAAAACATGATCCTATAGAATTGAAAATTCTTGCTGCTGCCAGTGAGAAAACTAAATTTATTGAGAGAATCATAGGATATACTGAGTTTAAATGGCAGTATTGCTTGTATAGATATATAGGTACAATCTCTAAACCTGTGCCATTTGATGCTTTTGACGAGGTAATTTGTGGAATCCTTCTAAGAAAAAAAGTAAACTTTCAAGAGTTAGGAAATATTCTTGGGCTACATGTGGACGAGGATATTGCAGAATCCCAGATTCTTGTAGATGCCATCACATCTTTACAAAATGATACAGTTATAGAAAAAGAAGATGATTTCTATGTACTTACCGAAAAAGGTCTTGAATATGCAAAGAAAGGGAGCAAGTTGTCAGTATATGAAAGGGATTTTGACATATATATTGACAAAGTTGGAAATATAAAAAAGAACACACGTAAAATTTTCTCTAACTTGCGTAGTGAGAAAATAGGACAAAATATAAAGGATGATGATGGTGCTCTCTCTCTCGAACAAATTCGTGAATATGCTGCAGATCAAGCTCCAGAAGTTCATTTTCCAGCCAACGACTTTATTTTACAAGAATGCAAATTTAAGAATATATCAGTTAGACAAGCTTCTGTATGGGTGGTTTTATTGGAGAACTTTAGAGATAAAACACTTCGCGCTCTTGTATATGATGAGGAAAGCAATCAGATAATTGACGAATTGTCAAATGCTCTAAGTGCAAACGAACCTTTGAAGAACAATCTTTTTAAAAGGATGATTGAAGAAAGTAAAGAAAATGAGTTCCGAATGGAATTTACTTCAGAGGAAAAATCAGAATTGCAGGTAGAGGAAGAAAAATCTTTGATAGCTCAACAGGAGACTTATGATAAGGCAATAGAATGCAATGATATACGGACGGCAGAACAAATAAAACTTCAATTGAGATCAGAAAAGCGTTTCTTTGGTTCGCTTGAATTTGAGGTAGAACTAAAGCGGCTATTTGATGATACAAAGGGGGATTTATGGATTATTAGTCCCTGGATTGGTAAAAAAACGCGTTATCGTATTCCATTCTTCGAAAGATATATGAAAAAAGGTGGGCGTGTGTTTGTTGCTTATTCCAAACCAGAGAAAGAAGATGATATAATGGCTGACCCAAAACAATTAATGAGGTTGCAAGAGTTAGAGTGTAAATATAACAACTTTTATTTGTTCCAATTACCCGTTTTCCATTATAAATATGTATTTTTACAAAATGTGGATAGGCCCCTATTCTATAGTGGAAGTTATAATATACTATCTTATTTTGCAACTCCTGATAATGTCCGAAATGAGCAGATGTCCAAATTCGATTGGTCGGAAGAAGTACAGATATCCGTATTTCAACCAATTATGGTGCAATTTGGAATGAAATATATTGAAGACGCAAAACAGAAAATGCAAAAAAATATTTCGGAAACACTGGAGTCGATTTCAGACTCTAAAATAAATGCATTTGCAGCATGGAAATTTGATAAACTTTTACCCTTTGTTGGACAAGGTAGTGAGGAATTAGACAAAAGTTACAAGCAACTTGTTGATATGCAATCCGAACATGTTGCTATATTGAAAAAACAATTTATTTCATCTGAATTGAAGAATTTAAAATTACGAATTTCTAAACTGGATAATAGCTTATCGGGGATTACTGAAAGGAGAAAAATATACGACACTATCAATGAGTTAAAGATACTATACCCAGATATCGCTGATAAGGAGCAATTCAAAGAATTACAGGTTATGCTGAAAGATTCTGCCACTAATAATATTAATAATATGTCTTTTGGATTTAAGAAGAATAAACATAGATGAGGTTGATAGATGTCAATAATTTGTTGGAATGTATGATTCTAAAGAGGACTTAGACATGAATTGTATTTTTTGACTATCGCTTAAGATTCATCTTTCTACTAGTCTGTAATTCGAATTGATTTTTAAATTTGTAAGAAATTAATCAAAAAAGTAACCGCATTTTATATACATATATAATGCGGTTAATTTTTTTTATGTACCTTTGCCGCAGATTTCGAAATCAAGATTGTTAAAAACACTAAGAAAATACGACTAAATTATGGAAGAATTACTAAAACTAACTCAAGAAGTTTTGCCAGATAAAGTGTCTGGCGAACTCGTAAAAGAAGTTGCTGCTTCCGCATTTAATGGTGGAAAGAAAGCTGGTGGATTTATATCCGATATCATTGATTCAATCTTCGACTAATAATTAAATAGGAGGAAAAATTATGTCTAAAAACATTGTAAAAGGAGTTGTAAAAGTAGTCATCGCACTTGTGGCATTAGGAACTGGTGTAGAACTTGGTAGAAGAGGGGTGGGGGATATAAAAACGAACAATAAATAACTTAAACAATTTAACTAAACAACTATGGTACAAGTGTATTCAAAAGAAGAATTGCAAAAGGCAATTGCAAACAATGAAAAATCAATTATGGTTTGTGGCGCTTACGCACAAGAAATGAAAACCAAGTATCAACGACGTAAAAAAAACAAAAAAGGCAGTCTTATTGCTGGAGGTGCCCTGGCATTAGCAGGTTTAGTTGCAATGCCATTCACAGGTGGTGCTTCAGGTGCTGCTACAGCTGTTGGAGCAGGAATGATGGGACTAACTATTGGTACCGTTACCCTCACAGCGGCAGAGTTGGCTATAATCGCAGGTTTTGGATTAGGGGTAATTGGAGTGGTTAAGGGCTTCAAGGTATCTTTCAAACCCACAGGTGAAGTACTAATCGAAAAAAAATAGGGAACTATATACGAGTTGACACTGATTTTATTTTTACGACAATTAAAGTCAATTTGGATGTCAATTATCGTCAATTCAAGGATAAGTTTTGTTTTTGCTCTAATGAAATGCAGCTTTGCCGCATTTGGAGAGCAAAACAAAATTGATA
>JAGBVI010000054.1 GCA_017630395.1 Paludibacteraceae bacterium
AAAGAGGAGGAAAAACAAGATCCTAATCAAATGTCTAAAGAGAATGCTGAACAAATCTTAAAAGCGTTGGAAGAAGAGGAAAAAGAGACGCAAGAGAAGATGAAAGCGAAACAAGTGGATCGCAAACAATACAAAGTAGAAAAAGATTGGTAACAGATTATTAAATTTTGACTAATTTTGTAGAAAATTTTTGAGATGAAAAAAAATATTATATTATTCTTCGTGCTAATGATGTCATGTTTTGTGACGCATGCATCTAACGTAGAGTTGACCGTGAGTGCACCTCAGATTGTAGGTATGAATCAACAATTCCGCTTGGTATTCAATGTGAAGAATGCCTCAGCAGAAGAATTGCAGATACCGGACTTAAGTGCATTTGACATCTTGGCCGGTCCGAGTACAAGTACAGGTAAATCAGTGAGTATTATTAATGGTTCAATGACTACAACAACCAACTCTGCGATTACCTATATCTTATCACCCAAAAAAGTAGGAACATTTACGATCTCCTCTGCTCGACTTCCACATGAGGGTAAAACATTGGTTTCTAACGCAGTAACTATAAAGGTAGTGGAGGCAAATCAAAATAATGCCTCATCTCAAGGAGGGCAAAGTGGAGCTCAGCAAGCTACAAACAGCAATATTTCTGATCAAGATATTTTCATTCGCACAGAATACACTAAAAAGAAGGTTTATGAGCAAGAGCAAATCATTGCCACCATCAAATTATATCATCGTGGAAATGTTTCAGGATTGAATGAGGTAAATCTTCCTGAATACAAAGGCTTTGTGGCTCAAGACATCGAGTTGAATGACAATAATCGTTATGGTGATGAAACATATAATAATAGTAGATATAAAACTTTTATTTTGAAACAAACGGTTCTTTTCCCTCAAAGGGCAGGAACATTAGAGATAGAACAAGGCTCTGTCACCGTGACAGCTCAAGTTCAAAATAACAGACGAAGAAGAGGTGGATTCTTTGATATGGACGACTTTTTCAATACCTATAATGTAAACAAGGTGGTTAAGATCCCTAGTGCAAAAATTGAAGTTATGTCATTACCTACAGAGGGCAAACCACAAAACTTCAACGGAGCTGTAGGTTCATTCAAAATGGAGTCTTCTATAAATACAGAAACCTTGAAAGCAAATGAGGCTATAACAATAAAATTAAAAATCAGTGGAAATGGAAATTTAAAGTTTGCCAAAATACCTGAGTTTACCTTCCCGAATGATTTTGAGGTTTATGATCCAAAAGTGGATACTAAAATTAAAGCTTCAAGTTCGGGGGTAAGTGGAAGTAAAAGTGTTGAGTATTTAGCAATTCCTCGCTATGAAGGGGAATTTACTATTCCTGCAGCTACTTTCAGTTATTTTGATCCTCAAAAGAAGAGATATCAAACTTTAAGTACTGATGAGTATGTGCTTAACGTTCAAAAAGGAGAAGGCGGAAGTGGAAGTAACCAAGTTATCTCCAACTATTCCAATAAAGAGAATATCAAATATTTGGGTAAGGATATACGATTCATCAATAGCAATGATATTGATTTATCTCCTAAAGATGATTTCTTATATGGTTCAACCACCTATTGGATGTTCTTTATCTGCCCTTCCCTCTTGTTATTAGCGTTGTATATTATTTATCGCAAACAAGCAGCCGAAAATGCCAATATTGCCAATGTGCGCAATAAGCGTGCCAACAAGATGGCTAAGAAACGTCTAAAAATAGCAGAACAACATTTGATAGCAGCTAATAAATCTGCATTCTATGAGGAGTTATTAAAAGCTTTAAGCGGATATATTAGTGACAAACTCACAATTCCGGTGGCGGAATTAAACAAGGATAATATTGAAGAAAAATTGAAATCTGCTAGTGTTAGTGATGAGACAACTAAAGAGTTGTTGGATATACTTGACACTTGCGAGTTTGCTCGTTATGCTCCGGTTGAAAGTGGAAATAGCATGGAGACATTGTATGAAAAAACAATAGATATTATCAGTCAATTAGAAGAACAAGTAAAAAAATAGTAGAATATGAAGAAGATTGCATTGCTTATTCTATCCCTATTCGTCGGAATCGCTCTTGTAGATGCTGCCGAGTCCCCAAAAATGAAAGAGGCTAACGAGCAATATACCAAGGAAAATTTTGCTGTTGCTGATAGTCTTTATGAAGATATACTCAGAACAGATGGTGAATCAGTTGCTTTATATTACAATTTGGGAAATGCAAAATACAAACAAGGTCTTATAGGTCCTGCTATATTAAATTATGAAAGGGCACTGCTTTTAGATCCCACTAACGAAGATGTTTTGTTTAATTTAGAATTGGCCAAGAGTCATACAACCGATAAAATTGATCCGGTAGAAAAATTGTTGATTACCAAGTGGAACGAAACAATTCAAAAGTGGTTCAGTTCTAATACATGGGCTGTTATCAGTATTGTGTTGTTTATTCTTTTTATTGGATTGTTAGGTTGTTTTTTATTTGCCCGTTTCTCTTGGTTGAAGAAAACATCTTTCTTCTCGGGTATTATTGTTATCGTTCTTTGTTTTGTTGCTATGACCTATGCAAAAAAACAGAAAGAAAGTGTTATCAACCATGAATATGCCATTGTTTATGCCGCAACTGTAACCGGAAAAAGCTCTCCTGATACTGGCGGAACTGATTTGTTTATTCTTCATGAAGGAACAAAAGTGAAAATTAAAAATCAATTAAATGATTGGATGGAAATTCAATTGGAAGATGGTCACGTTGGTTGGGTGCCAACTAAATCTGTGGAAATCATTTAAAAATAAATGAGAAAAAATAAATTCTTCACGTTTAGCCGTTTCAGAAAAGTATCTGCAACGGCTTTTCTTTTGAATTTGGAATGAAACACCATTCTATTCAAAAGAAGTATTTAATAAAGAGAATTGAAAGTTTTGTTTTTAATTATTTTACAAGAATTATCTTCAATAGCACTGTTTAGAATTTTCGTGAATTATCTGTAAATAATAAAAAAATAATTAAGAAAAATAGAATATAAATCCTCAAATAGACATTTTTTATTCTTAATTTTATATATTTACTAGATCTATATACAATATTTAGAATATATGAAAAAAAAAACTAAGATTATTCCTTCTAATGTAGACCTTGAATGGTGGGGAGCAAGCAAGAGAAAAACTATTGATAGTAATACTTTCAGAGGATGTGAAAATCTTGAAAGTATTGTCATTCCTGATTCTGTTATAACAATTGAGAATGGAGCATTCAGATGTTGCAATGCTTTAAAAAATGTAATTATTGGGAATGCGGTCGAAACCATTGATAAGAAGGCTTTTTGGGGTTGTATAAATCTTCAAAATATTGTAATTTCCAATTCAGTAAAAAAGATAAGAGATAGAAGTTTTTATGGGTGTGAAAATCTTAGAAAGATTAAACTCGGAGAAACTGTAGAAACCATAGAGAAAGAGGCTTTTGCATATTGCACAAACCTAGAAGAAATTACTATTCCTGATTCTGTTATAACATTGGGGAAACGTGCTTTTAAAGATTGTACAAATCTTAAAAGAGTTATTATATCAAAATCATTGCAAAGTATAGATAAATATCCTTTTTTAAATTGTAAAAATCTTATCAGAAATAATTGTATCTCCTGATAATAGTTATTTTGCATCGAAGGATGGAGCGTTGTTTAATAAATCTTTAGATACACTTATAACCTTTCCAGCAAAATTAAAAACCTATACCATTCCAGAAACGGTAAGAAACATTAAAAGAAGTGCATTTATAAATTGTATAAATCTTCAAAGTTTAACAATAGGTAATTCAGTAACAGCAATTCCTGATTTTGCTTTTTTGGGGTGTTCAAATCTAAAGAAGATAATTATCTCGAATTCAGTAAAAAACATTGCAAATACAGCTTTTTGGGATTGTGACAATCTTGAACAGATTACCTTTGGAGAGTCTGTAACCTCTATAGGCAATAATGCTTTTTCATTTCATAAAAAAATAAAAAATATTGTTATTCCGAACTCTGTAATCAATATAGGAAAAAGTGCTTTTGAATATTGTGAAAATCTAAAAAGTGTAGTCATAGGAAACTCTGTTACAAATATCGGCAAACATGCTTTTGCATCTTGTAAAAATCTTGAAAAGGTGGTTATGGGTAATTCGGTTACAAATATAGGAAAATGTGTGTTTTATGAATGTGATAATCTCAAAAAGATTGTTATTCCCCAAGGGAGTATAGAAAAGTTTAGAAATTTGTTTTGTGAAAGATTTGCAATGAAGTTGTATGAAGAGTAGAAAATATTTGATTTTTCCCAATTTTAAAGTATTATACTAAAAATTTATTATAAAAAACTTTGTTAAATAAAACAAAAATTTTATCTTTATACTACAATTAAAAAGAAGAAACTAATATAAAATCGAACATAGAACTTCTGATGAATACAAATCGATTTGGGATAGTATTTTTGGGGCGTACATTATAGTGCGCCCTTTTACTTTTTATTTTTTTTGTAACATTTATAAATTACCTAATTTTCTTCATATATTTGTAATATGAAAAGATTGATTATAATAATTTCTGCACTATTTTTAGCCACTCCTCTTTGGTCATTACAGGGGGATGGTTCTTTAGGAAATCCTTTTCAAATTGATGATTTATTGGATTTCTTGACTTTTCGAGATACAGTTAATTCCGGATACTATACTGCATGTGCAGAGTTAAATTCTGACATTGATTTGAAAGATATTTGCTATCAAGATAGTGTTACAGGCGAACAATACCATTGGTTTGCGATTGCTGGTTTTGGGGATGGAACCTCCTATCAAGGACGATTTGATGGGAAAGGTCATATAATATACAATCTTTATGTTAATTCTCATGTAGAGTGTTATAGAGGCGTTTTTGGAAATATAAAAGATGCTATTATTCTCAATTTAGGTGTAGAAAATGCCTATATAATTGCAGGTTATAACATCGGAGGAATAACCGGAACAGCAACCAATTCTGTGATATCCAATTGTTTCGTTACCGGACATTTAGAGGGGTATTTTCTTGGCGGAATAGCCGGTATGGCAGATAACTGCACCATTGCTAATTGCTACTGTGATTGCTATGTGGACGGGAATTACCCGGGATATGTGCTTGGACATAATATCAATACTACCCTTTCCAACAGCTTCTTCAACCAAGATGTTGAGTGTAGCGCTGTGGTGCATGATGCTGTGGGTTTGAATGAAGAGAGCATGTATAACGGAAATTTGGCAAATAAACTCAATGACTACATTCTTTTGTATGGGGGTGACTCGTTGCAAAGTTGGTGTCATTCAAGAGAGGAGAAAAGTTTACCTAGCTATCATTGTCCTTCTGGAAATATGGAGATTGCAAGTGAGTTGGAGAACCTATATATCCAAGATAAATCTTTATACTTTTCATTAAAGAGGGAAATGGATATTCAAATATATGACCTATGCGGCAGATTATACATTTCACAAAAATTCCCCTCAGGAAAACATCGTATTACAACATTACCAAAGGGGAATTACATCCTTCTGGGTAGAAGATTTATGATTGGTGATTAATCTTCCCACTCCATTTCTATATCATCTTCGTCATATTCCATGATTTCATCCTCTTCATAGTCATATTCTTTTACCTCCATTGGACGATGGGTAATGGTCATGTGACGATCAACATCTTTGCTTAATTCACTCCATATTAAATCTTTCAGTTCAACCAATCCATAGCCAGAAACCGAAGAAAAGAAGGTTGTTGGAACATCGGAAGGCAATGTTTTTTTGATTTCTTCCATCAATTCTTCATCCAACATATCCGCCTTAGAAATTGCCAAAACACGTTGTTTCAATAACAATTCTTCGTTGTAGTTTTGTAACTCTTTCAACAAAATTTCATACTCTTTCATGATGTCATCAGAGTCTGCAGGAATTAAGAAAAGAAGTATTGCATTTCGTTCGATATGTCTTAAAAATCGAATACCTATCCCCTTTCCTTCAGAAGCCCCCTCAATGATTCCGGGAATATCTGCCATCGCAAACGACTTTTGGTCTCGATAGGCCACGATACCCAAATTGGGTTCCAATGTAGTGAAAGGATAATTGGCTATTTTAGGTTTAGCAGCAGAGACAACTGATAAAAGAGTTGATTTTCCAGCATTAGGGAAACCTACCAACCCGACATCAGCCAACACTTTCAGTTCTAAAATAATTGTTTTTTCGATTGCAGGTTCACCTGGCTGAGCAAACCTTGGTGTTTGGTTGGTGGCAGATTTAAAGTGCCAATTACCCAAGCCTCCGCGACCTCCTTTTAGTAATATTATCTCTTGTCCATCTTCTGTAATATCGCAAATATATTCGCCTGTTTCCGCATCGTAAGCAACGGTACCACAAGGTACTTCAATAATCTTATCTTCGCCATCGGCACCAAAACTACGACTATGACTTCCGCTACCTCCAGATCCGGCAATGATATGTTTCTCATACTTCAAGTGAATCAAAGTCCAATAATTTTTGTTACCTCTCAAGATGATGTGTCCACCTCGACCACCATCGCCACCATCCGGTCCGCCCTTAGGATTATATTTTTCGCGGTGCAAATGAGTTGATCCCGCACCTCCTTTACCAGAACGACAATATATCTTAACGTAATCAACAAAATTAGTTTCTGCCATAATCAAAAAAAATAATAGACTATAAATTAGAGGAGAAAAATTAGAACCAATTTCTCCGTTTAAAATAGAACAATGTCAATCCCGAAACCAAAATCATTAAGCCAATAGCAAATAAGTAACCATATTCCCAATTAAGTTCCGGCATATATTTAAAGTTCATACCATACAAACTAGCAATCAACGTTGGCGGAGTAAAGATAACTGAAACCAATGTAAAGATTTTAATAATCTTGTTCTGTTCGATATTAACCAAACCCAAGAAAGTATCCTGCAAATAGTCCAAACGATCAAATCCAAATTTAGTATGCTCTATCAATGTATTTATATCTTTAATAACCATAGACAATCTAGGTTTAAGTTCAGTTGGAATCAAATCACTTCTCAAAATACTGGACACCACTCTATGTTTATCAATGATATTTTCTCTCAAGTGCATGACACGCTCTTGCATATTTTTGATTTCCAACAAAACATCCTCATCCACTTTTTCTGCCACAGTCATTTGTTTACTCAATTGAGTAATAGCACTTGTAACATCCTCAATCATATCCGCATCATACTCCACACGAGTTTCTAACAAAGCAACAAAAATATGGTATCCTGTTGGATAATTTCGAGGATTAGCAAACAATTTTTTCACTGTTTCGTTGAATGATTTCAAGTTACCATTATCGCGAACAGAGACTAAAATTTTATTTTTCAAAATAAAAGAAACCGGTTCCTTTTCGTATGAATCTAATAAAAAATGGGCATTGGCTACCAAAGTATCTTCGGTTTCGATAAAACGAGAAGACATCTCAATCTCTTCAATTTCCTCCTCTTCTTGGATATAGATTTTGAGGAATTGCTCCAACTCAGCCTCCGTCTCCGGTGTTACCTGATTTAAGTCGATCCAAACAAAATTATTTAACGATACCTCTTTTAGAATTGAAATATCTTTAGCTATTTTCAAGCGATTATTCTCAAAATAGAACAATCGTATCTGTTGTTGTTGATTCTTTTGCATCTGTAAGCATTTTAAGAATTTGAACTTGTATTAGTTAGAACAATCAGAATCTTTATTTAAATCGATTTTTCAACTAAATTAGTTAAATCGATAAAATCCTTCACACTTAATTGTTCCGGTCGTTTAGTAAAGACTTTTTCCTCAAACACAGGATTGTCTTTTCCTAAAATCCCCTGTAAAGAGTTTCTCAACATTTTTCGTCGCTGATTGAAACCGGCCTTAACAACCTTTACAAATAGTGACTCATTGCAGCCTAACTCTTTTACACCGTTTCGCTTCATACGAATAACGGCAGATTTCACTTTGGGCGGAGGGTCAAATACATGTTCATGTACTGTAAAGAGGTACTCTATATCGTAAAATGCTTGTAATAAAACACTTAGAATTCCATAAGATTTTTGATTCGGTTTAGAAGCTATCCTTTCTGCCACCTCTTTCTGAATCATACCGGAACAGATAGGGATACGATCTCTATACTCCAAAACTTTAAAGAAAATCTGACTAGAAATATTGTAAGGATAATTGCCGATAACACAAAAATCAGCACCTTCAAAGAGGTTCTCTAATGAAATTTTCAAAAAATCATCAGAAATAATACGTCCTTTTAAAGCCTCAAAATTTTGATTTAAATAATCAACGGATTCTCGATCAATTTCGACAACGTTAAGGTCAATCAACGGATTTTTTATTAAGAATTGAGTCAAAACTCCCATACCCGGACCGATTTCAAGAACTTTAATCGGTTCAGTTGGCTCCAAACTATCAGCGATGCGTTGGGCAATATTTTGATTCTTCAAAAAATGTTGCCCTAGATACTTCTTGGGCGTAACTATCATAATCCATTTTCTTCCTTAAAAAACTTAACTTTATCACAAATTTCTAATTCGATGCAAATTTACCAAAATTTACAATATTTCACAACTCCCTATACGATAAAATCACACCTTCTTGCAGATTCCAAGAATTATTAGCAAATTTGCAATCGAAAATCAGCAATCAAATACAATATTGAACAGTCTGATTATCAATAATTTTAAATTATATTTAGATAGTTTAATGGATTTTAATAAAGTAAAAAAAATTATTCAAATTATATTCTCCTTAGCCTTAGGAATATTTATATTTTGGTATGTTTACAGAGATCTGAATTTAGTCGAGATAATTGCAGAATTAAAGCATACACATATTATTTGGCTAATCATTCCTATGCTTATAGCCCTTTTAAGTCATTTTCTTCGAGCTGTCAGGTGGAAGATGTTATTAGATTCTCTTGGAAAAGAAGTAAATGTATGGAGAGTATTTGGTGCTGTTTTAGTGGCATACTTTATGAATTATATCTTTCCTCGTGCAGGAGAGGTTGTAAGATGTGGAGTTGTAAAACAGCAAGAGGACATCCCTTTTACAGAGGCTTTAGGAACTGTTATTGTAGAGCGAAGTGTTGATTTAATTGTCAATCTTTCTATTGTAATTTTAGCTATTTTACTGCAGTACAATATGATTTTGCTCTTCTTTGAAAAACATAACATGACAGAAGGGTTAATAAACTTGATTAGTAATCCTATTTTGTGGATAATTTTCGCCTTAATTTTTTGTTTGGTATTAGTTTTTAGAAAAAAAATTAAGTCGACTTTGTTATTTAAGAAAGTAGCAGAGATGGCAAAAAATGTTTGGGTAGGGATAAAATCAATTTCAAAAATGGAGCATAAAGGATTGTTTATCTTCTACTCTATCATGATATTTGTATGTTACTATTTAATGTATTACCTCTGCTTTTTTGCCTTTGATTTTTTAGATGGTTATGGACCTCTATGCGCATTAGCAGGATTTATTATGGGAAGTTTTGGAATTATAGCTCCTGTGCAAGGCGGTTTGGGTGCATGGCACTTTATGGTTATAAATACGATGGTATTGTATGGCTTAGGAGAATATGAAGCCGGCACCTTCGCATTTCTTGTTCATGGTGGGCAAACCGTTTTACAATTGACTACTGGATTCATTGCATTGATTGGTTTAAACATTGTCCAAAAAAATAGAAAAAGTAGCCTCTAAGCGAGATAAATGAACTTCCAAGTCACGGCGTAACTGAGGACTGAAAATGGAAGATTTCATTTCCAATCGTAATTGATCTGCCGGCCAAAATTTATATTCTGAAGAATTGTAATTTTCTATCTCCGAATCATTTAGAACTAAGGTATGTAAGAGAGTTAATCTTTCTTCTCTTGGCATTATAAAGGTATATTTTTCGTCAAATTTTACGCTATGAAAATTCTCAGTCCCAACGATTCGTTTTAGACAAGATTCGTAATTTTCTCCGTATAATAAATAGTCGTGGTAGTATAAATCCCAAATTCCGTTTTCTTGTTTTAGCATTAACTTACCATCATAAATTGCCATTATGCGCAATTTGATATGTTTGTTTTTCTCTTTTTTGTCTATTGATTTATTTCCGGCTACCAAATTAAAGGATTCATAACCAATAACGTTCTCATCATCATTTATGATAGCCACATACTTTTCATCCGTAAAATAGACACGATAAAGATTCATTTGAAATGCTGCAAAGACGAATAAAACAAATAATACAATCATTTCAATTAATTGATAAATTCCTTTGTCACTCTCACCAAAAACACCTAGAGCCACGCTTATCAAATAGCACGAGATGTAGCATATCAAAAATATGAAGACGTTTTTTTTCAATAGAAAAAGAGCATTTATATTCTCTCTATAACCGAGAATAGAACTATTTTTTCCCCCTAACAACAACATTTTTAAAGGTTTCTTTAAGGGTAACAAGAGCATAAAATAGCCGGCAACCAATATTTCGCTTCGAATGAATCGATAATCCTCACTAATTAAATCATAAACGAAGAAAGATAAAATAAAGAAAATAAAAGAAGAAATCATGTACCACGAAACAAATTTGTCTCTCGCAAAAAAATAGAGATAAAAATTGATGCAACAAGAGGTAATTATACCAGCCAAATATGCTTCATTTTTGCCCAATACAGCATCCGTTAACATCAATATTAATGTTGGCAATAACCCTAGACAAGGATTACTTAAATTTATTTTTAGTTTACGTGATAACATGTTTATTTTCAATTATAAAGATCAGTCTATTCCCATCATTCTGCT
Source organism: Paludibacteraceae bacterium (assembly GCA_017630395.1). Taxonomy (GTDB): domain Bacteria; phylum Bacteroidota; class Bacteroidia; order Bacteroidales; family Paludibacteraceae; genus UBA1181. The sequence goes on from JAGBVI010000054.1 coordinate 10,829, forward strand.
CAAATATTTTCCAATTATATCAAATTCTATATTTACTATAGTTCCAACTTCAAATTCATGGAAATTGGTATGTTGATAAGTGTAAGGAATAATTGCAACCGAGAATCTGTCTAACTGAGAATCGCATACCGTTAAACTTGTACCATTGACAGATACAGACCCCTTCTCTACTGTCACATATCCTTTCTTTTCCATTAAAGGATTTCTATCATATTGGAATGTAAAATACCAACTACCATTCATCTCTTTCTTTTCGATACATTTAGCAACTTGATCTACATGACCTTGAACGATGTGTCCGTCTAGACGTCCATTCATTACCATGCTACGCTCTAAATTAACTAAGCCACCTACTTTTAACAAACCTAAATTAGATCGCTCTAAAGTCTCCTTAATAGCCGTTACGGTATAAGTTCCGTTCTCTATTGCAACAACTGTCAAACAAACTCCATTATGAGCAATACTTTGGTCTATCTTCAACTCATCTACAAATGAACATTCCATTGTTATATGAAGATTTTCACCCTCTTTTACTAATGACACTACTTTCGCTGTTTCTTCTACAATTCCTGAAAACATATTTTTTTTAATTTAATGAAAGATTGTAATCTCTCTGTTAGTAATTGCAACTACCATTGAAATAACTTAAGTGATAAAGGTAAGAACTATAAATTCACTATAAAAAAATGCATAAATAGTAATGGGTTTATAGAAATCATTTTAAGGATTCTATTACCTTTCAACACTTTTCACTCCTTTGATAGTCTTTATTTTTTTTATTATATTTTCCAATACTTTGTTATCGCTAATTAGGATTGTCAAATGCCCATGAAAAAATCCATCTGCAGAATCTACTGAAATAGATCGCAAGGCCACATTACTCTCTTTTTGAATCAAAGATGTAATATTAGTGACAATTCCAATATCATCATTTCCGATAACCTTTAATGTGCAACTATACTGAGAACCTGATTTTCCTGCCCATCTTGCTTTGATGAAACGATATCCAAAGCGAGACATCATTTGAGGTGCATTGGGACAATCTGTTTTATGAATCTTAATTCCACCGGAAACCGACACAAAACCAAATACATCATCCCCATAAATCGGATTACAACAACGAGCTAAATTATATTGAATACCTTGCAAATGATTATCAATCACCAATACATCCTCTTTCAATGAGATACTCTCTAACTCTGTCTTATGTTCAAATCCCTCAGTACTTTTCTGTTCCTCTTGTACTAAATTATCCTTATCTCTGATTAAAATGTATATATCTTTTAGTCGAGAAACTTCAATTTTATCTTCTGCTAAACATTGATAAAATTCATGGATATTCTTAAATCCAAACTTCTTAGCAATTTTAAAGACTATAGCCTCGTCATATTCTAATTTCCAATTTTTCAGTCTTCTTTTCAGCAACTCTTTACCTAGAGCCATATTAGAAGCTTCTTGTTCTCTTAAGAACTGACGTATGCGAGTTTTTGCCTTTGTAGTCTGAACAAAATTCAACCACTCTTTCTTGGGTGTCTGATTGGCAGCAGTCAACACCTCCACTTGATCTCCATTGTTCAGTAAATAACGTAACGATACATTCTTTCCGTTAACCTTTCCTCCGATACAACGACAACCAATATTGGAATGAATTAAGAAAGCAAAATCCAATAATGTTGCCCCTTTGGGCATTTGTTGCAAATCACCTTTAGGCGTAAATACAAAAATTTCTTTATTGTACAGATTCAATTTAAAATCATCCATACGTTCCATATCGTTGTCAGAAGGATTTTCCAACAACTCACGAACATTGGCCAACCAAGAGTCTAAACCTGCTTCACCCTTAATTCCTTTGTATTTAAAATGAGCAGCAAAACCTTTTTCTGCCACTTCATCCATGCGAACGGTGCGAATTTGAACCTCAACCCATTTCCCTTCCGGACCCATAACTGTAATATGCAGCGACTCATATCCATTAGACTTTGGAATAGACAACCAATCCCGAAGTCGTTTTGGATTGGGTTGATACATATCCGTAATTATTGAATAAACCTGCCAACATTCAGAATGTTCCAATTCTGCCGGAGAATCCAAAATTATGCGAATAGCAAATAGGTCATAAATATTCTCAAAAGCTGTATTTTGTTTTCGCATTTTGTTCCAAATGGAATAAATGGATTTTGTTCTTCCTTTAATTGAAAATTTAAATCCGGATTTTTCCAATTTCTCTTTCAGAGGCTCAATAAATGACTGAATATAAAGGTCTCGACTGCTTTTTGTCTCTTTTAATTTATGCGCAATTTCTTTATAGATCTTAAGATTAGTCTGTTTTAACGAAAGATCTTCTAGTTCTGATTTAATTCTATAAAGTCCTAAACGATGTGCCAAAGGAGCATATAAGAACGAAGATTCTTTTGCCAACTTTATTCTTATATCTTCTTCATAAACAGATATTTGGCGCATATTGTAGAGTTGATTACAGATTAAAATTATAACAACGCGAATATCTTCAACCAATGTTAATAGCAGTTTTCTGAAGTTCTCAGATTCGTATGATTGCTCTTTACTATTCAATTCGCTTGCTTTCTGTAGTCCCTTAACAATGCTTTCTACCTGCATTCCGAATGAAGCTTCAATTTCATTGTTTTGAAAAACTTTTAGGGTGATCAATGTGTGCAGTAGTAACCCTAAAATGGATACTTTTCCAAGGTTCACCTCCTCTGATAGGATAAATGCAACATCAATAGATTTTTCTAGGTTAATAAAATCTGCTTCTGACTCTCTTTCCAGGCAAGCAAATATTAACTCCTCTAAACGGCTTACCTCCTCTTTTGAAAAATCAAAATTGGGTAAGTCCATCAAACTTTTAAACTTTAATTTCAATCTTTCTTTCATTTCCACGTCAATTAGAAAGAATAGAATATCCCTATTACCTCAAAAGGTAGAAGAGAGTCAATCAAAACCTAATTAGATTCACTCTCTTTACTATATTTAATACATTTTATATTGGTAACTTACTGTAAGTGTCTATGATATCTTTTAATAAATCCATACATAAACACCTTATTTATAAAGGTAATGAAGTAAGTTAACAAATTCATCAATAGACAAAAAAACTGCCGATTAAGCTACTTGCGTATCATTTATTTTTTCGGCTTAGCACCTTTGGCAATCATCAATACAGGAAATGTATATTGTAGCATCCATTCTTCAGAAAAATGCAACTTTTCTTTATACGCCCTAACGTTCATAGCAGCTTGGCGAACATCTGCAGCTTTAAAATCGTTTGTTGTGAGCAAATTATGAATGGTATCTTTTGTCATTCGTTTTATCCACGACCTAAAGAATGCCGGCAGACGTAAAGCCATCTGCATCTCTCCTGCAACAGCCATAAATAAGTCTTGAGAAAAACCTTGAAATAAATAGAAATAGTTCGGCATGTCATTCTGTTTTTTACAACAACGTTTTACCGATGAATCTATTTCATTGAAAAATAACTCCTCTATTCCATATTCTGCGAACATCAATTTTCTAATATGTTTTTTCTCTGCTACTCCCAATCGTCCCTCTGTAGGAATTCTTAATTTTTGTTTAAATAATTTCAAATCCGGCAACATTCTAAAATCCACTATACCAAGTGAAGAAGCCATTGCTGCTTGAAGATAGACACGAATTAGAGAATTGAAATCTTCGCTTTGATTGCGTATAGTCTCTTCTATTCGTTCTTTTTTCTTCATCAATTTTTCTGTTAGTCCCATCTTAATCTTTAATTTGTGCAACTTAAGCACAGTGTTAATTATATTCTAAATAAACTTACATTATTAATTTTTGTTTCTTATGCAACACATAAAACTTACGACTTATATCTTTATTTCTCAGAACATTAGTCTCTTCTACCTAAATAAATCATGATATAATAGACTAATGTAGCCAAAGAGCTAATGGCAGAAACGAAGTAAGTGGAAGCAGCCCATTTTAAAGCAGAAGCAGCTTTAGGGTAAGTTGCACTATTAACAATTCCAGCACTGCTCAACCAAGACATTGCTCTTGTACTTGCATTCACCTCCACCGGAAGAGTAACGATGCTGAACAAAGTTGTAGTGGCAAATAAGCAGATGCCAAACAATAACAATTGAGGGAAAATTTCAACCAATAGAATTCCACCTAACAATATCCATTGCACCCATTTGCTTGCAAAACTTACAGCCGGCACCAACATTGAACGTAGTTTCAAGAAAGAATACTCACTTGCATGTTGAAGTGCATGGCCACATTCATGAGCAGCAACAGCAGCTGCAGCAACGCTACAACTATTATATACAGCATCACTCAAATTCAAAGTTTTATCAGTTGGATTGTAATGGTCTGTTAATTTTCCGGGTACATTGCCAACTTTAACATCTGTGATACCATTATCTCTAAGCATTTTTTCTGCAACATCCTTTCCTGTCATTCCATTCATTAATTGAATATTTGAATATTCATCAAAACGCTTATTCAGCATATATTGAATAAAATAACTAATTATTGCAACTCCAATAAAAATAATCCAAATTAAATTCATATTTACAGTTTTAAATTTAACATTTTGATTCATTTGAATGTTCGACATTATTTATGTCTACATTCAATTATTCAATAGCAAATTCCTTGCCATTACAAAGATATGACATTTTGTCTTAACTTAGTCACTTTATAAAGTTAACTTCTGTAAATTTACCATAAGTAATAATAAACTGTTTAAATTTTATTGAAAAAATTTTTAGGATTTCACTCTCTTATTTTCTGCATTTTGAGATTCTTTTTAACCTGTTTTTATTATCGTTTTTTTTGTTATATTCCACTATTAACGGCAAAAAAACAATAAAAACTATTATAAAAATCTCTCTCAAATATGCTCGAAATAAAATTTAAACAATTTCTAAAAAAGCATAAGATAATTTTGAGTCGTCTATAACTTTTACTTTAGTATGCCATTTCGTCTTAACAGAGCATCAATAGAAGGTTCATTTCTCCTAAATCTTTTATATAAGATCATCGGATGTTCGCTGCCTCCCTTCTCCAATATTTCCGTTTTAAAACGGTTGGCAGTTTCATTATCAAATATTCCATTTTCTTGAAATACAGAAAACGCATCAGCATCCAAGACCTCAGCCCACTTATAACTATAGTAGCCGGCAGAGTATCCTCCTGAGAATATATGGTTAAATTGGCAACTCATAGAAGTACCCTCTACTGTAGGCAATATTAACGCTTTTTTCCATGCAGATTGTTCAAATTCAAAAACATCACCTTCAAATGGTTCTGTTATTGTATGCCAAGCCATATCTAAGTAACCAAAACTTAACTGCCGCAAAGTGGAGTATCCTGTATTGAAGTTGGCACTAGCCTTTATTTTTTCAATTACCTCAGCCGGAATAGGTTCTCCTGTTTGATAATGAACAGCAAAACCATCCAAAAACTCTTTCTCGTATGCCCAATTTTCTAATAATTGAGAAGGTAATTCCACAAAATCTCTATATACATTGGTTCCTGACAAACTTTCGTACTTTGTTTGAGATACCATGCCATGAATGGAGTGCCCAAATTCATGCAAGAAGGTCGTAAATTCATCAAAAGTTAATAATGATGGAAGTGAATCTGTAGGACGAGTGAAATTCATCACAATTGAAACATGCGGGCGAACATTCTCTCCGGATTCACTGATACATTGCCCTTGATACTCTGTCATCCATGCACCACCACGTTTTCCTTCTCTTGGATGAAAATCAGTATATAAGACAGCAATGTATTTTCCCGCTGAATCAAACACTTCATAAGCCTCCACTTCCGGATGATATACAGGAATAGATTCGTTCTTTTTGAACGACAACCCATATAACTTAGTAGCCAAACCAAACACCCCTTTCTTTACATTTTCCAATTCAAAATAGGGCTTTAATAACTCATCATTTATACCATATTTAGTATCTTTCAATTTATCAGCATAAAAAGACCAATCCCAAGGCATTATGTCAAAATTTGCACCTTGCGAATTAGCTGTTTTTTGAACCTCTAAAACCTCATTCGAGGCACAGTTTTTATATGCATTTAATAATTTATCCAAGAGGTCATAAACATGCTCTTTATCCTCTGCCATACGTCTTGATAAGACATAAGAAGCATATTCTTTATGACCTAAGAGATTAGCAAGTTTTAGACGGGTGTTAACCAACTCTTTAATCACCGGTTTGTTGTCCAATTCCCCATTAACAGCTTTCGTATTATAGGCCATATAGAGTTCTTTTCTTAAGTCACGATCTTTTATATATTTCATAAAAGGTACATAACTTGGATAGGTTAAGTCAAATAACCAGCCACTCTCCCCTTTTGCTTTAGCTTTTTCTGCAGCAACATCTTTTAACGTTTGAGGAAGGCCTTCTAAACGACTTTCATCTGAAACAACAAGTTTGTATTGATTTGTTGCATTTAAAACGTTCTGAGCGAACTGCAATTCTAACAACGAAATCTTCTTACATAGTTCTCTATAAATCTCTTTATTTTCGGCAGAGAGGTTAGCTCCATTATTGACAAACATATCATATTGTTTTTGCAATAATTGTTGTTCTTCTTTTGTCAAATTTAACGAATCTCTTTGAGCATACACCTCAGCTATACGTTTAAATAAATTTTCGTTTAAAGTAATATTATTTGAATGTTCCGTTTCTAAAGGCGAAATTTCGTTTGCAATGCTATCCATTTCTGCAGAAGTTTCTGCACTTAAAAGGTTATAAAAAGCATATTGAATTCGCGATAGATATTTTCCGGAGCGCTCTAATGCCACGATTGTATTTTCAAAATTTGCAGAATTAGGATTATTAACGATAGCCTCAATTTCTGCATCATGTCTTTTGATTGCCTCTTTGACAGATGGTAAGTAATCCTCTAAATGAATTTTATCAAAAGGTATTGTCTTGTGAGGTGTTTGATACTCTTTAAAAAAAATTGTTTCTTCCATTTCTTGTTTTGTCTCTGTGCAAGCAAGCATGATAGATGACAAAATGACACCATTTATAGCTTTCTTGCAAAATTTATTTAATATATTCATTGCCTTATAATTACAAATCTTTTACTAATTTGTTGTTACCCACTTGCATTAAAGTTTGTCTAATACTAAGGGTATAATCCCATACATTACTAAACTCATCTATGGTTTCTAACCGAAAAGTCTCTTTTCCATCTTTGTCCACCATGTCAAAAAATTTAGCGACTGTAATTTTATGGATGTCAAGAGCAGGTTGATAAGCATCCTCAAGATCTTTTGTTCTCACTTCCACTAAAATACCTGCTCTACATAATCGGTTAACCATGATTGTAGCTAATCTTAATGGAATTCTATAATCCATAGACATTTCATCTAATGTAAGTGGACGTTCTTCATTTTCAAAACGTTTTGTTACAATTTTAGTAATCGAAAGTAATACAAAATCATAATATCTATGACTCATATTTTTGATATCTTTTTCAAATTCGAAGTTTCTAACACTTTGCGAAGAAAAAGATATTTCTGCACCTATAAGGATAATCATCCACGTAATTTGTAAAAACATCAGCAAAAACGGGATTGTAGCTAAACTACCATACACCGCATTATAAGAAGTCATCCAAGTTTGAACATACATGAATATATTCTTAAATGCAATAAATGCACCACCTGCTAACGCTCCGGCAATTGCAGCTTTCCCAAATTTAACTTTAGTATTAGGCATAACCACATAAACCAAGGTGAAAGTCAACCAAGTAATTACCCATGGCATAAATTTCAAAATAATTTGCAAAGTTGGACTTATGATAAATGAGTTATCAAAATAGGTGATAGCATATTTAAAATAGAAAGAGATACCACTCGTAACAAATATCAACATTGGTACCAATATCATAAGAGAAATATAATCTGTAAATCTTCTAATAAAAGATCTATTTTTCTTAATTCCCCAAATTTCATTAAAAGCAGATTCAACTTGAGAAAAGACCTTTAAAATGGACCATAAGAGTACTCCAAGTCCGATTCCAACAAATGCACCACCTTTTGCATTTTGCAAATATTTATCAACAAACCCAAGAACAATTGTTAGCGTTTCTCCTTGTGAATTAAATTTGGAAACTAACATTTCTGTTATATATTGATCAAATCCAAATCCTCTTGCAATACCTATAACGAAAGCCATAATCGGAATCAATGCAAACACGGAGTAGTAGGTCAATGCTGATGCCCTTACTGCCATTTTTCGTTTTACAAAATGTTCTATTGATAGTATAAGAGTTTTAAGAAATAGCATCAAATAACCGCGCTTCCCTTGTTCATCGTGAATTGTAGTTCTCCAAATATCAATTGTAATAAATTTTATTTGGTCTAAAATAAAACGTATGATTTTTTTCATAAAATTCATAATTTAAGAGTTTGTTTAAAGCCTATTTCAAATTCTTTAAGGGATATTATTTGATTTACAATAAACTTTAAACAACTTCTGAGCAACCACAAAAAAAAAGTAGTAGGCGTATAAGCCGAGTTCTGTATCTGCCCGAAAGCAGATGTTTGTCATTTATCTAGAACACGCGTCACCACGTGTTTCAAGCAATCTACCCCCCGACATCGGACGGGCCGCCCTACTGCGTCGGTATATTTGATTTTGCAACCTGTAACTTGTACAACTCTTGATGTCACCACCAAGATGGTGGGCTCTTACCCCGCCTTCTCACCCTTACCCGTAAAACGGGCGGTTATTTTCTTCTACAATCGTTTGCTCTCACGAACAACTTCCCGTTAGGAAGCACAGCGCCCTGCGTTGCCCGGACTTTCCTCTGACTTTCGCCAGCGACAAACCCGCCTACTACTTTGCAAAGTTAATAGTATAGTTTTAATTTTTTGCAAAATTTTTCAAAATAATTTTGAGAAGAGTTCTATAAATTCACTGTTTAAAAATTAAAAAAGAGTAAATTGTTTTGCACTAGATAGTAATGACTAATTTATAGAAATACTAGATGAACAAATCTTCTCAGCAAAAAAAATATCAAAATCATACATTCCAAATCAATGGAGATCATTTTGAAATCTCTTTCTGTAAAAAATCATTCAATTTATTTAACAATTGAGTTGAGTCTCTGTTTACAGCCCACGCTTTAAATTGAGAAAAACTGATGATAGTTTTAATGTCCAAATTTGGATATTGCTTAACTTTCTCTTCGGCTGTTTCATAATCACATGCAATATAATCTATTGCTCCGTTGGATAATTGTTCCAAAAGAATATCGCACTGCGTATATGGTGTTTCTATAATTTCAAAATTGGCTCCTATTTCATGCTGAATATTCTCTAATCGCAAAATGGATGGTGATGCCGTCGTAACATATATTCTCTTCCCTTCCATCTTAATCAAATCATCTATGTAAATACATGTGGTATCATCACAAACTCGTTGAATAAGTACCTGTTTATCAACACTTAAATTATTAGTAAATGCGACTTCCTCTCTTAAATCCGATGTTATAACAATTTTTTTTGCAAGTAAATCATATTCACCTATTTTGATTCCCTCAATACACCTTGATAAATTGGAATTTACAATATAAACAGCAGGTAAATTTAATGAATCACAAAATTTATTTGCCCATATAAATTGTTCTCCAATAGTATCTTCAACCACTACAATAAACTGCTTTTGTGTTCCAAACTTATCTTGAATTTTTACGCAGGAAGTAAGACCACAGAATGCAAAATAAATCGTTATTACCAATCTTATAGTTCTATTCATAAGCATACGTTTTTACAAAGATAATATTTTTTTGAATTAACTATAGAGGCAAACTTGGTAATCATGTGTTATTATCAATTATTATAGTGTGTTTTATCTCTATTATCTACCTCAAAATGACCTAATAATAAGAAGTTGTTTAAATTTTATTTCGAGCATATTTGAGAGAGATTTTTAAATCTATTTTTAATCTTCTTTTGCAGAAAATAGTGGACTATTATCAAAAAAGGAGAATAAAAATAGGTTAAAAAGAATCTCAAAGATGCCGAAAATAAGAGAGTGAAACTCTAATTTTTTTTAATAAAATTTAAACAGCTTCT
>JAGBVI010000055.1 GCA_017630395.1 Paludibacteraceae bacterium
GGTCTTTATGTAAAGGGAAATGCCAAGGGATATATATTAACCACAATTCTGCCCAATCATAGCTATATCGTTTAATATCTCTACCGCGAAGAATCGGTCGTATTAATTCGGCTGTTCTTTCACGTTCAGCATCGTCTAAACAATGAGCTAAAATCTCATTACGCTTCTCAGTTGTTATTATAAAGGCATCGTTATAACCTGTCTTTATTCCGTAGTTAATTTGAATATCCCATTTTTTGAGAGGAGTACCTATCGCTTCTATTTTACTTTTAATAGATTGTTCTACATCGGACAAAATCACCCAACTATCGGAAGTGTCATATAGTACTTTTGTAAAATGCAACTGAACAAAATCGCTCAAATTTTTTATGTCATCTATCTTATAGTTTTGACATGAAACAGCTTTGCATTTTTGTTGATCATTTAAGGCTTTACTCAACAAAAGGATATTCGTGTCTACTGTTGCATTTTCAAAAACCTTAATTCCTGCAAAATCAATTAAAATATTTGGCGTTGTTTGAGTGCTTAGGAATTGTCGCAGTTTTTCTCCATAGCCTGCTCGCATCCATTTATTAGATGTAATAAAACACAACAATCCATTAGGTTTGAGTAACTGACAACCACGCTCATAGAATAGGCAATAAATATCACCTGTTCGTGCATAAGTAGTATAATTATTGCGAGAAGATCCCTTTTTGCTAGTGTTAGGCTCATACAATTTTGCCAGCTTCCCACCATCCGCTTGTAATTGTATATATGGTGGATTGCCAATAATTATATCAAAACCACAGAATTTTCCATGGTCATCAAGAACTTCAGGGAACTCTAACATCCATTCTAAAGAATGTGAATAAAGTTGTTCTTTTTGTATATTATTATTGATGGTAGCATCAAATAAATTCATTTGCGAGTCAGGATTCTGAATGCGGAATTTTATTTGTTCTATGCTATTTTTTACATTTTGTTTTTGTGATTTGTCACAAGTTTGCTTGTATTGGATAACTGCTTGCTTATAAGCAGTTACATGCTTTTGCAGAAACGAATCATTGATAGATTCTCCTATGGCGATAGGATATTTGTTTTTAATGGAATCGCCACATTTTATGTTTATATCAATATTGGGCAACGTCTCTAATTCATGAGTATCTTTATAATATGCGTGCTTAAGAAGTTCTATCCATAAACGTAAACGACATATATTAACAGAATTAGGGTTAAGGTCTACGCCAAAAAGATTGTTCTCAATGATGTTACGCTTTAACTCAAATAGCGTTTTTTGTACTCGTTGGCTTTCGATATTGTGGGGATTATAATGAAACATTTCTCCATCTTCATCTAACACAACAAGTTCATCATTATCAATGGATATACTATAGTCTTTTAGGCGTTTTCCATTCTCATCAAGCAGCAAACCTAATTCTGATCGAATTGCAATAAGGCGATTAAGTGCAGAAACCAAGAAGTGTCCAGAGCCTACAGCGGGGTCACATAATGTAATACTGTTTAATAGAGCAATTGCTTCTTGCTTGTCAAAATCGTTATTATGAATATCGGTAAGTGTTTTACAATGCCATTGGAAATGATCATTGAATTTTTGTATAACCGTTCGCTCAATTGACTCTTTACACATATATTGTGTGATGAATGCAGGTGTAAAGAAAGAGCCATCTTTGTATCCATTAATTTTTTCAAAGATAAGTCCAAGAACAGAAGCATTTATCAGTGTTTTGTTGTCGGATTTTGTAATACCATCAGATTGATCGCTGCCAAAATCATAAGCATCCAAGAAACGGAATAGATATTCTAATGAGTCCATTTCTGTTTTTATATGATGTCCGTTGATATCTTTCAGTACTGTTTGAGAAAATAATGGCATTTTTCCCAACTTAAGTCCAGTTATTCTAATATATTTACTTTCATTCTCTGTTTGCTCAAAGAGTGAACTATTTAGATATGGAATATACTGGAATTTCTCTTTAACCTGTGCATTTCTACTCATCGTAGGAATGGCAAGCACTTTGAAAAATAGCTCGTTAAGTTCATCGTAATCTTTAATAAACTGTGGTGTAAGGAATCGATAATTATCTGCATTCTTATTGCCATGATAACTAATCAATTGGCTCTCCAATAACTTCAAGAATAGAATACGATTAATCCATGTTATTACCAAATTGAGTGCTATATCAAATCGTTGACTATCATTAGAAATGGTGTTATAGTCTTCAAGTTGATACATTGTGCTTTCCAATAAAGAAAAAGGATTTCTATGTGCAACAGGTTTGCGTTCAATAATATTTTTACCATCTACTTTACGCTCTTCAAGTCCTATAATATGCAGTAATTCATTGTAAAAAGCAGTATTCAGTTTGTTGGAATCTGCATACTGAATCTGTTTTAGTAAATGTGCTGGTTGTAAAAGACGATAGAACTTGAGTTTATCCGTATCCTTTTTTAGTAATCGGATATCAATGTAAGCAAATATGATATTTTGTTTTACTTGATCAATTTTAGGTTTGGCGATTTCCGTATAAAAGTCCTTTGTGCTGGTAAATAAGATTTTGTTATTATCCCAATCGTTGTAAAGTTTTACAAATTTCTTATCATCAGCAAAGTGTTTTTCAAACTCTGTAGCATCTATAATGAACCATTCGTAACCATTGGTCATAATAAGATGTTTAAGTGTGATATTTTTATTGCGAAAGCGTTCCCGCATAAAGTACAATACAAGTTCCTGCATTGCTTTACAATTGAGATTTTGTAAAGATGGAAATTCGGATTGGTTATTTGGCGACTTTGCTTCCAAGATAACTTCAATTGGACTACTACCATCTTTTGTCTGATATATTGCGCCGTCAATAGAACCTGCAGTGTTAACAAGATTTTGAGCATAGAACGCATCTCGTAGAAATTGTAGAATGTAGTTCTTGTTATGTTCTTCCGACTCATTAGGTAGGATGCTCTGCAGTAGATTGTGCAGCGCATCTAAAAAGGTGGTGAATTGCTCGTTGGTTGGCTTATGTCGTAGCAACTGCTTATTAAGAATATCTTGAATTGGCTTTAACATGGAGATAAATGTTTATCAAATTTTATTTAAAACTCTTTACAGAGAACGATAATTTTTGTAGATATGCAAGATTTTCCGATTAATTGCAGGAGATATATTTTGACATTTATTTATTCCTCAAAATAATCTATATCTATTCTTTTAACTTCGTATACTTTTTTAGGAGTAACACCCACATTAAACTCTATCATATAATTGGCTAGTTCTTTTCCATCAATTAAAACAACCTTTTGTGTAAGTCCTTTTACATATTCTCGAGCTTCTTTGGAGAAAAACGATGTAGTAATAAACACCCCTTTATTTGCGCTTTTTCCAGCCAATGCACCTACAAATTTGTGAAGTTCAGGACGACCGACAACTACACTTGTCCATTGTTTAGCTTGCAGATATATTTTATCGAGACCTAATTTATCTTCATAAATAATACCATCGATACCTTCATCACCTGAGTGTTTTGTCACCTGCGCAGATTCGGGATTATTACTTCCATATCCCATCTTAAGCATCAAATCTACTACTAAATGCTCAAAGAATATAGGATCTTTTTTTTCTAAAATTTTGTTTAACAGATCAGCAGCCAAATCGTTGGATATATTTTCATATGCTTGCTCTAATTGTTCGGTAGGAGTTAATTCATGAATAGGGCTTTGAGTATTCTGCTCACATTTTAACTTCTTTGTAGGAACTCCATAGTATTCTGCAAACTCAGGATAAATAAGTAAGTCCTCTATTAATAAATTATCATGTGAATTAAGATAATCTAAACCACGTTGTGTTATGCGATATACGCCTGTTTTGGGGATTTCAATAAACAATGCTCTACGAAAATACTGACGAGCCCATCCTACACGATCACGAAGTTGTGTAGATGTCCCACTTTTGGTACGCAACAACTTATCTTCCTCTGTTAATCCTAAATATTCTGCAACCTCATCTACCATTTGAGAGGTGGTTTTTTCGCCATTCTTCAACAAAAGAAGGAATGGATACAAGAATTTTTCAAAAGTAGGTACCATAATTATTCTATTTTTCTAGTTTAATCTGCAAAGATAC
>JAGBVI010000056.1 GCA_017630395.1 Paludibacteraceae bacterium
ATTATTAATTATTTAGATTTTTATTTAAATTTATTTAATCTTCCTTTAATTCCCCTTTTTTATGTTTTTTTTGATAATATACTCTTTATGATATGCTCTATTACTCTTTATTGTTTCTTAGAATTGTTCGATTTTTATTAACGTAATTTCAATTTTACAAAAATCTTTTACACCAATTATCGAAACGTTCGACCGTCTCTTCTCCATATTTTTGAAGCTTATTACGTGCCTTCTTTATGTTTCGCTCTTCTCCTAAGTGCGTTTTTGAGAAAAATTTGTCCGCAAAGCAGATGATTTCTTCCTCTAAACTGATAGGTAGCATCTCTCTATGGGGTATGGGTAAATCTTCTTTTATAATATGTTCCAATGAAAGTCCTGTCCCGGTATGTCTTTCGCAAACCATCGCGTGTTTGGGATATCCCTCTTTTTGTAATAATTCACTCCCAAGATAACCGTGACAAATGTAGGGAAGGTCTCCGTCACAATATAAATCCGGTGCGTATGTCATAAATATACCTATGTCATGTAACATCGCTGCTTCCTGTATGAATTGCATGTCGGCATTGAGTTCCGGATGTTGTTGTGCGATTTTTAGTGCCTTGTCTGTTACATCGTATGAGTGGGAAACCAAAATTTTGTAAGTTTCAGAGCTGGGAGAGTAATATTTTTCAATAATTTTTATCGGATCCATTTTCTCATAATTTTATTTTACAAAGAAAATAAATATTTTTGTGCCTACAAATTTTTTTTGTTGTTATTATGATTTTAGTGGATACTCATTCTCATATTTATGAGAAGGAATTTGATGAAGATATTGCAGCTGTTGTTGCTCGTATGAGAGAGCAATCTGTGTTACATGCATTTCTTCCTAATATCGATTTGGAAAGTGTTGATAGAATGTTGGCATTAAAAAATGCTTTTCCTTCGTATTTCTCGATAATGATGGGGTTGCATCCTACAAGTGTTAATGCTGATTATAAATCAGTTTTGGAACAATTGTATCGCAATTTTGATAAGTGTGATTTTTGTGGTATAGGGGAGATTGGTTTGGATTTTTATTGGGATAAATCGTTTGTTACTGAGCAGATTGATGCTTTTGAAACTCAAGTTGGATGGGCTGTGGAAAAAGGATTGCCACTTTCAATTCATTCGCGCAAGGCTACCCCTGAGATTATTCACTCTCTGAAAAAATTTCAAAAATCAAAATTGAAGGGCGTTTTCCATAGTTTTTCAGGTTCTAAAGAGACTGCTAATGAATTATCTTTGTTGGGCGATTTTTATTTCGGAATTAATGGTGTAGTTACTTTTAAAAATGCGGGTGTGGCACAGGTGGTTGAACAAATTCCTTTAGACAGAATCGTTTTGGAAACTGATGCTCCTTATTTAACTCCGGTTCCTTTTAGAGGAAAGCGTAACGAGTCTGCTTACATTAAGATTATTGCAGAAAAAATTGCTGAAATCAAAGGAATTTCTCTTGATGAGGTGGCAGACGTAACTACTAAGAATGCTGCAAATCTATGGAATTGTAGTGAAGATTTATTTGTATAAATCTTCAAATTAAGAATCTATTATTAATACTGGTTTTATCAATCGGTGCAACATGATTTTGAAGAGCATTTTTGTTGTTATTTGTTTGAGGTTTTATATTGAAAAGTAGAAAAAATTAAAAATAGAACGTTATGAAAATTATTGCAATTGGTTGGAATTATATGGAACATAATAAGGAGTTAAATAGAGAGAATTTACCTCCTCATCCGGTTATTTTTATGAAACCTGAAACCGCTTTATTAAAAGATAATTCTCCATTTTATTTGCCTGATTTCTCCTCTCAAATTGAGTATGAAGCTGAAATAGTGGTTAGAATTTCTAAAATGGGAAAAAATATTGCGTCTAAGTTTGCTCATCGTTATTATGATTCTATTGCCTTGGGTGTTGATTTTACTGCAAGAGATTTACAAAATCAGCTTAAAGCGTCTGGTTCTCCATGGGAAATATGCAAAGGTTTTGATAATTCAGCTCCTATTTCAAAATTTATTCCTACTCAAAATCATAATTTGTCGGATCTATCCTTTTCTTTATCTTTGAATGGTAATAATGTTCAGCAAGGGAATACATCTGATATGATTTGGAGTATAGATGAAATAATCTCTTTTGTCAGTCGTTATTTTACTCTGAAGACGGGTGACTTGATTTTTACAGGAACACCACATGGTGTCGGTAAAATTTCTGTCGGAGACCATATAGAAGGTTATATAGGAGAGGAAAAGATGTTAGATTTTGATATCAGATAATTTATTGGGTATTTTTTTTTATCCTAACTTATTATAAATTTGTTCGAAATTTTAATTTATCGAAATTTATGATTAAAAATAATATTCAGTGGAGGATTCTTAGTTGGATTTTTTTGTTACTATTTTATCCTTCCATTTATATACATGGTCATACTTTTGGGGAAAATTCAGTTCTGTCCACAGGAAAATGGGTAAAAATTCGGGTGGCTGATAATGGATTATGTCGCCTCTCTTTTTCACAACTTCGTCAGATGGGTTTTTCCACTCCGTCCAATGTTCAGGTGTTTGGGTATGGAGGAGCTATTTTGTCTGAGGATTTTTCCGGGTCATATAATGATGATTTATCAGAGGTGGTATCTTACCAAGATGCCTCTTCTATTGTTTTTTATGCGCAAGGTCCTCGTAGATGGGAGATGATTCATACAAAAAAAGGTATTAGGTTTGATTTTACGGTTAATCATTACTCTAATTATGGCTACTATTTTTTGTTGGAGGGCAACGGAGAGAAGAAACGACTTGAAGAGGAGAGTGTGATAAATATTGGAAGTAAGGTAATAGTTCCAATTAGGCAATATACAGCATACAAAGCGCATAAGATTGAGGAGATCAATTATGTTCAGTCTGGTCGGGTTTGGTATGGAGACCGGTTTTATGATGGCTCTTCTTTTAATTGGACAGAATTTTTTGATGAACCTGATTCTTTAAATTTGGCTAAGGCTTTTGTTTCTGTTGCTGCAGATGCTCCATTAGGCTCTACGATTGATGCTACAATAAAAACAGGAAATGATCTGTTGAGTAATTCTATTCAGATTGTTTTGTCATCAGGACATTGTTTTGCAAGAACGGGTACTACAGAATTTGCATGGAATCCGAGAAATGAGAAAATTAATGTTTCGCTCAAATTTCAAGGTAAATCATCTACAGATAATGCAACGGTGGAGAGACTAGTCTTAAATGTTCCTTGTTTATTAAAATATCAAGGGGAAACGCTCTATTTTCGGTCGTTGGAAGCAATGGATTCGTCCGTTGTTAATAAATATATTGTGGAAAATGTGACACCTTCAGTTGAGATTTGGAATATAACCGATCCTGCAAAAATGACAAAAGTACCTGCTGTATATGAAGATGGGAAGCTAATTTTTTATCGTTCCTCTAAAACGTTGGAAGAGTTTGTTGCAGTGGATGTAAATGATATGGATTGTATTTCTGCCGAGTTGGTAGGGGATGTAAAAAATCAAAATTTGCACTCTTTGTCTGGATATGAATTGGTTATTTTGTCGCATCCGGATTTTATTTCGGAGGCAAAACGTTTGGCGGAAATTCATGAAATGCACGATGGAATAAATGCTATTGTGGTAACTCCCGAACAAATTTATAATGAATATTCGTCCGGGACACCTGATGCAACTGCTATTCGTTTGTTTATGAGGCAGATGTATGAGAGGAATGGGAAGAGTGATACCTATTTATTGTTGATGGGAGATGGTAGTTTTGATAACCGAGCGATATTGCGGTCTGCGTCAACAACGATAAATAATTTTATTTTAACTTATCAAGGTGGAAGTTCTTATGACGAATCGGCAACATTTACATCTGACGATTATTACGGAATGCTTTCACCTACAGCATTTCAATCCGGGAAAGTTTGTAATGGAAATATTGATATTGGAGTAGGACGACTACCGGTTACCTCTTTGGAAGAGGCCAAAGTAATGGTAGATAAAATTGAAACTTATTTGAAAGGTGGTAAGTATGGGAAATGGCGCAACAAAGTATGTTTGATTGCGGATGACAACGAAGCTTCTTCTGCCTACAATAAATTTTATACCTACTCGGAAAATTTAGCATCCAAAGTGGAACAGAGAAATAATTCGATGGAGGTAAAACGAATTTATTTGGATGCATATACTAGAGTTACCGGATCGAATGGTAATCGTTATCCGGATGTTGAAAAGATAATCAAAGATGAAATTGAGAGTGGAGTTACGGTTATGAATTACATAGGACATAGTAGTAAAATCGGTTGGACTGCGGAGCATGTACTAACTCAAAATCAAGCTGCGTCTATGTATAATGATAAGTTAGGCTTTTGGATTACCGCCAGTTGTCAGTTTACGCAATATGATGCTTTGGTTCGTTCCGGAGGCGAGGATTTGGTTTTGAATCCTAATGGAGGGGCTATTGCTATATTCAGTCCGGCAAGGGTTGTTTTTGATGATAAGAATGATAAAGTCAATCAAGCAGTATTTGAAAATCTTTTCACGCGCAACGAAGATGGCACGCAGATGCGCTTGGGAGATATTTGTAGATTGTCTAAAAATCATATCATGAACGATTCTAATAAGATGAGTTTTGCTCTTTTAGGAGACCCGATGTTACGATTGGCATATCCGGAGTGTAATGTGGTAACTGATTCAATAACTCTCTTGGAGGGTGGCTTATATGATACCTTGTCTGCATTGTCTGTAATGAAAGTGTATGGACATATAGAAAAAGATAGTCTGTTTTTATCTGATTTTACAGGAAAATTGAATATTTCGTTGTATGACAAAAAGATGAAACTTTATACCAAAGCTAACATCTATTCAACGGAAGCCGATATTTTGGCTAATCGTTTTGGCTATTTGGATAGAACAAATATTCTATATTCTGGAATGACGGAAGTTGAAAATGGAAGGTTTTCTTTCATATTTATGGTGCCTAAAGATATAAACTATAACTATGGTTTAGGTCGGTTGGCTTATTATGGATATGATGAGGTTAACGATTATGAGGCGAATGGAGCTTATGAACAATTTGTTGTTGGTGGAAGTGCTGATATGAATTTAGAAGATGAAAAGGGTCCTCAGGTTTCCTTATTCTTAAATTCTACTTCATTTGTCTCTCGTGATGTCGTTAATTCGTCTCCTGTTTTATATGCCTACGTGAGTGATGAAAGTGGAATAAATGCCTCCGGAGCCGGAATTGGTCATGATATTACACTGACTTTACAAGGTGCGAAAGAACCGATAATACTTAATCAGTATTTTACCTATTCGATGAATAGTTACACCTCCGGTCTTGTTGAGTATCAGTTGAATGATTTGCCTGATGGTCGTTATACTTTATCTGTGAAGGTTTGGGATATGCTGAATAACTCTTCGGTTGAGACGATAGAATTTGAAGTTGAGAATGGTGTGGAAGTTGAGTTGGAAAATTTGGTTGCTTATCCAAATCCTGCGATTGATGAGGTTTTCTTCAGTGTAAAGCACGATTATCCTAAAAACTTGTTGGAGTATAAGTTGATGGTGTTTGATTTGTCCGGAAGATTACAATACGAAAGTGAAACCATGGAGCAGAAGGGCGATGGGACATTTGTTTTCTCTTGGGATTTAAAAGATAATACCGGCATGAAAATGCAGAATGGAACTTATTTATGCAAAGTATTGTTAAGTGCGGATGGAGAAAATTTTGCAGAAGAAACAAAAAAAATTGTCATATTATCACAATAAAAAAAGCAAAACTAAGTTTTATTAAGTAAAAATTAAGTAAATTTGCGCCCGAATAGGCTATATCAATTAGAAAAGAAAAATTTAAATAAATGAAAAAGAATAGGTTAGTAGTGGCATTAGCCATTTTATTTGCAGGTTCAACTGCGTATGGATTGGATGTTTCTGATGGAAGTGGAGCTTCTTATAATCCGTTACAAACGGCTGTTCCGGCCTTATCAATTGCTCCTGATGCTGTTGGTGGTGGTATGGGTGATGTTGGTGCAGCAACTGCTCCGGATTTAGCATCTCAGTATTGGAATCCTTCTAAATATGCGTTGGCACAAAGTCGCGGTGGTCTGTCTATCTCTTATACCCCATGGTTAAGAAAGATTGTCAGTGATATTGATTTGGTTTATTTGGCGGGTTATTTTAAACCTACCGCTAAAACTGCTGTCGGAGCCTCTTTCCGCTATTTTTCAATGGGTAAGATTAATTTAACCGGTACTCCTGATGCTCAAGGTAATATCCCTGATTTGGGTGTAGCTCAGCCTTACGAGTTGGCTTTTGACGGTAGTTTCTCTATGTTGTTGTCTGAATATTGGTCTGCCGGTGTTGCTTTGAGATTTATCTATTCTGACCTATTTAATGGCATGAGTGACGAGGATGAGTACTCTTCTGCTGTTGCGTTGGGTGCTGATATCTCATTTGCTTATAGACGTCCGATTGTTATTAGAGAAAATGAAAGCTATGCAGGTTTTGGTATTGCATTGACCAATATTGGTAACAAAGTTTCTTATGACAATGATGTTACTCAACAGTTTTTGCCTACTAATTTGCGTTTGGGAGGTTCTTTTGAGTATGCGTTTGATCAATATAATCGTTTACAGTTAGCTGTTGATTTAAATAAATTGTTGGTGCCAACTCCTTATGGTGATAGAGACGATTATGAATCTGAGGAGGCTTATCAAGAGGCCGTTAGAAAATATGAAGATATGAGTTCTATCGGTGGTATTTTTACTTCGTTTGGTGACGCTCCCGGTGGATTTAAAGAGGAGATGAGAGAGTTTAATTTCTCTGTTGGTTTTCAATATTCATACGACAGAAAATTTATGGTGCGTGCCGGTTATTTTAATGAAAATGAGTACAAAGGAAATAGAAAATATTTCTCTTTTGGTGCCGGTTTCCACTTGAGTATATTCGAATTAAATGCAGCTTATTTAGTTTCAATTGCACAAACAAATCCTTTGGATAGAACTTTGCGTTTCTCTCTCGGATTTGATTTAGGTGGCATCAATGCTCTTTTAGGAAGAGGTGAAACTGAAGAAAAGTTAGAAGAATAAAATTTAGGTAGTATTATAATTACCTCTATTACTATGTTATAAATTGTTGTAAAAAGTGTGTCGAAATCTTAGAAGTTGTTTAAATTTTATTTCGAGCATATTTGAGAGAGATTTTTAAATCTATTTTTAGTCTTCTTTTGCAGAAAATAGTGGACTATTATCAAAAAAGGAGAATAAAAATAGGTTAAAAAGAATCTCAAAGATGCC
>JAGBVI010000005.1 GCA_017630395.1 Paludibacteraceae bacterium
CAGAGCAAAAGAAAGTATTTGAACACCAAATTGATGTAGCAATACAGCTGCAAAAACCCATTTGTATTCACTGTCGCGAGGCTTTTAACGAGGTAGTGGATAGTCTTAAAAAGTTCAATCCTGCTCATGTGCATGGTGTGTTTCATTGCTTTACAGGCACACCAGAAATGGCTCAACAAATAGCCCGATTGGGCGATTTTTATTATGGCATTGGCGGTCCTTCTACGTACAAAAATGCCAAATTTATCAACGATATTCCTCAAATTCCGTTGTCTCGTATCTTATTAGAGACCGATGCTCCTTACTTGCCTCCTGTTCCTTTTAGGGGAAAACGAAATGAACCTGCTTACGTGGTTTATGTGGCTCAAAAATTGGCAGAAGTGTATCAAATTTCATTGCACGAGGTAGAAAAACAAACGAATCAAAATGTTAAAACGTTGTTTTTCGACGACTCTGTAAATCTTTTTTAAGAATTTCCTTTGTTGATTGGCTTACTTTTTGTATCTTGCACTCGTTTTTAGTGCCCATTGGGTACTTGCCTCCTGGAGAGATGCTCGAGTGGTTGAAGAGGCACGCCTGGAAAGCGTGTATACGCCTAAAGCGTATCGCGGGTTCGAATCCCGCATTCTCCGCAAAAGAATATAATAATAATGTAAAGTAATAATTAATCAAAAAAGAAAATGAAAAAAATTTTTGCAACATTAGCGATTTTAGGAGCTATGACATTTGGTCTTACTTCTAACATTTTAGCACAAGACGATGAATTCTTCCAAGAAGAATCAGAACAAGTAGTAGAAGAAGCAGCTGAAGAAGCACCGGCTGCAGAAGAGGTTGCACCGGCAGCAGCACCAGCAGCGGCTCCTGTAGCAGCACCAGCAGCACCTGCTCAAGAACAACCAGCAGTAGAAGAAGAGGTTAGTATGTTCAAAGCATTAAAAATCAAATTCATTGAAGGTGATGCATTCTTCATGTCATTCGTTGCTCTATGTTTGATTATTGGTCTTGCATTGTGTATCGAAAGAATTATCTACTTATCATTGGCTGCGACTAACACTAAAAAGTTGTTAGAAAAAGTAGAAGCTGCTTTGGACGAGAGAGACCCAGAAAAAGCAAAAGAAATTTGCAGAAACACTCGTGGTCCGATTGCATCAATCATGTATCAAGGTCTAATGAGAATTGACGAAGGTGCAGATGTTGTAGAAAAGACAGTTGTATCATACGGAGGTGTACAAATGGGTGCATTGGAAAAGAATGTAACATGGATTTCATTGTGTATTGCATTGGCTCCAATGTTGGGATTCATGGGTACAGTTATCGGTATGATTCAAGCGTTCGATAAAATCCAACAAGTAGGTGATATTTCGGCTACAGTCGTTGCAGGAGGTATTAAAGTGGCTTTGTTGACAACAGTGTTCGGTTTGATCGTAGGTATGATTCTTCAAGTATTCCTAAACTTCATCTTGACAAGAATTGAAGCTTTAACAACTGAAATGGAAGATTCTTCAATCAGCCTTTTGGATTTAATTGTTAAATATGATGCTACAAAATAATTTGATTTAAAAATATTAATATGCAAAATATAAGTGAAAAAATACCTTCAATCGCGTTAGCCGTTCTAATGGTTATTACGCTGATTTTATGCGGATTATTCTACGCAGGAGGTACAGAATCAGTAGAATGCACAAGTGGCAGTTTCGATGCTCCCACACACACTGACTCTATGATAAATTGGATATATGTCCTTATTATCGTAACAGGGATAGCAACTTTGGGACTTGCAGGGCTCTCATTTATTATAAAAATAAAGAAAGATCCAAAATCTGTAATCGTTCCAACAGTAGCAATGATCTTTTTAGTTTTAATGTTGTGTATTACTTATTTTGGAGCAGATACTACTCCTATGAGCATTGTTGGATACGAAGGATCTCAAGAGCCTTGGGTATATAGAATAACAAACATGTGCATGGTTACATCTGCAATTTTAGCTACAATAGCTACAATTGTTACATTATTTGGATTTCTTCTAAAACGTTTTAATTAATAAGCCATGGCAAAAAAGAGAGAAATACAGGAAATTAACGCAAGTTCAATGGCGGATATTTCGTTCTTGTTGCTCATCTTTTTTCTTGTTACAACATCAATGGCTACGGATAAAGGATTGATGAGACGTCTTCCAGCTCCTGTTCCTGAAGAGGAAAAGAAAGAGGAAGAAGTGGAAATCAACGAGCGTAACATGATGATGATTCTTATCAACAGCAACGACCAATTAATGGTCAATAACGAGTTGATGGATGTTAGAGACTTAAAAGAAAAAGCAAAAGAATTTATTGCCAACCCTAATAATAGCGAAACATTACCTGCAAAGAAGGTTGAAAACATTCCTTTCTTCGGTGATATCGCCATTACAAAGGATCACGTAATTTCTTTACAGAACGACCGCGGAACATCATATCAAGCATATATAAATGTGCAAAATGAATTGGTTGCAGCCTATAATGAATTGCAAAATGATTTGGCTAAAAACAAATTCGGAGCAGCATTTGAAGACTTGGATGATGATAGAAAAAAGGCGATCCAAAAGGTGTATCCACAGAGAATATCTGAGGCAGAGCCTAAAAATTATGGTCAACAACAAGCAGCAGCTGAAGGAGGGGCTCAATAATGGCAAAGTTTAGAAAAGATGGAGGTAAAAAATTACCTGCAGTAAGTACTGCTTCCCTTCCGGATATTATTTTCATGTTGTTGTTCTTCTTCATGACTACAACATCCATGAAAGAGGTTACGTTGATGGTTGACCAAAAGATGCCTCAAGGAACAGAGTTAAAAAAATTGGAAAAGAAATCGTTGGTTAGATATGTTTACATAGGAAAACCCAAAGCTCAATTCCAAAAATCATACGGTTCAGAATCTCGTATCCAATTGGATGATGCTTTTGCTAATGACCCTAAAATGGTAGAATCTTACATTGCAACTAAACGTGCAGCAATGAACGAAGATGATCAGCCATTTATGATAGTATCTCTAAAAGTAGATAAAGATACTAAAATGGGTATTGTAACAGATGTTAAGCAAGCTCTTAGAAAAGCTCAAGCACTAAATATCAGTTACACTGCAACGCAAAGAGCTAATAGCAATTATTAATTGATAATTGAACTCATAAAAAAAAACGGTCTGCAAAATTGCAGACCGTTTTTTTTATAGATAAATCGAATCTAAAAAAATAGAATAAAATAAGAAGAAACTTAAAATGAGTATAAATTTTCTTTATTTTTATAGAGACAGTAATTAAAATCAAAAAAAACTATAAATAAATTTCTTCAATTAAAGAAAAAAGAGTACCTTTGCGCCCAAATTATTATCCAAAAAAAATAGTCAACGCTCAAAGCTTGCCCGAAGTAGAGAGCAAAAGAAAGATTTATTAAACAATTAAAAACAATTAAAGCAGTGGATACTTTAAGTTACAAAACCATTTCTGCGAACAAGGCAACCGTTAATAAAGAGTGGGTTGTCGTGGATGCGACAGATCAACCATTGGGACGAATGGGATCAATCGTAGCAAAAATTTTAAGAGGTAAGTACAAACCTAACTTCACTCCTCATGTAGATTGCGGAGACAATGTAATCATTATCAATGCGGATAAAGTTAAGATTACAGGAAATAAAGCTACAGACCGTATTTATTTGAGCTACACAGGTTACCCTGGAGGACAAAGAGAAATTACTCCCGGAGAATTACTAAAGAAAAGTCCTGAAAAATTATTCAAGAAAGTAGTAAAAGGTATGTTACCAAAGAATCGTCTTGGAAGAGCTATTTTAGGAAATCTTTACGTGTATGCTGGAGCTGAGCATAATCACGCAGCTCAACAACCAAAACAAATAGATATAAACTCAATTAAGTAATAAATATGGAAGTAGTTAATGCCATTGGTAGAAGAAAAGCTGCGGTAGCACGCGTTTACTTAAAAGAAGGTGATGGAAAGATTATCATCAACAATAAGGATCTTACAACATACTTCCCTTCAGGAATTTTGCAATATGTTGTAAAACAACCTTTAAACAAATTAGGATTAGCTGAAAAATTTGACATCAAAGCCACATTAGATGGTGGAGGATACAAAGGACAAGCTGAAGCTTTGAGATTGGCAATCGCTCGTGCATTGGTTAAAGTTGACGCAGACAATAAACCAGCTCTTAAGTCAGAAGGATTTATGACTCGTGACCCACGTGAAGTTGAACGTAAGAAACCGGGGCGTCCTAAAGCAAGAAAGAGATTCCAATTCAGTAAACGTTAGTACTTGGTTGAAGTGGAGGATAATATCCTCTTATTTCAAAAGAAGAATACGTTTAGTATCTAAATTTATCGGACTCGGAAGACTACCGATAAATTGGTTAAATAAAAAAGAATGTAAACGATAAAAAAATTAAAAGAAAATGTCAAGAACTAATTTTGATGAATTATTAGATGCAGGTTGTCACTTTGGACACTTGAAAAGAAAATGGAATCCTGCAATGGCTCCTTATATTTTCATGGAGCGTAATGGTATCCATATAATAGATCTTCATAAGACTGTAGTAAAAATTGAAGAAGCAGCTGCTGCATTGAAGCAAGTTGCAAAATCGGGCAAAAAAATTCTTTTCGTAGCAACGAAAAAACAAGCGAAACAAGTTGTTGCTGATAAGGCATCAGAAGTTTCAATGCCATATATCACTGAAAGATGGGCTGGAGGTATGTTGACTAACTTCCCAACAATCAGAAAGGCAATCAAAAAAATGACCTCAATTGATAAGTTAACAAACGATGGTACTTTCGATAACTTATCAAAGAGAGAAAAATTGCAAATTTCTCGTCAAAGAGCTAAATTGGAGAAGAACTTAGGTAGTATCTCTGATATGACAAGACTTCCTTCTGCCGTATTTGTTGTTGACGTAACAAAAGAACATATTGCAGTTAAAGAGGCTAAAAGATTGGGTATTCCTGTATATGGTATCGTTGATACAAATTCTAATCCTAATGATGTTGATTTCGTTATTCCTGCAAATGATGATGCAACAAAATCTGTTGAAATCATTATGAGTGCCTTGTGTGCCGCAATCAAAGAGGGATTGGAAGAAAGAAAAGTCGAAAAGGAAGAGAATGAGGCTGCAGAAGCTCCTGAACAAAAAAGAGAGCGCAAAAAGGTAGCTAAAAAAGCTAAAATTGATGGAGACGCTATCAATGCAAAAGTAGCTAGCAAATTCGAAACTCCTGAAGAATAATTATAATTGTAAAACTAGTAAATTTTAAATACTATGGCTGTAACAATGGCTGACATCAGCAAATTGCGTACAATGACGGGTGCAGGTATGATGGACTGTAAAAAAGCTTTGGAAGAGGCTGGAAATGATTTCGACAAAGCAATGGAAATCATCCGTAAAAAAGGTCAGGCAATTGCTGCAAAAAGAAGTGATCGTGAAGCTTCTGAAGGTTGTGTATTAGCTGCTTCTAATGGTGGTTTTGCTGCTGTTGTCGCTCTTAATTGCGAAACAGACTTCGTAGCTAAAAATGAAGATTTTATCGCGTTGACAAAACAAATCTTGGACAAAGCTATCGAAGAAAAACCAGCAGATCTTGAGGCTTTGAAAGCAACTAAAATTGGTGATTCTACTATCGAACAATTAGTTACTGATAAATCAGGTATCACTGGTGAAAAAATGGAATTGAGCGTTTATTCTCAAATTAAAGGTGAATCAACTATCGCTTATATCCACCCAGGAAACAAACTTGCTGCTATCATCGCTTTCAACCAAGCTGGTGTTGATGCTCAAGTTGCTAAAGACGTTGCAATGCAAGTTGCTGCTATGAATCCTATCGCAATTGATAAAGATAGCGTTCCTGCTGATGTTATCGAAAAAGAAAAAGAGATTGCAAAGGATAAAGCTCGTCAAGCTGGAAAACCTGAGAATTTGTTAGACAGAATCGCTGATGGTGCTATGAACAAATATTTCCAAGAAAATACTTTGTTGAACCAAGCATTCATTAAAGAGTCTAAAATCTCTGTTGCGCAATATATGGATAGCGCAAGCAAAGGTTTGACTGTAACTGCAATGAGTCGCGTTACTTTGAATGAAGAGTAATTGTATTATTCTACATAACAAAAAGGGGAACGAAAATCGTTCCCCTTTTTTATTATATGGCTTCGAGCAATATCGATACCATTCTACTTGTATTGAATTGAAATTATAATAGGATTGATTTTTAGATTTTGCTCAAATCCTATTTAGAGCTTATTTGGAGAGATTTAAAATTTATTTTTATATATATTCTGTAGAAAATAGTGGTCTACTCACAAATAAAGATTACACCTTCTTATTAATGGTAAGCATTGTATCATCTATTAGTACCAATTCTCCATTATCTAACATCCATCTAATTATTTCCTTGACAACTGTTTCATCTTTAATATATTCTAAAATCAAATTAGAAAGAGAGCTGGGTGAATCTTTTAATTTTGAGAGGATCTTCTCTCGATAACTATAAAATACATGGTTAGAAATGCCTGAATAACTCTTTGCTCTACAAAAATCACAAATTCCACAATAGGCTGATTCCATTTCTCCGAAATATTGTAACAACATCCTACTCCTACAGTGATCATTTTCAGAAACATAGGCTATAATTTTATTTATCTTATCCTCAAAACGAGCTAACCGCTCTTCATATACACCCTTTGATATAACAATATATTTTTCATCCACCCTTCGTTGTAAAAATATTAAATAGGGCGATTTCTTACCCGGAATGTACTTAATTAAATGTAATTTTGATAACAACAATAGTTGAGAATACAATTGGTCTCTAGTTAAATCTAAACGAGATGCTAAATAATCTTCATCAACAGGAATCAAATCGGTGAATATACCGGTATAACTTCTTAATAAAATATCTACTAACTCTGTTAATCCAGGAAGTCCGTTTAAATCTGACGATGGAGAAAACAGCTGAGAAGAAGTCACAATAAATTGGACTTTTGATGTTGAGCTAATCTCATCTGTCAATTCCAAATATCCAGCTTGATGCAATATTTTCAACGCACTAAAGGTCTGAAGAATAGGTAGTTTGCATTGCTGACAAAAGAGCGACAAACTAAAATCTTTCACAAAATCTTCTCCCTCTCCTACTCCAATATTATAATAATAACATATCTTATTATAAATCGAAACGACAAAATCTTTACTGGGAAAAGAATCTGAAATTCGCTTTTTTAATTTTGTTATATCAGTTTTATTGTATAATAATGTAGCATAAGCTAACTTTTCATCTCTACCGGCTCTACCTGCTTCCTGAAAATAGGCCTCAAGAGTATCCGGGATATCAATGTGAATTACTGTTCTTACATCAGGTTTATCAATTCCCATTCCAAATGCATTGGTTGCAACAATAACTCTGCACTCTCCACTTTTCCATGCAGACTGACGTAAATCTTTCTGTTCATTGGTTAATCCTGCATGAAAATAATCTGCTGTATAACCTTTAGTTTGCAAGAATTCTGCAATTTCTTTGGTTCTTGATCTATTCCTAACATAAATAATAGATGTTCCATGTACACTGTCAAGAATCTTCATCAACATTCCTAACTTATCGTCCGTTTTTCTTACTATATATGCAATATTTTTTCGAAGAAAACTTTTTTGAAATAATTTCCCATTACGAAATTTCAATTGTTTCTGAATATCTAAAACAACATCCGGAGTAGCCGTGGCGGTTAGGGCCAAAACAGGAGCTGAAGGTATCAAATCTCTAAGTTCAGCAATTCTTAAATACGAAGGTCTGAAATCATACCCCCATTGAGATATACAATGAGACTCATCAACAACAATCAGCGAGACATTCATTCTTTTTACCTTTTCCAAAAAGCAATCTGTCGAAAGACGTTCAGGAGAAACATATAAAAACTTATAATCACCATATATGCAATTATCCAAAATAATATCAATTTCTCTAGATGTGATTCCTGAATAAATTGCTGTAGCCATAATATTACGCATTCTTAAATTCTCAACCTGATCTTTCATCAAGGCGATTAAAGGAGTTACAACAATACATATACCGGGCATATATAATGCCGGCACTTGAAAGGTTATACTTTTTCCTCCTCCGGTAGGCATCAACCCCAACACATCATGACCCTGACAAACAGCATCTATAATATCCTCTTGCAAAGGACGAAAATCAGAATAGCCCCAATATTTTCTTAGTATTGATTGATACTTTTCCACAATAAAGAATCCGATAATAAACAAACAAAAACGTTCTTTTTTGATTAAAATAAATCGATTAAAACATTTGATTCACTCTGCCCTAACAGACACAATCTAAACAAAAAACGAAATCATCTCAAACCAATTTATAGAAATCATCCAATAGAATGCATAAACATATAGAATATTAAGAAGCTATTTAAATTTAAAAAAAAACTTTAAAGTTTCACTCTCTGATTTTCGGCATCTTTGAGATTCTTTTTAACCGATTTACATTATTCCAATTATGATAATAGTTCACCATTTTCTATAAAAGGAATAATAAAAATAAATTAAAAAATCTCTCTCAAATATGCTCGAAATAAATTTTAAACAACGTCTTATAGAGGTAACAAATTAATCTACACACTATTTGTTTATACATTCTAATCACCTTAGAAAATCCCCCTAAATTAGGTAGTACTCTTTTTTATATCTTTAATTACCAACTGAATAGTAGTATTACCATTAAAGGTATTTTCCTCAATTGAATAACAAATATCCACAGGATTCAAACTCTTGATATAATCATTAAACTCTGACATACCAAAAGCAATACCATTCATAATACACTCTGACTTGGAATCGATTAGCTCCAATTTCAAATGCTCTTGCTCCTTACCTACCACTTTACTTGTTCCATAATCAAATGTACGACGAGTAACAAAAATAGGTTTCATATTTTCCGGACCATACGGACTAAATTGTTTAAGTAAACGGAAAAATTTAGGCGTTATGTCACAAAAATCTATACAAGCATCGATATCAATCTGAGGCAAACGTTGCTCTTCAGACAAGTTTTCCGACACATATTTTTCAAATCTTCTCTGAAATTCAGGAACATTTTCCTCTTTCATTGACAAACCTACAGCATACATGTGTCCTCCAAAATTCTCTAATAGGTCACGACATGATTCTATAGCCTTATAAATATCAAAACCCTGAACAGATCGTCCGGAACCGGTTGCACAGCCATTGGAATGAGTCAAAACGATTGTTGGTTTATAATATCTTTCGGTTAAGCGAGATGCAACAATTCCAACAACACCTTTATGCCAATTAGGGTTATAAACAACAATAGAACTTTGCGTATTGAAATCATCTGCATTTTCTAACTCTTCAGTCGCCTCTTCCGTAATATTTTTATCCAGTTTTTTTCGATCAAGATTATATTGATCTATCTTTTCCGCCATTTTCTCAAGCGTAATTCTGTCTGCTGTTGATTCTTCAGGAATAATTAACAACTTTACAGCTTCCTTAGCCGATTGCAAGCGTCCGGATGCATTCAATCGAGGTCCGATTTTAAAGACAATATCACTTACAGAAATTTCTTTATCGGTGAGTCCACAAACATCAATAATACTTTTCATTCCTACACAAGGAGACATATTAAGTTGTTTCAAACCATAATAGGCTAAAATACGATTTTCACCGTTAATCGGAACAATATCTGATGCAATACTAACTGCAAGCAAGTCTAAAAGAGGTATTAAGGATTCAAACTCAATATTGTTATTTTGAGCAAAGGCTTGCATCAACTTAAATCCCACCCCACAGCCTGAAAGATTAGAATCTGGGTAAGTAGAATCTACTCTTTTAGGATCTAATACAGCAACTGCATTAGGCAACGTATCATCCGGAGTATGATGGTCACAGATAATAAAATCAACACCTAAACTATTGGCATACTCAACTTTTTCAACAGCTTTAATACCACAATCCAAAGCAATTACCAAATTGAACTTATTCTTCGCGGCATAATCAATCCCTTGATACGAAACTCCGTACCCCTCTGTATAACGGTCCGGAATGTAAAAATCCACTTGGGATTTAGAACAAAAGAATTTACGCAGAAACTTATAAACCAAAGCAACTGCAGTAATTCCATCTACATCATAGTCCCCATAAACCAAAATCTTCTCCTTACGTCCGATTGCTTGATTCAGACGATCCACGGCCTTATCCATATCATTCATCAGAAATGGATCATAGAGTTCGGTTAATTGAGGACGGAAAAAACTCTTAGCTTCACTAAAAGTTGTAATTCCTCTTTGAACAAGTAATTGACATAGTATCGGACTAATTCCCAATGCTTCAGAAAGGTCCTGCTTTTGCTTTTCTTGCTCAGGTGTAAGAGGAATAAAATTCCATTTACTAACCATATATATTTTTTTTTATTTTTTCTGCTATCAATCATCAACACTATTCATCCTAAACCATTCTATAATGAAGCCTCATCGTCAACCAATATTCTTCCTCCTTCAATATCTCAAAATATGCTTCAAAGTTGTAAAGTTAATAAAAGTATGGCAGAAATTCATCTTTGAAAGAAATTATTTAGAAAAAAAAAGAAGAAAAAATAAAAAAGTTGTAATTTCGCACTCGAAATAGCAAAGAAAAAAAATGATTGAAGAATATTTTATACGATTTTTAAGATGGAGAGATAAGAACATCAAAGAAAGACAATTCATTCTTTTTTTGAGTTTTTTAATCGGAATTGCATGTGCTATTGCAGCCCACGTTCTGAAATTTTTAATAGAGACATTGCACCACTTTGTTAATAGCCATTTTGCAGAAGGAGACTTAAACTATTTATACCTTGCGACACCAATTATTGGTGTCTTTTTAGCCTATACTTACGTTAAGTATTTTGTCAAAGATGATATTAGCCATGGAGTAACAAAAATCATGTTTGCCATCTCTCAAAAAAAAGCACGTATAAAGAAACATAATATGTGGTCATCTATTATAGCGAGTTCACTCACTATCGGCTTTGGAGGGTCTGTAGGAGCCGAAGCTCCAATTGTATTGACTGGTTCTGCTATCGGTTCAAACTTAGGACAATTGTTTCGTCTCGAACAAAAAAATTTAATGTTATTAGTTGGTTGCGGTGCTGCCGGTGCTATTGCTGGAATCTTTAAAGCGCCTATTACCGGTGTCATCTTTACTTTAGAAGTTTTAATGTTGGATTTGACAATGGCCTCCATTGTCCCTCTATTAATTTCAGCAGCAACAGCTTCTGTTTTTACCAATTTCTTCTCTGGCTCAGAGCTGATGTTTTCATTCAACATGACAGAACCTTTGTTAATGGACAGAATCCCCTATTATATCCTATTAGGCATACTATGTGGATTTGTATCCCTCTATTTCACTCGTTCAATGACTAAATTGGAAGCTTTTTTTGGTAGCATAAAATCTCCTGCTGTCAAATTATTGGTGGGTGGTATTTTACTGAGTGTACTTATCTTTTTTATCCCTCCTTTATACGGAGAAGGCTATAACACAATTACTTTGCTACTCAATGGAGATGTACAAGCCGTAACTCAAAATAGTGTATTTTACAAATTTCGTGATAATTTTGGCTTAATTACCCTCTTTCTTTTTTTGATAATTTTCTTTAAAACGTTTGCCTCTGCCGCTACCAACGGAAGTGGTGGTACGGGTGGTATTTTTGCACCAAGTTTGTATATGGGCTGTATCACCGGATACTTAATGGCTTACATCGTAAATTACTTCCAAATCAACAACTTATCTGAAAAAAACTTTGCCCTTGCCGGAATGTCCGGTGTGATGGCCGGTGTAATGCACGCCCCTCTAACAGGAACTTTCTTAATTGCCGAATTGACAGGTGGGTATGGTATGTTCTTAGCTTTAATGGTAACTGCAACTATTGCCTACATTACAATTTTAGCATTTGAACCTCATAGCTTATACGCTACTCGTTTGGCTATTAAAGGAGAACTTTTAACCCACAACAAAGATAAAAGTATCTTAACTCTGTTGAAAACAGAAAATGTTATAGAGACTGACCTTCAAACTCTTCGCCCTAACATGTTCCTTGGTGATGTAATAAATTTGGTTGCTCAGTCTAAACGAAACATCTTCCCTGTCTTGGATTCAAAACAAAGAATGGTCGGACTTATTAGTTTGGATGAAATAAGAAACATAATGTTCCGACCGGAATTGTACAATAGATTTAAGGTATCCAGCCTTATGGTATCTCCTCCTGAATACGTTTCTATTAACGACCCAATGGAAGTTGTGATGCATAAGTTCGAAAAAACTAAAGCGTGGAATCTTCCGGTTGTAGACGAAAAAGAAAAGTATGTTGGATATGTATCCAAATCAAAAATATTCAATGCTTACCGTGATTTGTTAGTACATCTTTCCGATGAATAATGTAAAGTTTGTTCCATATATTCATTTTGCTAAATTTTTGAATTCACTTATAGTAGATTTTGAAAAAAAATGGAATAGCTAAATATCTATAAATTACTAGTAAATAATAGGTTGCAAAAAAAAACTAAGAAGTATATCCTCAGAAAATTTATACTTTTTTGAGTACAATGTGAGAATTTATAAAACCTAACTCTATCAAAAAAAATAATACATAATCAATTAAGAAGCTGTTTAAATTTTATTAAAAAAAATACTTTAGAATTTCACTCTCTTATTTTCGGCATCTTTGAGATTGTTTTTAATCTATTTTTATTATTCTTTTTTGATAATAGTCCACTATTAACGGCAAAAAAAATAATAAAAATAACCTAAAAAATCTCTCTCAAATATGCTCGAAATAAAATTTAAACAACTTCTAAATAACAAGTATTTTACACTTATACTTAGATTCTCTCATTGCAACAATGAATACTCAAGAGGTAACTAATTCAATACAAACAAGATATACAATCATATTTAAAGAATTCTGCATAAAGAAAAAAATTAAACAACATAAAAACGTAATTTATAGAAGTCATCACGATAGATAATAGTACGTTTTTTTTTACAAAACACACTTCAAAATTAGTACACTTCAAAAGTTATGATTACCTTTGAACGTATTCTTAAAGAAATAGAAAATGACAAAATTTGGTACTATATTTAAACATGAGGGAAAAAAAGCCCTACTATGTGGCTCTGGAGAGTTAGGGAAAGAAGTGGCAATCGAACTACAACGTTTGGGCATTGAAGTGATTGCACTTGATAAATATGAAAATGCACCGGCAATGCAGGTTGCACATAAATCCTACGTACTTTCGATGTTGGATGGAGAAAAATTGCGAGAAATTATTGCAAAAGAAGCTCCGGATTATATCATTCCGGAGGTTGAAGCAATAGCTACTTCAACTTTGGTGGAATTGGAAAAAGAGGGATACAATGTCATACCAACTGCTCGAGCAACATTTCTGACTATGAATAGAGAAGGTATTAGAAAGTTGGCTGCAGAAGAGTTGGGATTAAAAACCTCTCCTTATCGTTTTGCATCTACCAAAGAAGAATATATTAATGCCGTTACGGAAATTGGTATTCCTTGTGTTGTAAAACCGATAATGAGCTCATCCGGTCATGGGCAGAGCGTTGTCAAATGTAAAGATGATATAGAAAAATCATGGGCAATGGCTCAAGAAGGAGGAAGAGCAGGAGCCGGGAAAGTAATTGTTGAAGGGTTTGTAGATTTTGACTATGAAATTACCCTTCTAACCGTAAGACATAAAGACGGAACAAGTTTCTTAGAACCAATCGGTCATTGGCAAAAAGATGGTGATTATCAAGAGTCATGGCAACCTCAACCAATGAGTACACCTGCACTAGAAAAAGCACATGATATCGCAAAAAAAATTACTGATGCACTTGGTGGAAGAGGAATCTTTGGAGTAGAAATGTTTATAAAAGGGGACGATGTAATCTTTAGCGAAGTTTCCCCTCGACCTCACGACACAGGAATGGTAACTATGATTTCTCAAGACTTATCTGAATTTTCTCTTCATGTCAGAGCAATCTTGGGACTTCCTATTCCTAACATAGCCTTCCATGGTCCTTCTGCATCCAAAGCCGTAGTGGTTAGAGGCAATAGCGAAAATGTTTCGTTCGAAAATTTAGACAAAGTATTATCTATTCCCGATACACAAATTAGAATTTTTGGCAAACCGAATGTTCAAGACCATCGAAGAATGGCCGTACTATTAGCTCGGGGAAAAGATATTGAGGAGGCAAAAGAAAAGGTTAATCAAATGTACAACTCCCTTAAAATAGAGATATAATTAATAGTTAGGTAATTACCCTTATAAAGGAGAAGATATATGAAAGTTATAAAATTCGGAAGTTCTACTGCAACATCTCCACAAAGATTATTAGAGATTGCAGATTTAGTTTCTCAGCATAAAGGAGAGTCAAACATCGTAGTATTTTCTGCTATTGATGGAACAACAGAGAGTTTAGAAGAGATATCGGATTATTTGTATAAAAAGAATGCAGATGGTGCGAAAGAACTAACCAACAATTTAGAAAGACAATATATTAATTGGGCAAATAAATTGTATCAAGATTCTGACCGTTGCAACGAAGTAAAATTGTATATAACAGAAATGTTCAACTCAATTAGAGAAATTTCTAAAAATATTTTTACAATTTTCGAAGAAAAAAGAATAATTGCTTGCGGAGTTACACTATCTACTCACTTGATGTATGAATGCTTCAAAGAAAAGGGAATAAACGTTAAAAAACTCGCAGCCACAGATTTTATGCGTATCGACAAGAACGAAGAACCTGACGTAAACTATATAAAAGAGAATCTCAAAAAACAGTTAGATCAATTGGGAGAAGCTGACATATACATTACAGAGGGGTCCATTTGCAAAAATGCATATAACGAAATCGATTATTTGGGAATAGGCGGAAATGATTATACTGCATCATTGATTGGTGCCGCAGCTCAAGTTGATGAAATTATATTCTGGAGCGACTCCGATGGGATTTACAACAACAATCCTCGCATCGTCAAAAACGCAGAACCTGTAAAAGAGTTAAATTTTGACGAGGCTGCTGAGATCTCCTACTTCCTGACCCGTATCATTCACCCGACTTGCATAATGCCAGCCAAATTGGCGAATATTCCTGTGCGGTTGATGAGCATCGGTAATCCAAGCAGTGAAGGAACTTTGATTTCTAATGACTTTGCACAAAATTGCATGAAAGCCGTTGCATCAAAAGATGGTATCACCTCCATTAGAATCAAATCCGGAAGAATGTTGATGGCTCATGGTTTCTTACGCAAAGTATTCGAGATTTTTGAAAACCATAAAACAGCAATTGATATGGTAACTACTTCAGAGGTTGGTGTATCCATAACAATTGACAACGACAGACATATTGAAGAGATTATGGATAGTTTAAAACGTTTTGGAACTGTATCTTGCCAAAAAGGGATGACTATTGTTTGTATCATCGGTGATTTGTCTTGTCAAAACATCGGTATGCAAAGTCGTATCGTTAATGCTTTAGAAGAGATTCCTACCCACATGATTTCGTATGGTGGTAGTCCTTTTAATATCTCTTTTTTAATCAGCACAAGAGATAAAGAAATTGCTTTAAATGCTCTAAATAATCAACTTTTTAACTAACTACACAATGATAAAAGGTAAATTCCCAATAGATAAATTCAAAAAGATTGAAACTCCTTTTTACTACTATGATGTTGCATTATTAAATGAAACATTGAATCTTGTTGAACAAGAGTCATCCAAATACGGATTCATGGTTCATTATGCAGTTAAGGCGAATGCAAATCCTAAAATTTTAAAATTAATTGCAGAAAGAGGATTTGGAGCTGATTGTGTCAGCGGAAATGAGGTACAAGCTGCCATTGACGCAGGATTCCCAGCCTCTAAAATTGTATTTGCTGGTGTCGGAAAAACTGATAGAGAAATCAACTTAGCTCTTGATCATAATATCTTTTGCTTTAACGTTGAATCAATTCCAGAATTGGAAGTATTAAATGAACTTGCAAAATCCAAGGGGAAAATTGCCTCTATTGAGTTAAGAATCAATCCTAATGTAGATGCTCATACACATCACTACATCACTACCGGATTGAACGAAAACAAATTTGGATTTAGCATGGACGACTTGAAATCTGTAATAGAAATGACTCGTTCAATGACTAATATTGAATTAATTGGTCTTCACTTTCATATAGGCTCTCAAATCACAGACCTAAATGCGTTTGAGACTCTATGCGCAAAAATTAATGAATTACAAGACGAGGTAGAAAGTTGGGGGATATATCTTAAAAATATAAATGTTGGAGGCGGATTGGGCATCAATTATGAACACCCAAATCATATTCCTATCCCCGATTTTGAATCCTACTTCAGACTCTTTTCAAAACACCTGAAATTAAGGGCTGGACAACATTTACATTGTGAACCAGGACGCTCTATTGTTGCTCAATGTGGTTCTTTAATTACGAAAGTAACATACGTAAAAAAGGGGGGTACAAAACAATTTGCAATTGTGGATGCTGGCATGACAGACCTTATTCGCCCTGCTCTATATGAAGCTTATCATCGTATAGAAAATATATCGTCTCAAGGGGAAATCGAAAAATATGATGTAGTTGGACCAATATGCGAATCATCCGACGTATTTAATAAAGATGTAGAACTAAATTCTACTCAACGTGGAGATTTGTTAGCAATACGCTCCGCCGGTGCTTACGGAGAAATAATGGCGTCTCGCTATAATCTTAGACGATTGCCTATCGGGTATTTATCTACTGAAATTTAGAAATCAGTTTAAATTTAGAAGTTGTTTAAATTTATTTTGAGCCTATTTGAGAGAAATTTTGAAGATTATTTTATTATCATTTAGAAGTATAGCGGACTATTATCAAAAAAAATAATAAAAACTAGTTAAAAATTATCTCAATATACCGAAAAACAAGAAAGAGAAACTCTACTACTTTTTTTTCAATAAAATTTAAACAACTTCTTAATCTTAGTTCATAAAAAAGCTTTGACTTCTCTGAGTGAATTTTATCAGTTTTATACCTTCTAGTGAAACTACGCCCTTCTTTCACATAGCAATTTGCTATAAATAAATTCAAAATTTTACGAAAGGAGTTTTATAGAAGCACACATAAAACCATTGCTCAAAGAATATCAAAAATAGATTTTAAACACCTTCTTAGAAAAACGTTCTTAGAAAGAAAAAAATTGAAACTTTAAATGCAAGAATATTTTGAAATATTACTTCTCTATCCTAATTGGATAAAATTTATAATTGTAGGATTATTTGTTTCTCTATTGATTCAATTGTTCTACTATTTGCACTACTACAATGGCATAATCAGATACAATCGCAAAATCAAAAAAAATTTAATTGGATATACCACAAGTAAACCGCCTGTATCTATAATTGTATGCGCTAAGAATGAGTCTGAAAACTTAGAGTTGAATCTTCCATTGTTATTGGAACAAGAGTACCCTCAATATGAGGTAATTGTAGTAAATGATGGTTCGACCGATGAAAGTTGCGATCTATTGGAACGATTGGATAAAAAATATTCCAATTTATATCACACATTTTTACCGATGGACGCAAAGTATATGAGCCGAAAAAAAATGTGCTTGAACGTTGGAATTAAAGCGGCCCACTACGAACACTTAATAATCGTTGATGCAGATTGTGAGCCCGGAAGCAAAAAATGGTTATCTAACATAATGAAAAACTACACCCCTGAAACAGATATAGTATTAGGGTATAGCGATTTCAAAAAAAAGAATGGATTCTTATATCGCTTAATAGGATACGAAAATCTTTTATCTACAATGCAATACATGGGATATGCATTAAAGGGCAAAGTATTAAGAGGTACCAGCAGAAATCTATCCTACAAAAAATCCACATTCATAAATAATAAAGCATTTTCATCGCACCTTGACTTAGAATATGGTGATGATGATCTTTTTGTGCAAGAAATATCCACATCGAAGAATGCAAAAATTGAATTCTCTCCGGACTCATCAACGCATACTAATAGAGAATTGAGTTTCAAAAATTATATGTATGACAAGGAACGAAGAATGATGACTCAGGGCAGATACAAGGGATATTTGAAAACTTTGCACTTTATCGATAGTTTAAGCAAACTTATGTTTATAATACTCCTAATCGGATTAATAATTGGGGCTATCATAGAAAAAGATATAATATTAGCAACGATAGCCGGAGGCATATTCTTATTAAAATTTACGACACAATGTATCGTCATTAACAAAACCGCAAATATTCTGCAAGAGCGTAAATTTTATTTATCGATCCTACTATTTGAATTAATCAGACCTTTAATTTCTCTATATGTTGCAATAGTAAAAACATTTTCTAAGAACAAAAATACATGGAAGTAAATATGGAAAAGAAACTAGAAGCATTCAAAAGATTACTAAACATCATGGATGAACTTCGTGCAAAATGTCCATGGGATAAAAAACAAACTTTTGACTCTCTCCGAGCCAACACCATCGAAGAAACATACGAATTGTGTGATGCAATTATGAAAAAAGATACAAAAGAGATAAAGAAAGAGTTAGGCGATGTTTTACTTCACATTGTATTTTATTCAAAAATTGCCTCAGAAACAAATGATTTTGACATTGCAGACGTATGCAACTCTCTTTGCGACAAGTTGATTTTTAGACATCCTCACGTTTTTGGAGAAGGAAATGCCCAGAATGCGGGAGAAGTTGAAAAGAGTTGGGAACAAATCAAACAAAAAGAAAAAGATGGCAACAAAAGTGTTTTAGCAGGAGTTCCCGATGCACTCCCTGCATTAATAAAATGCTATCGAATACAAGACAAAGCAAGAAATGTAGGGTTTGATTGGAAAGAGAAAGAAGATATTTGGCATAAGGTTGAAGAAGAGTTGAATGAATTTAAAGATGAAGTTCATGCTATGAATCAGGAAAAAATGGAGGAAGAGTTTGGCGATTTATTATTTAGTATGATTAATGCAGCCCGCCTCTACAAGATTAATCCTGAAAATGCATTAGAACGTTGCAACAGAAAATTTATAAGACGATTTAATCACATAGAGAAGAGATGTAAAGAAGAAAATAAAGAATTATCTCAACTAAGTTTAGAAGAGATGGATGCTTACTGGGACGAAGCAAAAAAAATTGAGAAAGAAAACATACAATCGTAAAATTGTTTTTTAATCATCTATGAATAGAGAATTTGAGCAACTTCAAATTTGGTAATTTTTAAGGTTGTCTAAAGAATAGAGGTACTATATTTTTATAGAAAATCAAAAAGAATTATCTTTGCAATTGAAAAAGAGTAATAACAAATGGGGATTAGCAGATAATTATCCCCAACAATAAATAGAGAAATGGCAAAAGAATTAACACCGCGCAGTGAAGACTACTCACAATGGTATAACGATTTGGTTATAAAGGCAGACCTTGCAGAAAATTCAGCAGTAAGAGGTTGTATGGTTATAAAACCTTACGGATATGCAATTTGGGAAAAGATGCAACATGAATTGGATAGAATGTTTAAAGAAACCGGGCATTGCAATGCCTATTTTCCTCTATTTATTCCCAAATCATTCCTTAGCAAAGAGGCTGATCACGTAGAAGGGTTTGCTAAAGAGTGTGCTGTTGTAACTCACTATCGCTTGAAAAATAATCCGGATGGTAGCGGTGTGGTGGTAGATCCAGAGGCTCGATTGGAAGAGGAATTGATTGTTCGTCCCACTTCTGAAACCATCATTTGGAATACATACAAAAATTGGATCCAATCATACAGAGACCTCCCTATTCTTTGCAATCAATGGGCTAATGTTGTAAGATGGGAAATGCGGACTCGCCTATTCTTGCGCACAGCAGAATTCTTATGGCAAGAGGGGCATACGGCTCACGAAACATACGAAGAGGCAGAAGAAGAGGCTCAAAAAATGTTGAACGTCTATGCTGACTTTGCAGAAAACTTCATGGCTATGCCTGTTGTAAAAGGGGTAAAATCTGCAACAGAACGCTTTGCAGGAGCTGTTAATACTTATACAATTGAAGCATTAATGCAAGATGGAAAAGCATTACAGTCTGGAACTTCTCATTTCTTAGGGCAGAACTTTGCAAAAGCTTTTGATGTTCAATTCCAAACAAGAGAAGGAAAATTAGATTATGTTTGGGCAACATCTTGGGGAGTATCAACCCGACTAATGGGTGCTCTTATCATGTCGCATTCTGATGATAATGGCTTGGTGTTACCTCCAAACTTAGCTCCAATACAGGTTGTCATAATTCCTATTGCTCAGAAAAAATTGACTCCTGAAATGAATGAAAAAATTGATGATATTATTGCAAAACTTAGGGCATTGGGAATTTCTGTAAAATATGATTATGCAGAAACTAAAACTCCAGGCTGGAAATTTGCTGAATATGAATTAAAAGGTGTTCCTGTTCGTTTAACTATCGGACCTAGAGATTTTGAGAATGGAACCATAGAAGTTGCTCGCCGCGACACATTGGAAAAAGAAAATGTGGCAATGGAGGGAATCGAAAATTATGTAAAAGATTTGTTGATTCAAATTCAAAAGAATATTTACCAAAAGGCTCTTGATTATCGTAAAACTCAAATTAAAAAAGTAGATAATTACGAAGAATTTAAAAAAGAGATTGAAAAAGGAGGATTTATTTTGGCTCACTGGGATGGAACTGCTGAAACAGAGGCTAAAATTAAAGAAGATACAAAAGCTACTATCCGCTGCATTCCTTTTGATACTTACTTAGATGACGACAAAGAACCGGGCAAGTGTATGGTTACAGGAAAACCTTCTGCTTGTCGTGTTCTGTTTGCAAGAGCATACTAAAAGGTTACTAATAAAAGTGGTGTATCATAATTCTCAATTGCTCTTCTCTTCAGGAATGGGTAATTGTAAATTATGATACACTGTTTCTAAACTGACAATACAATGAAAAGGATACTATTCTCCCTACTCTTTTTATGCTCATGTTGGGCAATTTACTCAAATGGAAATGATATTGACTCATTAACAAATCTATACCAACAAGAACTAATCAATAAAAGTGATAATCGTTCTCCTTTCTTTCTGCAAAAAGAATCTCAATTACAAATAGAAGAGGAAAAGGGGTTGTATTTTTATCCTTCAACTGACGTATTTGTCAGAGATGCTGAATATTTTCTTCCAATGACCAAAGGATACACCGCATTAGGGTTTCATCTCAACCCCTCTTTTGCCTATAAATTCAATGATAAAACTCGCGTTGAAATGGGTGTACATCTTGTTGGAATTGCTGGAGACAAAAAAGGAATACGAAGAGTTTTACCCATCGTTAGATTAGAATACAAACCTGTAAAATGGCTTCACATTGTGGGGGGAACTTTATACGGCAATTTATCTCACGAAATATATGAACCTATGTACGATTTTGATAGGTACTTCTATTCAAATCAGGAAATGGGGTTGCAAATTCTTACAAATACGCGTTATTGGAAGGCTGATATTTGGTGTAATTGGGAACAATTCATCGTACCCAATGA
This sequence comes from Paludibacteraceae bacterium, assembly GCA_017630395.1. Taxonomy (GTDB): domain Bacteria; phylum Bacteroidota; class Bacteroidia; order Bacteroidales; family Paludibacteraceae; genus UBA1181. The sequence goes on from JAGBVI010000005.1 coordinate 21,619, forward strand.
TGATTTTCAAGAGAAATTTACTTTCGGATGGAAAAATAATCTAAAATTACCCTTAAATAATATTGAACTTTCTATTCCTCTCGACCTCATGGCTAATCACAGAGGCGGACAATATACTTCACTCAAAGATACATGTATAGAAACATTGATAAACGTAACGGTTGGCTTGAAGGGTAAATTCACCGGAAATGAGAAAATACATTTTACCGGAGAAGTTCCTTTTTTTCTGTTTAAAAATCAATCAAACAAAGAACATATACACACAGCCTACCCTCAAGGATGGGGCGTTTATCCCATGTTTACCATTCAAAACAATCCGATCAAATATGAACGAAATCAATGGCTCGTTAATTTAGGCTTTTGGTTAGGAGATAAATACATATCCGGAAGAGGAAGTTATTTATTCCAATCAAGCTCTCTATTTGATCCATTATATCGTAATGTAACAAGAAAAATGGGTACTGCTAAAATTTATTACGGGCACCAATATAAAGGCTTGAAACTTGGAGTAGAATTTCAAGCCTACTATGACATAGAAGAAAAAGGGATAGATTACTCAGCAGGAATCTACCTAAATTTCAACAAAGGATTTAAAATTTATAGTTGGAAGTAGATTAGCAGAAATTAACATGAGATAATTAGATACAATACCTCATCAATCATCAATCTTTTTTTGTGGCTTAATTTCAAATGCTATCCATATCCAAGTAAATCCCCAATATATCATTAAAATAGAGGAAACCATCACAATGCCCAACATAGAAAACAGCGGAAACGCCAAAAGAAAAATTGAAATAATTAATAACAATATCCCATTGAAAAGGAAAAGTCCCCATTGACGATGATTGTTTTTCATTTTCATTGAGGCTCTGATATAAATTATACCACGATAAAACAATATAATTGCGAATAAAATTGTCAAAAACAACTCTGATATATTAACATTAAGAACTAAATAGGCTCCTAAAATAATATCCAACAATCCGGCAATAAACAATAATCTCCAACCTTTAACATCTCTATCATTGGTAGCAGTCATCATTTGAAAAATTCCACCCACAAGAAGAGAAATACCAAATAACGAGGCTATAAATAAATAGGCTTGAGAAGGTTGAAACACAAAATATATTCCCGCTAAAAGTGAGATAATACCCCAAACGAGCAACCATTTCCACTGGGAAAGATAGCCCCAAAAATTCAGATATTGATTTTCCATAAATACAATAATTTTTCTATTAAACAATACCTATAACCAAATGTTGGGTCCGTTTGAGGTGAAAGATAATAAAAAAAATTAAACAAAATCAAAGGTTTAAAGAATCTTTTATAATGTTATAGGCAATATTTATCTCTTTAGCCTTAGCCACAGCTTCTTCTAATTGCCCTTTATCTCCTTTTTCAAAGCGATCCGGGTGATTCTTAAACATCAAATATCTGTAAGTTCGCTTAATCTCTTCATAAGAAGTATTCGGTTTTAAACCTAAAACAGCGTATGCATCTATAAGACGTTGTGAAGGGGTTGAAGATAATGTGGAACTACTTTTATACTCAACGAAATATTTTTTATACTCGTCCAAAAATCGGTCATAGTCAGACTGCTTTATCGTTCGTTCCATTATAATCTTTAACACCTCCAATTCGGCAGGATAAATTCCCTCATTCTGAATTGCAATGTCAAAAAGGAGTTTAACCAAAGCTACCCGATCTTTGTATTCAAGAAATTCACGAGCATCAAAACTTCTCTTATGAATATTTAAATTACGCTTTTTCAATAAAAGCATTACTTCTTCATCAACAACATTACTAATATATTTATAATTATCACCACAAACACTTTTAACGTAATTATGTATAAGAGCTTTTACCTTAGGATTATAATCACAATTATACTTAAGAATGATAGTAAACAGACCGACTGAAACTTTTGCTTTATTTATAATAAGTTCTTTGTCTGCTTTATATCCCCAATAAAAAAATCCCCCATAAATAAAAAAATATAAAAAAACTATCACTACAGAAGACACTATATCATTCAAAATTAAAAGGAGAATATCCATAAGAAAAAAAAATAATTTTTATCATCATTAAACAAGAAAACCAACTTAATTTAGGCTTCTTGAAAAGCAAATGCAAATATATGAATTTATAAAAATAGTTGCAATAAATTTAAACTGGTTAATGGATTATTTCAGAGATAATATTAACTTTGCAAAAAAAAAGAAAATTCAACTATTCAAACTATAGATTATGGTAAGAGACACTGCTATTTTTGAAATTATCGAAAAAGAACGTCAAAGACAATTAAAAGGTGTAGAGCTTATCGCATCAGAAAACTTTGTTAGTGAACAAGTTATGCAAGCGATGGGGTCATGTTTAACAAACAAGTACGCAGAAGGTTATCCTGGACACCGCTACTATGGAGGTTGTGAAGTTGTTGACTTAAGTGAACAATTAGCAATAGACAGATTGAAACAAATTTTTGGAGCTGAATGGGCTAACGTTCAACCTCACTCAGGAGCTCAAGCAAATGCTGCTGTATTTTTGGCATGTATGAATGCCGGAGACAAATTCTTAGGATTAAATCTTTCTCATGGTGGACACCTTTCTCATGGTTCTCCTGTAAACTTCTCAGGTTTGATGTTTCAAGCATTGGAATACAATGTAAAAGAAGAGACTGGACGAGTTGACTATGATCAGTTGGAACAAGTGGCTCGCACAGAAAAACCTAAATTAATTATAGCAGGTGCTTCTGCCTATTCTCGCGAATGGGATTATGCTCGTATCAGAAAAGTTGCTGATGAAATTGGGGCAATTTTCATGGTAGATATGGCACACCCAGCAGGACTAATAGCAGCTGGGTTGCTTGAAAATCCTGTAAAGTATGCTCACATCGTTACTACCACAACCCACAAAACATTAAGAGGCCCAAGAGGTGGTGCAATTATGATGGGTAAAGACTTTGAAAACCCATGGGGCAAGAAAACTCCTAAAGGGGAAATTAGAAAAATGTCTGCGCTACTTGACTCTGCTGTATTCCCTGGAATACAAGGTGGTCCATTGGAACATGTTATTGCTGCCAAAGCAGTTTCTTTCGGAGAAGCGCTTCTTCCTGAATACAAAGAATATCAACTTCAAGTGAAGAAAAATGCAGCTGTTATGGCTCAAGCTTTTATGGATAAAGGTTACAAAATTATTTCTAACGGTACTGATAACCACTCTATGTTGGTTGATCTTCGTCCTAAATTCCCTGAACTAACAGGAAAGGTTGCTGAAAAGGCTTTGGTTGCTGCTGATATCACAACGAACAAAAATATGGTGCCTTTTGACTCTCGTTCTCCTTTCCAAACTTCAGGATTACGTTTTGGAACACCTGCTATCACTACTCGTGGTGCAAAAGAGGAATTAATGGTGGAAATTGTAGAGATGATTGATACCGTTCTTAATGCTCCTGAATGTGAAAAAACAATAAAAGCAGTTAGAGAAAAAGTTAATTCAATTATGAGTGACTACCCTCTATTTGCATGGTAATTTCATCTACTCAGATAACAAAAAAATGGTGCTACAATAAAAATGTGGTGCCATTTTTTTTAGTTCCTACAATAACCTTAAAATTAAATTTCCTAAAAGTCGATATATAAAACTACTTGAATTAATTAACAAAAATTATATCAAATCTATTGAAAATAAGACTGATAGAGATAAAAATATCCGGATAAATATTTCTTATTTAGCGGATTTTTACCTAACTTTGTTTAAAGAGATGAAAGGAGAAAGCGTTCTCCAAAAGCAAATTATTATCGACCCAGATTAGATTCGGAAATTATTAGCTCCTTGGGGTTATGATAAGACAAATGCTCCTGAATTTCATAAAATAGGAGGTGAACTTACAAATGTTGTTTCTCGTAAAGTTTTTATTATGAATATGATATTAAGAACATAGCATTCCTTACAGGTGCAGCGGCATCAGGGAAGTCAAGAGCTTTGCGAAATGAAGCAATTGCAGAAAAATTAAACTTGAATTCTTATTCCGTTATCTATGACTCTCCAATTACGGATTTTACTATTTTTGCGAAAGATCTCGCAGAACCGTTACTAAATAAAGGAATTAAAATCTGTTACATACAAGTTTACAATGACCCTGTAACAACATTTAAAAATATGTTGCATAGAGGTGTAAACGAAGGACGGTTCTTACATTGTTTATATTTCTTAAACGGAATGTTAGCACAGAAAGATAGGGTTACTGCTATTGCATCAGAGTTCGATAGTAGAGATGGTTTCACATACATAGGCATAAATAACTCTGAAAACATCGCTAAGGAGGAGTTATGCGATTTTAAGGAGGCTGAAAAAACATTCGATTACAATATTACTTTAAGTCAAATTAATAAAATGTATGAGTATGGAGAAGATTATAGAAAGCACTTACACCAAGAGAGAGAGAATTGAGAGCTCAGGACAAACTGGAGGAACTCGACAAGATGTACATGGAGGAGTTAGGCTATTATCCGTTGCTCACACAACGAGAAATAATGAAGATACCATTACCGATGTCTTACGAGGACTACTTCATGTTAAAGTGGCGCTACAGCTACAGCTCAGGCAAAGCCTATTCTACAATGCCGGAACCGTGGAAGAGTCAATTTTTGGAGTGGAACAGGAAGGAATTAGAGGAGCTTGGAATGGATTAAATGGAGAAAACATAGATCCAAAAGCAATAAAAGATGAGCTCATAAGAAACGTCAGTGCTGGGATTAAAGATTCGGACTTAGTAGAAAGGGCAAAGTTCATCTTTATAGGAGAAGAACTTGCGACAAATCAAATTCAAAAGGAAATGGATATGATCAGAAATCCTGAGAAATATCTTCCTCCTCACTACAAGGCGATGTTAGAAACCAACATCGATGATGAAAGCAAATTCCAACAAGGAGAATTTGTCAACTCAGAGAGAGTTTTTACTTTGAAAAAATGGGATTATGTAATGGGCAGCACAAACATTTCCGGACCCGGTCAGGTTGCGGAAATGTTTCAGCATCTAGAGAGTTTTGGAGTAGAAAACACATTTGCGGTTTTTATTCCCAAGGGGGAAGATGGCGAATCAAAGGCAATTGTACAATATCTCAGTAGCGGAGAACGTTCTTTTTCTCTCATAAATTCAGATGCAATCATTCACGGAGCAATCAGATGTGATGCAAAGGATGTATATTTTGTGCATAACCATCCATCCGGGAATATTGCACCAAGTCCTCAAGACATCCAAATATATTCAAGACTTTCGGAAGGATTATCATACCACGGAATAAATTTAAAAGAGGGGGTTATCATCAACACTAATACGGGTAAGTACGGTATATTTACTTCAACATCAAAAGAAGAACTGAACAAAACTGCATCAGAATAATTGCAATCATATAGCATATTGAAATTTTCCAAAACTGTTTTTAGCAAAGATTATAAGCCGGATGAAGATTATAAGATGCAATCTTCTCGACATGTTGCAGAATATTTATCAAGGCTGCGATTTGGTGAAAGTGGCAAAATTGGGTATTTGCTTGTAAACAAAAAGTTGAATGTTATAGGAAATTTCTTTCTACAAGCAAGTGATATAAATCTTTCAAACAAAGATAAGATTGTACAAGAGATAGCAGATAATGCAATACGATATTCCGGTTCAGGAGTCATTTTATATGGACGATTCGATATGAATCCGTCTATTCTGCAAATCAATTATTAGAATCATAACACCAATTACCAATTTTTAGTAAAACAAAGCTGCTAATTGCGACGTTTTAGGTACATACTAACTTTAAATATATAAAACCATGAAAAAATTAAATTGCCTTTTAGCTCTTATTGGAGGAACTGCAATCGGAGTCATTACCGGTATGTTGGTTGCACCTAATAAAGGAGCAGAAACAAGATGTAAAATCAAACATTTGATGAGGAAACAAAAACACTTTGCAAAAGAACATATTGTTGAATTCCTTAAAAACAAAGGGATCACAATCTCTGATGAAGAATTAAATCAATTATTTCATCGTTGCAACTGTGAGTGCGACTGCGAAACCCAACAAGAAGAAAAGTTGCAAAATTAACAACGAAAGTAAACTATGAAAAAAAGTATCTAAACCTTCACTTTCGTTAAAAAGTGTGTCATAATGAGAAACAGAAAAAAGGTACTAAAAAATTCCCTTTCTTCCAATTCATGCATTATGACACACACTCATTTAGATAAACTCATCACAAACAGGTGTTAGTATGAAACAAAAACACCTCCATCAATCTCGATAACGTTTAACAATATCTCCATAAAAATCTATCCTTCTATCTCGCAAAAAAGGCCAAATACGACGAACACACTCAGAACGTTCTAAAGAAACCTCCACAACTGCTATTTCTTCTTTTTCATCAGAAAGGAGTTCAAGCATTTCTCCTTGTGGTCCCGCCACAAAACTACTTCCCCAGAATTGGATACCATTCGTTTGGTGAGAAGGATCTTCCTCCCACCCTACACGATTAACAGAAATAACAGGCAACCCGTTGGCTACAGCATGACCTCTTTGAGAGATTGTCCATGCATCACGTTGACGAGTTTTCTCCGCTTGGGTATCTGTACTCTCCCATCCTATTGCTGTAGGATAAATCAACATATCAGCCCCGGCTAACGCCATTAAACGAGCTGCTTCAGGATACCATTGATCCCAACAAACCAAAACGCCTAACTTCCCAAGAGAAGTTTGAATTGGCTGAAAGCCTAAATCCCCCGGAGTAAAATAAAACTTTTCATAATATGCTGGATCATCAGGAATATGCATTTTACGATACTTGCCGGCAATCGTTCCATCTTTTTCTATTACAACGGCTGTGTTATGATATAATCCAACAGCACGTTTTTCGAAAAGAGAAAGAACCAAAACAACGCCTAACTCCTTTGCTAACGCCCCAAAATCAGTTGTTGATGGTCCCGGAATTGTTTCAGCCAAATCAAATTGGTCTGTATCTTCTGTTTGGCAAAAATAAAGTCCATTATGCAATTCTTGCAATACAATCAACTGAGCTCCTTTCTCTGCACATATACGAATGTTCTGCATCAATTTAGCTTTATTTGCTTGAATATCATTTGAATTACTTTGTTGAATCAAACCTACTTTCATAATCTAAATAATTTAAGATGAGCGCTATAAATTCACCATTAAAATTGAAAATATGTAAATTGAGTGGGTACCTTTTAGGCACTCTTTGATTTCTTTTGCAACTTAGAAACAGTTATAATTTTATTTCGAGCATATTTGAGAGGGATTTTTAAGATTATTTTTTTTCGTTAATAGAGAATTTTTATAAAAAACAATAATAAAAACGGATAAAAAAGAGCCTCAAAGATGTCGAAAAGAAGAGTAAATTTTAAAAAATTTATAACGGCTTCTTATTATTTGTCAGTCTTTCAAAGTGCTTTCTATGCTTACCCTTTCTTGTTCCACAACCTAAACTAAAGGCAACTATTATAAATTACGTTTATACTCTCTGCGATATTTTTGAAATAATTTTACTTAACAAGTTCCAATTGACTCTATCTCAATGCCCTTCAATATCACCACCAATAGGTCCAATCTAAAAAAATATTCTTCAAAATCATCTCAGTCCAAAAATTCCACGAAATCAATCTATAGAACTAAGCTAAAGATAAAAAAAAGTCAAGTTCTAAAAAAGACCTTTCGGGTATTGCATGGTTACACAATGAAGAGAGCCATGCTGTTTTATTAAAACACGACAATCAATCCCCACTACATCTCTATCCGGGAAAGCTTTTTCAAGTTGTCTCAAAGCTATCTCATCCGTTTCGGAACAATAAATAGGAACCAATACGGCGTTATTCATAATCAAAAAATTAGCATAAGTTGCAGGCAAACGTTCGCCATCATCATAACATGGTGTAGGTAACGGAAGGGGAATCAAATTATACGGGTTCCCTTCTATTGTTCTAAAATTCTTCAGTTCCTGTTCCATTTGATACAATGCATGGAAATGTTCATCATTCTCATCAGAGCATTGCACATAAGCAATAGTATTCTCATTACAAAAACGAGCTAAAGTATCTACATGAGAATCTGTATCATCACCGGCAAGATAACCACTATTTAACCATAAAAAACGTTTTGCTCCTAAAGAGAGGGATAAACACGCCTCTATTTCCTCCTGAGACAATTGTTCATTACGATTGACAGACATCAAACACTCTCGAGTAGTCAAAATTGTACCTTTCCCATCCGACTCAATGCTGCCCCCTTCTAATACAAAATGCAAATAACCTTTGTAACCGACATTGTCTTGAAAAAGAGCAGATTGATACAAAGCCTTAGAGATCTGATTATCCCAATTAGATGCAAACTTCATTCCCCAACCATTAAACTGAAAATCACATAAAAAAGGAGTTCCATCTTCAATGACTGTTATAGGACCATGATCTCTTGCCCAAGTATCATTAGAAGAAATTTCCCTAAACAAAATATTATCTAAGGAAATTCCATCTAAATCTTTTTTCACCTCCTCGATGGAATGACACACAATCAAGAGCTTTTCTCTCTTTACAATTTCACGAGCAATAGCCACATAGCATCTGCGCACGTCAGCTAATATAGGAGCCCAATCGCTATTCTCATGAGGCCATGTTAATTGCACCCCACACTGCTCATGCCATTCCGCCGGAAGAAATAAATCCATATAGTAACAAAATTAATCAATAATATCAAAACCTGTGTAAGGTACCAATGCTTTAGGAATACGAATACCTTCAGCAGACTGATTATTCTCTAACAATGCTGCAACAATACGAGGCAAGGCTAAAGCGCTTCCATTCAAAGTATGACACAATTGTGTTTTCTTATCAGCTCCTTTGAATCTACACTTTAAACGATTAGCTTGATAAGTATCAAAGTTAGAAACAGAAGATACTTCCAACCAACGATTTTGAGCAGCTGAATACACTTCAAAATCGAAGCATGTGGCAGCCGTAAAACTCATATCACCTCCACAAAGATGAAGAATACGATACGGCAACTCCAATTTCTGCAACAATCCTTCTACATGAGCCAACATCTCTTTATGAGATTCTTTTGAATGTTCAGGAGTATCAATTCTCACAATTTCAACTTTCGAAAATTCATGAAGGCGATTCAATCCTCTTACGTCCTTTCCATAAGAACCTGCTTCACGACGAAAACATTGTGTATAAGCACAATTCTTTATAGGCAACTCTTTTTCCTCAAGAATTACATCTCTATAAATATTGGTAACCGGCACCTCTGCTGTAGGAATCAAGTACAAATCGTCTAATTGACAATGATACATTTGTCCCTCTTTATCAGGTAATTGACCAGTACCATATCCGGAAGCTTGATTTACCACCGTAGGAGGCATAACCTCCAAGTATCCTGCCTTACGAGCTTCATCCAAGAAAAAATTAATCAAAGCACGTTGTAATTGAGCGCCTTTCCCCTTATATACCGGAAATCCTGCTCCAGTGATTTTTACACCTAATTCAAAATCAATCAGGTCATATTTTTTTGCCAAATCCCAATGAGGTAATACCTCTCCTTTTAGGTCTGGAATATCATTCCCTGTTTTCACAACAACATTATCTTCTGCTGTTGCTCCTTCAGGAACTTCATCATAAGGCATATTTGGAATCGTACAAAGAATTTCATTAATTTTAAGTTGTGCCGACTCCATTTCTGCTTGCAAGTTTTTAGTTGATTCTTTTAAAGAACTAACCTTTAACTTTACAGCTTCAGCCTCATCTTTTTTTCCCTCTTTCATCAATTGACCTACACTCTTTGACAAGGCATTAATTTCAGACAAAGTACTATCCAATGAAGTTTGAGAAGAACGTCTTACTTTATCCAAACTTAAAACCTCTTCTATAGGGGCTTTGGCATCAAATCTTTTTTTTGACAATTTACGGATTACCTCTTCCGGATTTTCCGTAATAACTTTAAGCGTTAACATATTTTCGTTAAATTATAATTTTTACGATTACTCTACATTCACAACTTTTTTTAATTCCATTTCATAAATCAAAGCAGAATAAGCCTCAACAGAAACTGTATCACTTTCTCCATAAAAAATCTTCCCAGTAGATCCATACATCAAGTAATACGGCAAATAGATTGTATGATTAGAGCCTTCACTCATATATCGGATTCCAATATGCAATCCTTCCATTAATTCATCCATACACACTTGTTTTTCAACCTCTTCAAATACTTTACCATCTATTCTTTTTCCTACATAGGCAATCTGAACAGAATCATTAGCATCCGGTTTCTTTCCACTTCCTTTTGAATTAATTCTAAACAAACATCCTCTATCATCAGAAATAATTCCTTCCGCATTTTTTAAAGAATTAAAAAACTCCTCTCCCTCTTCTTTATTCTTTTGCATTTGCGCTATAATATCTTCCTTTTTTTCTTCTTCTTCTTTGTTACACGAAAAAAGAGCAAGACAGATAAAAGGTATTAACAACCAAACCTTATTAACATTCATACAATTCATATTTCTACAATTTTCTTATTAAAGTCATACCGTCACGAATAGGCAAAATCACCTTTTCTACCAATTGGCTATCAACTAAATAATCATTAAACTTCTGAATCCCTACCGTTTGAGCATCTTTAGAATCTTCTAAAACATGACCATCCCACAAAGTATTATCAGCAATAATCAATCCGCCTTTACGAATCTTAGGAAAAACTATTTCAAAATACTCTACATAATGACGCTTATTACCATCAATAAAAGCAACATCAAATTCCATATCTAAATTAGGTAACAAACTCAATGCATCACCAATATGAAGTTTTACTTTTTCGCCATTGGGAACCGTATCAAACAGATTTGTCAAAAACTCTTCCATTTCATCATTTATCTCAAAAGTATGAATTTCACCATGTGATGGCAACGCTTCTGCCATACATAAAGCCGAATATCCTGTAAATGTCCCAATTTCGAGAACTTTTTCAGCCTCAACCATTGCACAAAACATCTTCAACATACGTCCTTGCAAATGACCGGAAAGCATACGGGGCTTCAGCGTGTACAAATGAGTATCACGCGTCAACTTTTTTAAGGCTTCTGGTTCTTCATCTATATGAGAAAGAACGTAAGCATCCATATCTAAATTTTGCATATCCATTTCAACTGCAAAGATAAGAAACTGTTTTGATATTCTCAATAATTCTACACATTGGTTTAAGATAAAATAAGGTTACACTCATAATTTTATATAATAAAGCAAGGTATATAAATTACTAGATTTCTACCTAAATTATTATTTCAGATACTTTTGAATTCACTTCCTTATTCGGATTATATTCACTCAGTCACGAAAGCCTACATCTCTTTTTTGAGAATCAACTAACTACAAAATAAAAAAGTGTGTTATAACACATCTACTTTCATGTATTTTAACACACTTTCGCGATCCTATCAAAGGAATTTATTCAAAAGAAATCTACTCCAAACACTCTGAGTAAACCATTATAAATCAAAAGAAAACTCTTCGAAAGATCTAAAAAATTACCAATACACAACCGGACAAGGATATCTCTCTTTCACGCGAATCACATAGATTAAGTTAATTTCATGCGACCACGAACCATTTTTTTTCTTTCTGGTGGTAAACAAATCATAAACATAACAAGCTTGGAAACTACCAAATTGAAGTCCAGCCATAAAAGAAGGGACGTATGAATCATCAAAATCAGTTTTAAAAGTAACACCTGCCAAAATTGGGCTAATCAACACTCCCACACCCAACAATAAATTTTGAAATTCATCTTGTTTTTGATAATACAAGTTGGTAAATAGGTAGTTACTAGAAAGGTCGGAACGACTAAACAATCCATTTTTATACTGCAAATCCTTAAACCAAGAAACATGTCCCACAAACTTTCTTTCCAATACATTATTGGGTTTATCCATAAATCCATTTTTAGGTTCACCTATATGATAAACAGAAACACCCAAAGTCAACTTATTATCAATCACAAAAGCACCTCCAACCGAGAAATCAGGATAGACACGAGAATCACTACCTAAATTCTCCATAGTATTATGAACTGCATCACGATAGAACGGGTCATATTGATCTTCAAATGTCAAGTCACCACCTCTAAAATTCGCAAATACAGTACCTTGAACACCTAAACGAATAAAGAAATGCTCTTTCAAACGAAAAGTATGACAATAAACAACATCAAACTCATTAACTTGATAAGTACCGGCTGCCATATTATCATACGAATAAGCTACTCCCACAGAACACATTTGCTTATAAAAATTCTGGTCATACGAAGCCCTCACAGTATGATATTTATTTCCCAAAGCAGGCCACTGCTGCCTATAGTTCAAACCAAAACGAACTGCATTTGCAGCCCCCGCCAATGCCGGATTTAAACTAAATGGCACCATATTGTGATTCGAAAAAGAATAATCCTGCGCCCAAACAGAGGACAACAAACTGCCCAATCCTATCAATATTACTAAAAACGTCTTTCTCATAACTAATCTATTTTATAATAGTTACATATCCTTTCTTTTCAGCCTCTTTATAGATTCCCTTAAAAGTGCTCGAATAATTCACTACCCAACCATAAACTCCTTGAGGGCAATATTGACCATCTGCATATTTTCCATTCCAAACATCATCAATACTCTTACCTTCAAAAAGCACCTGACCTAAACGATTATAGATAATATAAGTAAAGTTCTCCATAAATTCTCCTCCACGGAATTTGAATACATCATTCAAACCATCTCCGTTTGGAGAGAATGCATTAGGAGCCCAAAAATCCTTCCATACATATACATAAGAAGAACCTGTATACTCACACCCTAAATCATCAACTGCTTTCACTTCCACCAAAAATGAATCTGTAGTAGTTGCATCATATTCTGAATATTCGTATGACACTTCATTTCCTACAATCTCTCGTTCACCATCACCAGGATACCAATACCAAGTACACTCCTTGGGCGTATATCCTATAAAATGAACACGTCGGTCCTCTTCTTCAATAATAGCCGGTTTAACCGAGAAATTAAGCGAATCATAATCTTTTGGGTCAATGATAATAGAATCCGATTCTAAACAACCATACTCATTCTTTCCTATCACAAAGAACTTTGTGCGCTCTGAAATCAACGGCTCTACTAGTCCTCCACTTGAACCTTCAAAACCTGAGATCTTTGGTTCTGAATACCATGTATATGTATGAGCTCCACTTGCTTTCAAAGCAACAGTTGTTAACAATCCCGGACAACCATCTTTCCCAACTTCCTCCAAAGATACATTAAAATCTGGATAAACCTTAACAAAAGTGTCTTTTTTTGCACTACAACCATTCAATAATTTTCCAATCACAGTATAATTAGCATCTGAAGCAAGAGAATAATGGATAGTGGAACTTGTATCTCCGGTACTCCATTCATAGAAATCTGCTCCCATAGCAACCAATGTAAAAGAGTCATCTTTACAAACATATAAATCTCCAACTATATTGATATTTGGCTTCGGAAGAGTATAAATATAAATATCTTTATAATCCTTACAATCTCCATATCCTCCAGCCAAGGTTATACGCATATTCCCTTGCGGTTCATACTTCAATCTACCGCTCTGAGATAGAATTTCTCCATCTTTCTCCCAAGTATAATTTGAAGCCCCACTCGCCACTAAATCCAATTCATCACCCAAGCAGACTGTTGTCTCTCCCGTAACAGACACCACAGGAGGATCCACAGTATTTACTCGATGCACTTTCGTATTAGTACATCCATAGACATCCCATGCTTTCACCTCTAAAGACAAGGTATCTTGAACAACTTTCGAAACATTCTGCGACATTTCTCCACTACTCCATACATACTGTATCAAATTATCTCCTGAAACAGAGAATATTGCAGTTGTATTTTTACATACTGTTGTTGGTCCATCAATACCAACAACCGGACGAGGCTTTATAGTATATGGAATTGTTAAACTTGTTGAACATCCATCACTATTAAATCCTGTTAAGGTAATAGTAGATGAATTCATCGGGAAGGATTTAAATATTTCCCCATGTATTGATGCATTCCACGTATATTCATCAGCACCGTGCGCTAATAAAATTAATGAATCTCCTACACAAATATTAGTTTTTCCATCAATCCAAATGTATGGTGCATCTATTATATTAATAGGAATATCCAAACGAGAAGTACATCCGCTTGTCGTTCCTTCCACCCAGATTGATGTACTTTTTTCAAGCGATTCTACAAAATTATTGGATGCACTTCCATTGCTCCATTTGTAGGAATATGCTCCAGATACAGACAAACTAACGGCTGTTCCCCTGCATACTTTAGTTTTACCTTGATAAGTTAATTGTGGGAATGGGATGGTAGCAATAGTATGCGATTGAACAGAAGAACATCCAAAAGAAATCTCTTTAGCAATCACTTCAAATTGCGTTGTATCAGAAATAAATGTAGTGATTTGAGATCCTACAAATCCATTATCCCACTGAAAGACACAGTCAAATTCAACCCCCTCTGCCTTTAACGTCACTTCTGAATTTTCACATATTGTAGAAGGCGCATCAATCTGAAACTTAGGCTTTGGATGAACATTTACCACGTAACTATCATTTCCTTTACAGCCTGCTTCTGAAGTTCCTGTTACATAAAAGGTTTGTCCTCGCTCCAAAACCTTGTTAATTTGACTTTCTGTCTCTCCTGTTCCCCACTCGTATGTAGCTGCTCCTATCGCAAAAAGAGATACAGAATCCCCCTCACAAATATCTTGTTTACCTTGGATAGAAACTGTTGGATTCGGGTTCACATCGACAGGAATTTCTAACTTAGTTACACAACCATTAGAAGTTCCTTCAACCCAATACGACGTAGTAAGCAAATCCGGAACTCTTGTCACTGCTGATTTTAGTGTTCCATCATCCCACTTATAAGTTTGTGCACCTTCTACCCAAAGAGATAATTGCTCCCCTTCACATATTTTTTGATTACCATGCAAAATCAATTCAGGTTTATTATTCACTATTAGTTTATATTGAGCTTGATTGCTACATCCATTTGAATCAGTTCCTAAAACTTCATAAACATCAGAACTAACAGGAGCTATCATAAATGAATCTCCCATAAACACATTTTGCCACAAATACTCTGCTCCTCCTTCTGCTAAAAGTGTGGCTGTTTCTCCAGAACATATAGCAGACGGACCAATCACCTTTATCTCCGGCAATGGATTAACTTCTACTTTAACTTTCTTTGATGTTTTACATCCCGTCTGCGTATAGGTACCGGTTACTTCATATTCTAATGTTTGCTGAGGAATGATATGTAAAGTATCTCCAACATGTCCCGTATTCCAAACATAAGAATCAGCATCTCCCCAAACCCATAATTTAGCAGGAGTATTGAAACAAGCTGCCGTATCTCCTTTAATAAATATTGTAGGAGAAGCAGAAACCGTCACATAAACATCTTTAGAGTATTCACAACTAAATTTATCGACAATAACCACCTTGTAATATTGACTTTGTTCTCCTCGAGTACTAAGGGATATATCTTTAGAAATAGTATCTCCATCTTGATTCAACCAATAAAATTCATTTCCAATTCCAGAAGAAAGTACAGATAGAGATATTGGATCTCCATAACATACCTGCTGGTCTCCATCCACTGTAATCAATGGCAAATCATTCACTTGAACCGTACGAGATACAGATTCTACACAACCATTTCCGGAGGTAATTTTTAGGGTTACCATATAACTTCCTGGTGCGCTATATATATGAGTTGGTGACTCTGCTGCGGAGGTTAGTCCATCACCAAAGTCCCACCAATAAGCCTTAATTGTATCTCGCTCTATTGTAGAGGTACTTTCAAATTTAACGGCCAAATCACATGCACTTTTACTCTCAAAATTTGGCTTCATTTCGATGGTATTTAACACCGTATCAGCCAATAGGTTTGTACACGCTGCATCTGAACCAATCATACGGCAACAATATTTTGCACCATCCACTATCTCTGAATAAGGGATTCTCACCTCATGAGGAGAATTAACATTTGTCTCTAATGGCAAATTATCATTACAACGATACCATTCATAACGTTCAAAACCAATTGGAGCGGTGATGTAAGCATCATCATTACCACAATTTCGAGGAACAAGTCGGAACTGCTCCGTTTTACCCCAAAAATATCCGTACGCCTTATGACTTCCTGCTTGTTGTCTATTTCCGACATCCACCAAACAATCATTTACTTGTAATGCAATATTAACAGTATAACCAATATAAGGGGTTAAATCATAACTAACGGTTCTCCATGGTTGATAAACATACTCCTCAGGTGCTTGAGTACTTTCTACTTTAGCCTCATAACAACTCGCCGGATTTCTTAACAGCGTGGAAGAGTTAAAACTTGCTCCTCCATTAAACGACTCACAAGGGAGAGTTACTTTATTTCCATCCGGCGACAATAATTCCACTGAAACCGAAAACGAGGGCATTTGATAAGAGGTGTGATTATCAGATGTTGGCACATGTAAAACACACGCATACTTATAAGTAAACAAGGTACTTTCCTCATTAACAACAAAACTATATGTCATTCTTTCTGCATTGGCAGAAGCATTATTTCTACCATCTGCATAACCAGAATTTTTACCAATTTGTATTACAATCTCATCATCCGGATTAACAAGGAAACCACTACATGCAATAATTGGATCGACAGAACCCATATCTCCAGACAATAATATACGTTCATCTGCTCTCGCTCGTGCCTCAGAGACTTCCGTCCACTTGTACTGATAATCGTATGAGACTCCATCTTCTGTCTGCATTCTTACCGGTGTATAAAGACCCGTATAAAGTTTCCATCCGTCTAATGTCCCATTAATCTTCAAACCTGTATTCTGAGAAAAAGCTTCAATAACAAAAAAAAGACCTATCAATACAGAGCCAATAAAAAAATAAATTTTCCGCATAATAATAATTTTCTAGCAAAAAAACTTTGAACACCCCATACATAAACAAAAATCAAACTCTAAAAAGCCATAAAACAAACAGACATACAGCCTTACGCCTATTTCAAAATCTTTTGCAATGTGTTTTTCAATTCAATTTTTAAGCGACCTTAAATTCTTATATTCGTATTTAAACTACATATAATCAATCTTCTATCCTAACTATAGGCCTCAAAAATCGTGCCAAATTTAATCAATTTAAATTAATATGAAAGGATTTATAAGATTTTTTCAACGAAAATAATTATTTTTTCAACGAACATTCATTTATCCTCCGTCTTAAGATGGACTCTATTAATTCATTTTACAAAATAATTGATAAAATCTTCCTTAAATCTTCTACTATTTATTTTGCAACTAAATGTTTACCTCTCTTGCCGCGAATAATTCAAAACAAAAAAGCGAGATTCATCAAGAACCTCATTTGCAATTTCAAGAAGTTCTTTGGGTGTAATTGCCTTCAACCGCTCTTCAACATCATCTAAAGACTCAAACCTGTCGAAATAGAGAAAACTTTTTGCCAACGAAAGGACTAAACTTTCTTTATTCTCTTGCCCAATAGCCAATTGTCCCATCAATTGTTTTACGTACCTGCTTAATTGTAGAGTGGTAAAAGATTTTTCTCTTAGTTTTTTTAACTCCTTAAAAATCAATTCTTGACAATAGTCTCTATTTTTTTCATCAGACCCGAAATAAATAGATAATAATCCACAATCAGAATAGGATGTCAGACTGGATTCTACACTATAAACCAAACCTGCTCGTTCTCTCAATGCCAAGTTAAATTTACTGTTCATTCCAGGTCCTCCTAAAACGTTATTCAACAAATAGAGAGGCAACCTCTTATCACTATGTAAACCGTATGCATAAGCCCCCATCATTGTATGCGATTGACTAACTCTTTTCTTGATAGTACGATAGATTGGCTGACATTCTTGGGGCACTTCTCTGCATATTGTTTTGCGTTTTTCTGGAATGGCTCCAAAATAAAGTTCAGACCACTTGACAATTTTTTTAAAATCAACATTCCCTAGAGAAAAGAAAACAATTTGATCCGTACAATAGTTGCGAGAAACAAAATTTATGGCATCTTCCGAACGATATTTCCTCAAATGTTTTGCATCTCCCAAAATATTGCGACCAATGGATGAACCATTAAAAATTAGATTTTCGAACTCATCATAAATCAATTCTGAAGGAGAATCTTTATAAGAATTAATCTCATCAATAATCACTTCCACCTCTTTAGCAATCTCATGGGAAGGAAATATAGAATGAAAAACAATATCAGAGCATAATTCCATCGCTCTTTCAAAATCAGAGGATAAAACAGTTGCATAAACAAAAGTTTCTTCTTTAGTTGTATAGGCGTTCAACTCTCCTCCAACAGAATCTAAGCGATTAAGAATATGCCACGATTTACGCTTCTCAGTCCCTTTGAAAAGCATGTGTTCCACAAAATGAGCCATACCGGACTCTTCTATCAACTCATCTCGAGTTCCGGAATTAATCACAAACCCACAATAAGCCACAGGAGAACTATCCCACAGATTGACAACACGAATACCATTAGACAATAGGTATGTAGATACTTGTGGCTCCATCCTCTTTTAATCTCTTTTTAAATTCTTCAATTCGTCGGCTGCTATACAAACTTTTTCATACCACTCCTCTCCAAATCTCCGAATCAGAGGTTCTTTCAAAAATTGATACAGAGGAACACCTCTCTCCTCTCCTAATGTAAAGGCTGATTTACAAACGCGCCACTTATGAATATTCAAAGCAATAGTCCCATTCCGAAGAGGTTGCAAACGTATCGGATAGAGATGGCACGAAATGGGTTTGTAAAATTCTGACAAACCTGCTCTATAAGCCTTCTCTAAAGCACACTTACAAACACCCTTTTCGTCAAAATAAGTAAAAACACATTCTCCGCCATTCACAATTGATGTCACTAAATCACCCTCTTCGTCGATATATGACACTCCTTGCTCTTTTATTATTTTTTTCGATTTATCAGACAAATCATCCCATACGATAGGCAACGATTTCTCTAATTCTGCTAACTCTTCCTCTTTCAATGGGGCTCCGGAATCGCCCTCTATGCAACATTCCCCTTTGCACTTTGCTAAATCACAGCAGAACTTCATCTCAAAAAGTTCTGTTGAAATAATTGTATCGTCAATCTGAATCATCATAAGCTTAAAATTATTTGACAAAGGTAATCAATTCTTTGCAATAATATTTACGAACAACCATAAATTACGTTTTATCGTTTTTTATCTTAAAGGCAGGTTCTATAAATTCACTGTCTTAAATAGAAAATCATTAATCATGTAGGAATAAACTTTTTGATATATTTCGATACTTACTCTTTATCTGTCTGTCATAATACCTGCTCTCTGCCCTTCTTTCGCTTAACAATTTACTCAAAAAAAAAATCAGAAATTACGCAAAATAAATTGATAGACCCTCCTAAATACAGAAAAGGAAATCATAATTTGCAGAAGTTGCCTTAAATTCTCTATTTTTTTCTAACTTTGGAGGATAAAAAATAATGAAAATGAAAAATTACGGATATATAAGGGTTGCTAGTGCTATACCCTCAATAAAGATTGCTGATTGTCATCATAATGCGGACAAGATTATAGAATTAATATTAAAGGCTACTAAAGAAGACGTGGAAGTTGTCTGTTTCCCGGAATTAGTATTAACCGGATATACTTGCAACGATCTATTTTTTCAATCTCATCTTTTAAATCGTGTTGAGAAAGAGTTGTTTCGCATCATGGAAGAGACAAAAAAATCAAAAATTGTTTCTATCATCGGTACCCCTCTGAGAATTAACAATAGGCTCTACAATGTAGCAGTTGTTTGTCAAGAGGGAAAAATCATCGGGATTGTTCCCAAAAGTAATCTACAAGAGAATAGGCTAAGGAAAGAGAGTATATGGTTTTCTTCCGGGAAAGAGATAAACAATGAAAGTGTTTGGTTGGAGAATGAAGAGATTTCTTTTTCTCACAAACAAATATTCGGAAATAACGGGTTCCATTTTGCTATTGAAATTGGGAATGAAATTGGACAAAAGGACTCAATAATGTCGGAATTAGCCTTAGAAGGTGCAGACATACTTTTCAATCCCTCCGCAATCAATGACTTAGCCGGGAATTACAATTTTAATAAAAATCGTATAGCAGTTCATGCTGCAGAAAATTGCATTGGTGTAGTCTCTTCTTTCGCAGGATTTGGAGAATCAACAACTGATTTAGTATTTGGAGGCTCCGGTATAATTTACGAAATGAACGAGATTATTGCAGAAGGAGAAAGATTTTCTATCGAAGATCAATTGGTAATTTCTGAAATTGATGTAGAGAAAATTCATCAAGAGCGTTTATTACATTCTGAATTTAAATCTCACATCAATCAAAAGTCTATTGTTTACACAGCGACAAAAGATTCTAACCTATCAATCGGACACTTAGTCAGACCTATTACAGCTCGTCCTTTCCACGTTGCATCAGATATAAATGAACGTTGTGAAGAGCTATTTTCCATACAAGTAAATGGATTAGCAACCCGCCTACATCACACAGGCATAAAAAGGAGTGTAATAGGGATTTCAGGCGGATTAGACTCCACTTTAGCTCTCCTAGTTGCGGTAAAAACATACGACAAACTGCAAATTTCAAGAAAAGAAATTTATGGGATAACAATGCCTGGATTTGGGACAACAGGAAGAACCTATCAGAATGCACTCCAGATGATGGAATCTCTTGGAATCTCAATTTTAGAGATTCCTATTAAAGAGGCTTGTTTACAACATTTTAAAGACATAAACCATAATCCAGAACTCACAGACACTACATTTGAAAATGCACAAGCAAGAGAACGTACTCAAATATTGATGGACTATTCAAATAAAATTAATGGTTTAGTGATTGGCACCGGCGATTTATCGGAAATCGCTTTAGGTTGGGCAACCTACAACGGGGATCATATAAGCATGTACTCTGTCAACGCAAATATTCCTAAAACATTAGTACGCACCATGGTTGAATATGTCGCTAAGAATCAATTGGATAAAACAGTCCAAAAGACATTAATGGACGTTATTGCCACGCCGGTAAGTCCGGAACTTCTTCCGTGTGGAGAGGCTGGTGAAATAAAGCAAAAAACAGAAGATGTCGTGGGACCTTACGAATTACATGACTTTTTTCTATACTATACCATTCGTTATGGTTTTGCGCCTCGAAAGATATTTTTCATGGCACAACAAGCATTAGACTACAACGATGAAACACTTCTGAAATGGATGCGAAACTTCTTTAAAAGATTTTTCACTCAGCAGTTTAAGCGTTCTTGCATGCCAGACGGCCCTAAAGTTGGCAGTGTAGGCTTATCACCTCGCGGAGATTGGAGTATGCCAAGTGATGCGACAGCAGCAATTTGGTTGCAAGAAATAGATGATATGATTAACGAATATTCCGTAAAATAAAAAAAGATGATAGTTTGCATAGCCGAGAAACCCAGCGTAGCAAGAGAAATTGCCAATATCTTAGGTGCTCGTTCTAAAAGGGATGGATACATAGAGGGGAATGGTTACCAAGTTACTTGGGTATATGGTCATTTATGTACTTTGAAGGAACCTCACGATTATAATCCCAATTGGAAACGTTGGTCAATCTATGATTTACCATTAATACCGAAGCCATTTGGAATAAAATTAATTGAGAACGAAGGGTCGATTAAACAATTTAAAGTAATCGAAAATTTAGTTCAGGCTGCCGACAAAGTCATCAATTGCGGGGATGCCGGTCAAGAAGGAGAATTGATTCAACGTTGGGTATTAAAAAAGGCGCAATGCAAATGTCCTGTCGAGCGACTATGGATATCCTCATTGACTGAAGATGCGATTAAGGAAGGATTCCAAAATCTGCGTCCTGAGGCTGATTTTAACAAACTTTATGAGGCCGGAATGATGCGAGCTATCGGAGATTGGCTACTTGGAATGAATGCAACCCGACTATACACACTGAAGTATGGGCAAAATAAACAAGTTCTCTCTATCGGTCGTGTTCAAACCCCAACTTTGGCATTAATTGTAAATAGACATAAAGAGATTACCGAGTTTGTTCCTGAACAATATTGGGAATTAAAAACAATTTATCGAGACACTACATTTTCTTCAACAAAAGGGAAATTCAAGTCGGAAGAGGAGGGAAAAACCTTTTTGGAAAGTATGAGTGGTCACGAGTTTGAAGTAACAGATGTCTCTTCAAAAAAAGGGACAGAACAAGCTCCGCGATTATTTGACTTAACATCTCTTCAGGTGGAATGCAATAAAAAATATGGAATGTCTGCCGACGACACTCTACGCACCATACAATCTCTATACGAAAAAAAGGTAACTACCTACCCAAGGGTTGACACCACCTATCTAAGTGATGATATCTACCCAAAGGTTGAAGGTATATTAAAAGGATTAAAATCCTATACAGAACTTACCAATCCTATATTAGCCACTAAAATTCCTAAATCAAAAAAGATTTTTGATAATTCAAAAGTAACAGACCACCATGCTATAATTCCTACCGGAGTTTCTCCTACCGCATTAACGATGGAAGAACAGAGAGTTTTTGATTTAGTAGCACGTCGTTTTATTGCCAATTTTTATCCTATATGCATCAATTCAACAACTACTATCTTGGGCAAAGTCAACGATATTGAGTTCAAGACATCAGGAAAGCAGATTCTTGAACCCGGGTGGAGAGTTGTTTTTTCCAAAGAAAAAGAGGAAGAAACAAGCGAGAAAGAGAAGGAAGAAGAGAAAACCTTACCTCTTTTTGAGATTGGAGAAAGAGGGGCGCACGAACCTGGATTGTTGGAACGATGGACACAACCTCCCAAACCTTACACAGAAGCAACCTTGCTCCGCGCAATGGAAACAGCAGGAAAACAGATGGAGGATGAGGAATTGCGAGAACTAATGAAAGAGAATGGTATAGGACGCCCCTCTACGCGAGCAAATATTATAGAGACACTCTATAAAAGAAATTACATGCGTAAAGAAAAAAAGAATATTGTTCCTACAGATACAGGTATAAGTTTAATTAATACGATAAAAAATGAACTTCTCAAATCAGCCGAGTTGACAGGACAATGGGAAAAGAGATTACGAATGATAGAACATAGTTCATACGACACAGTGACGTTTATGACGGAACTGAAAGAAATGGTTACGGGTATCATTCAATCCGTAAAATATGACAACTCGCAAAATTTCGCACTCTCAGAAAACCAAACGAATAATAAATAGAAATAATAATACGTTGGCATAATTTATTGATCCTATTAAGGATTTAAACAGGGCGAATGCAATTCGCCCCAACAGCGTAACTGAAATCAATATAATGCAAAACACATCAAAGGTGGTAATTTAGGGAGTACTTAATTATGCCAATAGGTTTTCCATTAATGTAATTTACGATTTTTGTATATAAGTGGCACATAACAAAAATATACAACATAAACGTTGAAATACTAAACGTGTTAAATATCAAGAATATATCAACTTAAAAACATATTATACTAACAGGTAAGCAATAAATCGTATAAAACATCAATCCCGTTTTTGCAAACTTCGTATAATGCAAAAACGGGATTATCTTATAGAATGAATTTCTAAAGAAGAGTCGCCCCCCCCTGAAAAAACTTAGAATCTCAAACCAGCACCGGCAGAAAAAGATCTATTTTTAAAGGCCAAAGAATTCGAATTAGCATTTGCATTCATGCAACCAAATTCAGCATTAACCTTCACAGTTACGTATGAAAAAATCAATCTGATACCACAATCAATACCGAAATCAAAATTTTTCAATAGATTTTGTTCCTCTTCATCATTAAAAAATGCCTTATACTCCATCGTACGAAGACCATATTGAGCCAAATTATTATCAGAGGTAACAGCATAATTACCTGCTATACCATAACCCACATACGGACCTGCCATAATTTGCATACCACATTTTCTTGAAAATGGAATATTCAAAGCAAAATCAATCGGCAACTCAATATACATAGAGGTCATATCCGTGGTTGTTTCTGCCAAGTCAATTTTAACATTTTGCACATACCCTTTACTTTCAAAGACTAAAGATGGAGCAAAAGAGACCCATGAGAAAAATATCGGGAAGTCACCTCCAATTCCGGCACGGAAACCAATTCTATAATCTGTGTGCTTAGCCGTTGTAGTACTATAAGTTGCACCACCTTCAATCAAAAAATGAGGTCTATCAAACGGACTAAATTGACGATACGGACTAATCTGAGCATTTGCACATAGTACAAATAGCGAAGTAAGTAAAGCGATTACAATTTTTTTCATTTTATTTTAGTTATAATTTCTAATTTTCCTCTTTCAAAATGCCCACGCCAAAGAATAATTTTCTCAAGACATCTATTTAAGGACAATTTTTATTTATTTTAGACGACACTGAATTCTCTTTGTTTATCCAATAATCACCCCAATCACGATGACAACAACACTCATTCTCCAATAATCCAACTTAAACAAATCCCCTTCAAAATCATCTGAGTTAATTAATCAAAACTACATTTAGCGGTTGCGAATTTAACCATTTTTTTTTCAATTCAACAACTATCTACCAAAAATCGTTATAAAATCCCCCAAGATTCTCATTGATTTACTTTTCAAAACCAAGGATTAAACCTCTTCCCCAATAAGAGTTGCCGAAGTTGAAGAGAAAACTTTCACTTGAACTAAATCCCCCACTTTATGATTTCCTTTAGGAAAAACAACCACTTTGTTTTGAGAAGTTCTACCAAAGAGTTGGTCTTCAGATCGTTTAGAACGCCCCTCTACCAAAACTTCAAAAACCTTACCAATATCCCTTTGATTGCTCAATGCAGACATTTGGTTTTGTAACGCAATAATTTCGTTAAGTCGAGCAATTTTCACCTCTTCTGGGACATTATCCGGAAGATTTTTAGAAGCAAAAGTACCCGGTCTTTCAGAATACTTAAACATAAATGCCGAATCGAAAACAACCTCCTTCAACAATGACAAAGAGAGCTGTTGATCCTCATCTGTTTCATCATGGAATCCACAAAACATATCAGTAGTAATACCGCAATCAGGAATAATTCTTCGAATTGCAGCAATTCTGTTCAGATACCATTCACGAGTATATTTTCGATTCATTGATTTCAGAATTTTATCACTACCCGACTGAACCGGCAAGTGGATATGCCGACAAATATTAGGATAATTCACCATTGTTTCCAATACATCATCACTCATATCCTTAGGGTGAGAAGTAGTAAAACGAATTCTCATAGAAGGATAAGCCTCCGCAACAATAGACAATAATTGAGCAAAATTAACTACTCTCTCGCCCTCATTAAAACAGTAAGAGTTGACATTTTGTCCCAAAAGAATTACCTCTTTGAATCCACGTTTATTTAAATCCTCAATCTCATTCAAAATA
Organism: Paludibacteraceae bacterium; assembly: GCA_017630395.1. Classification (GTDB taxonomy): domain Bacteria; phylum Bacteroidota; class Bacteroidia; order Bacteroidales; family Paludibacteraceae; genus UBA1181. The sequence continues at coordinate 47,215 of JAGBVI010000005.1, forward strand.
CTATTCACTTCACGACTCCTCTCTCTACCTCTTGTATAAGGGACAATACAGTAAGAACAGAAGTTATTACAACCTCTCATAATTGAAACGTAACCGGAGATAGAATTACCGGAAATACGAGAAGGAATAATGTTTTTATAGGTCTCGGTTGTTGAAAGTTCCACATTAATTGCTTGGTAACCTTGCTCAACCATACCAATTAAGTTAGGCAAATCCAAATAAGCATCGGGACCAACAACCAAATCTACCACTTTCGACTCTAACAAAGCCTCCTTTTGACGCTCTGCCATACACCCTAATATACCAACGATTAATTTCCGTTTCTTTTTTAAGGTTTGAAAATAGGTCAATCGACTATCAATTTTTTGTTCTGCATTATCACGTATAGAACAAGTATTAACAAAGACAGCATCAGCCTTTTCCAAATCGGATTCCACCTCATATCCGGCTGTTTTCATAACAGATGCAACCACCTCACTATCAGCCACATTCATTTGACAACCGTAGGTTTCTATGTATAATTTCTTTGCCATTATAAAATCTAAATATAAAGAAACTACTTAAGGAAACTTTAAAAATTAGATATTGAAAATAAATCGAACATTTTTTCAGGTCTATTAAAATTCAATTTACTATCCTATTCATATTCACCAAATTACAATCATACATCACTCCATAGCAAATAGAAACAACCTAAGCAAATACTCTTCAAAACACTCTCGACCTAAATGATAAAATTTGCCTTAAATTTTAATGCGTCAAAGTTATAAAATTATAACCGGATTTCAAAGAAAGAAAAACACTTACTTCATCATTAAACTTTTACTCCAACTATTTATCATAGCGACAAAAAGAATCAATTTCCGCAAAGAAATAAGGCGTACGTATTGTAGAAACCAACAAAAACCTTACTTTTGCAATGAGAAAAATGGAGAACCTCATCTCAATAAATAACCGAAAATAAGAGTTTATGGAAAACAGCATGGTGCTTCGCACAGAAAATTTGGTAAAAATATATGGTCAACGAACTGTAGCCAACAATGTATCCATCAATGTAAAGCAGGGAGAAATTGTAGGACTTTTGGGTCCTAATGGAGCCGGGAAAACGACCACCTTCTATATGACAACCGGACTAATTGTTCCGAACGCAGGAAAAATCTTTTTGAATGAAGAAGAGATTACCAAATATCCTGTTTACAAAAGGGCGCAAAAAGGAATTGGCTATCTGGCGCAAGAACCCTCTGTGTTTCGAAAAATGAGTGTAGAAGACAACATTCGCTCTGTATTAGAGATGACCAACTTTTCGAAGGAATATCAACAAGAGAAATTGGAAAATTTGATATCAGAGTTTAATCTATCACATGTTCGCAAAAATTTGGGAGATCGACTTTCCGGAGGAGAAAGAAGAAGAACAGAAATCGCTCGTTGTTTGGCCATTGAACCTAAATTCATTATGCTTGATGAGCCTTTTGCTGGTGTAGATCCCATTGCGGTTCAAGATATCCAAGAGATTGTTTGGAAACTAAAAGAGAAAAACATAGGAATTCTGATTACCGACCATAACGTAGATGAGACCTTGTCTATTACAGACCGCGCTTATCTTTTATTTGACGGGAAAATTTTATTCCAAGGCACCTCTGAAGAGTTGGCCCAAAACCCAATTGTAAAAGAAAAATATTTAGGAAAAGATTTTGAGTTAAAACGAAGAATGCCAAGTAAAGAGGCATAACTTAAAAGTTTGTTCAGATTTTATTTCGAACATATTTAAGAGCTATTTTTAGGAGGGTTCTATAAATTCATTTCGAGGAATATAACTCAAAATGAGGTTATAGGACCCTACGCATAATTATCCCAAACAGAGAATAGGAAAACAAATTCCTTCCGGGTATTTTCAAGCCTTACATTAAGAAGTTGATAAAGAAGAAGACCCCAAAGCCTCAAAAATCCAATTTAAGCTGAGGGTCCAAAAGCGTAAACGATTTTCGATGATGGCAGGTAGCCCCGAAACGTTCAATAGCAGCACGATGATCTTTTGTAGGATAACCTTTATTTTTCTTCCACTGATACGCAGGAAATTCCTCTCCGATTTTTACCATATAATCATCTCTATACGTTTTAGCCAACACAGATGCAGCAGCAATCGAGAGAAATTTACCATCCCCTTTTACAATGCAATGATGAGAAATATCATGATAAGGGAGAAACCGATTCCCATCAATAATAAGATGTTGAGGTCTCACCTTCAATTGCTCTAATGCACGATGCATAGCCAAAAAAGAAGCCTTGAGTATATTTATCTCGTCTATTTCCTGAGCAGAAACCACGCCGACAGCCCAATCCAGAGCCTGTTCTTCGATAAGTGGACGAAGTTGATACCTCATCTTTTCGGTCAACTTTTTAGAGTCATTCAACTCTTCACAAGAAAAGTCATCCGGAAACACCACTGCGGCAGCAAAAACGGGGCCCGCCAAGCAACCACGTCCGGCTTCATCACAACCAGCCTCCACGACATTTGGAGTATGATAAGGTAACAACATACAATTACTCGCTATAAATTAACAATTCCAAAACATTTCCCACCATTTTCAACGACTCTTTGTCGATATTCTGAGGCGTATCATAGATTGTATGCCAAGTGGAAGGAAATCCCCTATTCGGACTAAAATCAATGATATCAATAGTCGGAATTCCGGTAAGAATATTAACATAATAGTGATCATCCACGATAGAGCCGGAAGTTTTAGAAACAAAAGTCTGAGAGTAGCCCAAAGAGTGAGCCACGGACCACACTTTTGCCAAAATTTCAGGAGCAAACTGTTGCGAAATCACATCATAACCAAAGTTAGGATTAACGCCCCCCACCATATCGAGAAGAATACCATAGATAGGTTTTACCGAGTAAGGTTTCTTAGCCCCCCAATATTGAGAACCTAAGCACCAAGTATCCTCCGAATCATTTTGAACGAAGGACGGAGTACCATAATCCTCCGAATCAAATAAAACGATATCAACACCTACTGAAGGAGCCTTTTGCTGCCAAATCCTCGCCAATTCCAACAGGACAGCCACACCGCTGGCACCATCATTTGCACCCAAAACCGGTGACTTCCAATTCACCTCAGCATCATTATCACAATAAGGACGAGAGTCCCAATGCGCAAACAACGCAATACGTTTGGGATGCGAAGGATTTATTTGAGCAATAATATTGGTAGAGTGTAAAATTTCACCATTATAAGCTTTTGCATCAAACTTTTGCAAAGTAACGAGGGCACCATACTCGGACAATTTTTTCTCGAGATAGGCTGCACAAGCCACATGAGCAGGCGTATTAGGAATACGCGGACCAAAATCGCACTGTTTTTGCAAAAAGGAGAAAGCCGAATCAGCAGAAAAGTTAAATTGCATAACTATTTTTGAGGAATCTGATGTAGGTTGTGTATTCCTATTCTCGGAATTAAGCGTAGAATGATTTGCATTACACGCAATGAAGAAGAGAGAAAAAAGAAGAGTTTGAACAATGTTTTTCATAAAATAAGATATAATTCGTAATTCATGCCAAATACAGGACGAGCAGTTACCTTTTTCCGTAAAAAAAGAATAACAGAAGTACACTTTTGCAGAGATTACCAAAAAATAATATGTTATTGCAAAAAAGGTTGTGTAGAATTTACACAACCTTTTTGATGGTAGCGGATCCGGGAATCGAACCCGAGTTTCAGCCGTGAGAGAGCTACGTGCTAGGCCACTACACTAATCCGCCATTCTTAATTTCGGCACAAAGGTAATACTATTTTTTAGAATTGCAAACTTTTACAGAAAAAATTTTACTAAATTAAAGTTTTTTACAAAACTACTGATTTTATATTTGGAAAGATGAGAAAAAGAATTTACTTTTACAAATTGAATAGTAGTGGTAAATTAAGGCAAACACCTTACAATTGGATTACCACTAAAGATGAAAGTTTACTATCTATTTTTGTAGAGAAGCAAATTAAGAGAGTAAAAGAATGCAACAAGATCGAAACAAATAGGGGTAAACAGAGTAAGTAGGAAGCAAATAAGAAAGTTAAGTATGAAACAGAGAAGCAACATGAACGACAAGAAGTTTCTACACATCATAAGATTGGTATTAACCCTCATTATTGTAGGAGGAGTTAGTAGTTCGCTCTATGCCAAAAATGAAGACACCCCCAACTTGGACTTCAGCAAAGGAACATGGGAGGGCTGGACCAGGTATTATGGGTATTATGGACCGGTCAATATGCTTACCCCTACCAATGGAAAAGTTGTTTCCAATAGTTTGAATGCTCGTGATGTTGACGCTACTGATGTATGGACATTAAAGAATGACCAGATCTCCGGAACCAATTATGGTATGTTTGAAATTGTCAGTTCAAGTTCTAATGACAACAACTTAGCTTGTGACAACTTAAAATTGGTACCGGAAGGAAGCACACATACTGTTAGAATCGGGAATATGGGATTCCCTGAAATCTATGCAACTTCAGACTTTGTAGGTAATTGGTATAGACGAGCCATGGCAGAGCGCATGACCTATAGTTTTACAGTAACAGAAGCCTCATCCCTGCTCACCTATAAGTACGCAACTGTTATTCAAAAAGATTCTGAACATGAATCGTATCACGATAGTGAAGGAATGGCACCATTTTCTGTAACCGTAACCGCCAATAATGGCACTGTATTATGTAACTCTATGGTGGTAAAGAGTGATTCTGAGTTAAAAAAGGCCTCTATTATACAACAAAAAGGAACCTACCAAACCGTATGTACACAATACTCTGACAATTGTATAAATTTAAGTGATACCAAATATTACTTTGAAAGAGACGAATGGGGAGGAGGAAAGAGATATTATTACTATGATAATAGAGGAAGAAAAAAGAGTTATACTGACAATGACAATGCCATGATTTGGGATGCAACTGCAAATTGTTACCGCTTGTGCATGGAGAGGGAGTGTATAAAAACAGAATCTATTTTTATCCCGGATGACAAAGCCTACCCCTGCTACCAATCCAACTTAACACAAGATGTATTGGATGAGATGTATTACAAGGAGTGGGCCACCATTGTCTATGACTTAAGAGACTATATTGGTCAAACCATTACCATTGATGTTCGGAATCGAGATTGTTTGGAATATGGTTGGGTGTGTAACGGATGTAATGCTTACGGAAACTTTAGTAACCTTAAGGTTGTTACACAAAACACTGGAACAGCAAATTGTTTGTATTGCGGAAGGACTAATTGGACATTTTCTTCACGGATTATGGCCGGTTTTCACCGCACCTACGGTTACTTCACGGCGGAGACATCTAAAATGGAGTTAACCGTACAAAATTGTGGAGATAAACACGATGCCAAAATCACTGCTCCAGAGGGGTTTGCATCTTACGAGTGGAGAGATCCTAACGGGAATGAATTGATGACCGAAGAAGGTCACCCCAATGTGGCTATTGTTCCCTACGGTAGCATTCAACCTAACAAGGATTACACTTGCACCATGAAGAGTGCTGACCCTGACTGTGAGCCGATTGTAGAGAAATTCAGATTAAACAACCCTCCTATCGAATTGGACTTTACAGCGGATGTAGCCTGCTTCAATGAGGTACAATTTACCGATAACAGCAAGGTGCTTCCCGTAACCATTGATGGAGAAGAGGTGATTTACGACTCTATTGTCAACAGAGTATGGTCTTACTACGAAGATGGTGAATTGGTGGAAATTGCAGAAAAAAATCCTTTGATTCAATTCAATTGCAAAAACAATACAACTTGTACCTACGAGGTTAAATTAACCGTTTGGACAGCCAACGACTGTAAACGCGAAATTACCAGGGAGATAGAAGTACAACCCCGTCCGGATGTAGAGTTGCTTGGAGAAGACAAAGTATGTTTTGGTTATTCCACTCCAATTGAATTGAAGAACTACAATTATAGCGATAACATCTACTATTGGTTAAATGAATCCGGAGACACCCTTGCAAAAGGATCAGGCGATGCATACAGAATCTACGATGCCCAACCTACCAATGGAACAGCCACCTATACCCTACGCATCGAACGTCAGGAAGTATCAAATTTAGACAAGATCAGAACCTGTCGTTACATCGGGGAACATAACATCACCGTATTGGAGACACCTACAGTAGCTGTAACAGCCAATAACACCTACTTCCCTACCATAGATGGAAATCCTGCTAAGGCAATTGATATCTGTTTGAAGGCAAAAGCCCATTTGACTGCAACAACCAACATGAATTGCGACATAGCATGGTTTGAAGATATTAACGATATATTACATACAACCGGAGATAACAATATAAGCAACTACACGCACACCATAACAGATAGCACCAAGGTGTATCTCAAAATGTATGTAGAAGCTACATCAAAAACAAATGGATGTAAAGCCTACGATTCCATCTACATCAAGGATTTGCCAATACCAGAAATAACCATTGAAGGTCCGGACGAGATTTGCGCCAACACCACAGAACTCTATACCGCAACAGGAGATGGAAAACCTGAGAGTTATGTATGGACCACTGCCGAAGGCAACAACTTCCAAATGCCGGGCATCTCTATCACACAACCGGAAACGAGTAATGGAACTTCTGCAAAATACACCTACTCCGTAATGGGAGTCGGCATCAACGGTTGTAGCAACAGTGTAACGAAAGAGATTGAGGTCTTCAATGCACCGGTACTTAGCGTAAATGGAAGCACACAAATCTGTGAAGGCGGAGAGATAGCTCTATCGATTGGCGGAGCAGATAGTAGTAGTTGGGATAATGGAGCACAATTGCTTGGCGGAGCAGAAATGAAAGAGACTCCTGCCAACACGAGAAAGAGCTACATGGTATATGGATACAAGAAGAACAATACGGCACTCTGCATGAGCAAGATAGAGATTCCGATCACAATTCACAGCAAGCCGAACATTCTCATTACCGGTATCACCGATATCTGTGAAAACCAGATTGTCACGTTAACCGCCAGTGGAGCTTCGCGATATGAGTGGAACGATGCCAACAAGACAAAAAATGCCGTAATGACGGACTCGCCTAACGACACCACAACTTACAATGTAATTGGATATACAGATATAACCTCTACCCTCTCATGTGCAGGAGAAAACAGTGCCACCGTAATTGTACACGATGCACCACAATTCACACTTGCGGCAGACCCGGAAAGAGTGTGTGAGGGCGAATTGACGACCATTACGCCAACAGCCGAAGAGGGCTATCAAATCACCACCTATCAATGGGACAACGGAGCACTCAACAACACATTAACAACAAGTGTCAATACAACACAAACTTTTGGAGTAACAGCAACCGACCGATATGGATGTACCAATCATGGCACAATAGAGGTAAAAACGAAACCCTTCCCAACACTTACCATAGATGCCGGAGATGCTATCTGTGAAAATTCAGAAGCAACCGTTAAGGTATCCGGAGCAGATGAATACACATGGGAACACGGAGATGAAAAAGGAAGTGTAACGAACGTAACAAACAAAAATGGTTCATTCTCTCATCAACCCAAAGGAACAGGAGAAGTATTCTACCTAATAACCGGAACAACCGAAGGATGTAGTACCAAAGAGCAAGCCAAAGTCACTATTTCCGAAGCACCGGCCATAGCCATAACAGGATATGAAAATGGCGTTTGTTTAGGCGGAAGCGTAACCATCACTGCCAGCGGAAGTGCAGAAGGAAAGATCTACCAATGGCTCGATGGCAATGGAGACACTATAAAGAGTGCTACAGGAGAAAATCACAACAAATTAACTTTAACGCCGGAGAAAGCCGGATTATACCAATACACAGCAATAGGATTTGACTCTAAAGATTGTAAAGGGAAAGCCACCATTACATTAGAGGTCTATGAAAATCCTGTAGTAAAAATAGGTGCATCCGACAAGAACACCAACTGTATAGGAACCAATATAGAACTAACAGTAGCGGCTCCTAATACCAACATTTTCAATTGGACATTACAAGATGCCAATGGAAATAGTTTAGGAGATGCAAGCGGAGCAACAATAAACATTCCTATGCAACAAACCACAAAATTTACTGTGGAGGCCACCGACATCAATGGATGTAAAGGGAAAGCAGATACAACCATCATTGCAAAACCCTATCCGGAATTTCAAATTAGTGGGAATGACTATGTTTGTCAAAGTGCTAAAGAGATAACTCTGCAAGTAACAGGAACAGAAGGGACTCAATATACATGGACAAAGGGAACAACGACAACAACAGGAGCCAATTTCACGGATAAGAATGTCAATCTTGATGGACAACGATCCTATGACGTAACAGTATCCGGGGATTTAGATGGATGTCGGTTAGAGCAAACCTATAAATTAAATATCATCACACCTCCCAATATTTATATCTCGGGAAACAATGCCTATTGCGAAGGTGAAGAGGTTGAACTAACTGCCAAAGGAGGAGTAGAAGGAGAATACATTTGGAACAACGATTCCGAACAAAAAAGTGGAACATATACTACAAAAGCCTCCACCGATAAAACCCAGTTTATTGTTGAGGGAAAAGATAGTAGAGGATGTAGTAATACAGCCACATTTGACATCAGCGTAAAAGAAGCTCCGGAAGTAAAAATAAAAACACCGGAAAGCACAGAAATATGTAGAGAATCAACCATAAAATTAGAAGTTGAAGGAGCTCAAAATTTCACATGGGAAAAGGTGAGCAATAACCATGCAGAAGATTATGCATGTACCAATTGTGGAAGCATCAACCCACAAATCACAGAAGATGTAAAATACATTGTAACCGGGAAAGATGCAGAAGGATGTATAGGCAAAGACTCGATATTAATTGAGGCGAAAGAGATTCCTGAAATTACCATCAGCGGAGCCGGGGTTGTCTGCATGAATGAAGGAATCGTCTTAAAAGCAAAAAACATCAACAAGAATACCACTATAACAAAATGGGTATGGTCAGAAAAAGACAATGATGGCTACGACTCAATCCTAACAATAGAGGAATTAGACGGAAAGAGATCCTTTACAGTCACTGCCACTTCAGATGCGGGATGCGAAAAGCAAGCGACAGCAGAAGCAGATGTATATACCCCGCAAAGTATCGGTATTGACCATGGAACAGGCTTTGTTTGTTATGGCGGAAGCATGACTATCCATGCTATTGGAGATGCCAATTTAACATACACATGGAAGAAAAAAGATGATGCAACATGGAGTGCAAGCGGAAAATCTGTAACCATAGATAACATCACATCCAACTTTGAAATTCAACTTTCAGCCGTAGATGGACAAGGATGTGAAAGTTTTGCAGAACCGAAAGAGATTGTTAGTAATCCACTACCAACGATTGCAATTACATCAGACAAAGAAGGTGGATTGTGTAAGGGCAATTCGATCAAACTTACTGCCCAAGCGAAGAACAACGCAACCATGCAAAATGGAGGATGGGAATGGTTTGATGCAAATAAGCAATCAATGGATAACAAAGTGGGATCATTGCAACTAAATAACATTACAGAAGCAACTACTTATTATGCAGTCGGGAAAGATATCAACGGCTGTCAGTCTGATACAGCCCGTTATGATATCAACATACTATCCACACCGGAAGTAACAATAGAAGGTCCGGATACCGTATGTAAAAACAGTGAAATCACCTTGATTGCCCAAACCGATGCGGGCAACAGTGTCAAATGGAATAATAATGATGAGGGTCCTCAAATAACAGAAACATTAACCATTGCGAAGGAGTACACATTTACAGCAGTCGTAAACAATAGTTCTTGTAGTACTACAGCAAGCAAGAAGATAGTAGTAAATGACAATCCACAAGTTACCCTAACGAGTGTGAATGGAAAGAGCAGTGTTTGTGAAGATGAAACCATCGACATAAAAGCCAACACAGAAAATGATGTAACCTATAGTTGGGAAAATGCGACATCAACAAGCAACATAGCCAATTACAAGCCAACCGAGGGCTCAAATACAATCAGTTGCAAAGTGACAGTCACAGAAAAAAACACAAACTGTCAATCAACAGCCAATTTCAACGTTACAGTCAACCGCAGACCTACATTGTATATCAATGGAGAAACAAATGGAAGAAGCAAAGTATGCGAAGGTGACAACATCTCATTAACAGCCACAGGACTCTCCTCAAAGAATTACGATTGGTATGCAGACGATGTAGTTGTAGGAGGAAGTGACAACTACCATCCGAACATACTAAAGAAAACAGAATACAAAGTTATTGGAAGCGATGAGAATGGATGTAAAGGAGAGGCAATTTATACTGTTGACATCAAGCCATTCCCTACATTCGAAGTAGCAAACAGTACTATATGTAGCGGAGAAGAAGCTAAAGTAGAAGTAAAGAATGGAAATGCCGAAAAATATAGATGGGAATGGGAAAATGGATCTTATAAAGGAGTTGAAAAAGAAACCATCTATAAAGAGACATTAACAGAGAGCAAAGTCTATACGCTATATGGAGAGTTAGATGGATGTGTAACTCCGGTAGGAAAAACAGCAACCGTAACAGTAAAAGCATTGCCAACAATTACCATAGAATCCAATCCACTATCCAAAGAGATTTGTCTGAACGAAAGTATAACATTGAATGCATTGGGAGGAGAAAGTGGAAAATATAATTGGAATCAAGGAGGAGGACTAACAACCAACAACCAAGACAAAGTTACAATCACCCCTGAAGCAGTTGGAAGCTACAGCTATAGCGTAATAGGGGAAAAAGATGGTTGTACCAATACCGGAACAATTAACATTACAGTGAATCCACTACCAACAGTAGCAATAAAAGCCACTGAAAAGAACATCTGTATAGGCGAAAGCGTAACATTAAATGCCAGCGGTGCCGACTCATACGTATGGAGTTCAGGGAACTCGACATGGAATGGAACCAGCATCTCCCCTATTATAGACAAAGAGACAATAATTAGTTTGGTAGGAACAGATGGCAAAGGATGTAAGAGCGCACCGGAAACTATCACCATCCAAACAAAGAGTAAACCGGCAGTAAGTTGGACAAAGGTAGAAGTGTGCGAAGGAGCAAATGCAGAAGTTGTAATCAACGGAGCAGAGTCTGTTATATGGAAAGAAGATGGTGTAACCACAACCAACAGCAGAACATTTGAGAATGTAAAAGAAGAAAAAACCTATCAAATTACTGTTATAAACAACGGGTGTGAAAAAGATACATTCATTACCATCTACGTCAATAAACTTCCTGTCATCTCTCTAACCAATAACTTAGGAGAGAAGAATGCAATATGTAAAGGAGACGAGGTGGAAATAAAAGCCACTGCAGAAAATTGCAAATTCACTTGGAAAACAGGGGAAGATAAGGTAACAATATCCGGAACAAACAACGAATTGCTCACCTATCGTCCAACAGAAGCAGGAACAAGAGAGTACAGAATCATTGCAGAAAACAGCACAACACACTGCTTTGATTCAATCAACTACACCTACAATATAAACGATCTTCCAACCAATGAAATAGCAGGAACAAATGTTGTATGTATTAATAGTACAATAAGATTAGAATCACAAGGGAAAAATTTTGTGACCTACTCATGGGCAGAGAGCAGTAATACCGATTATATAATTGGAACACAGCCAATATTGGAAGCAGCTATCGATTCTGACAAGAAGTACACATTGGTCATTAGTGATCAGAATGGATGTAGAGACACATCCAGCTATGAAGTAAAGGCAGTAAGATACCCAACATTCAATTTTGAATATGACAAAGTATGTGCTAACAACAGCGGAAAAGTACAAATAAAAGATGTAACACCAACCACAGCTCAAATAAATTGGCAATGGAATGGAGGTACAGCAAACAATATATCAGAAGTAACTGCAACATTAAAAGAAAATACAACATTCACAGTAAGTGCATACGTTTCAATAGATGATGTCAACCGTTGCGAAACCACTCAAACATTTGAAGCAACAGTATATGATGCGCCAAGTTTCACTATTCAAACCAACAGAGATAATGATGAAATTTGCGAAGGCGAATCAATTGAATTAAGTGCGAGTGATGATAGTTACACCTATACATGGACAAATCCGAATGGAGGCGAAGAGGATATACTTGGAACGACTCAATCCATAACCGTATCCCCTAACAGCAACAACACCTATCAAGCGACTGCTACCAACAAAGAAAAATGTACAACAGTTGTAACGAAAGAAGTAAACGTAAACATAAGACCAAAAGTTGAAATTACAAAAGAAGGAGCAGCTTGTCCTGGTAATACAGTAACAGCCATAGCATCCGGAGCAGCATCATATAAATGGCTAAACGACAAGCAAATAGAAATAGGAAACTACACCAACAAGCAAAGTATAAAAATTGCAGAAGAAGGCAGTACAGATACTACATTCTACGCCGTTGGAACAAGTAGTGAGGGATGCTCAGACACCACAAAAGTTGAAATTCAAAAACTATCCAACCCAAAATTAGAGTTTAAAGGAAATTTGGTTATTTGTGAAAATAACATTCCTGAGATAACCGTATCAGGAGCATCAGCATACCAATGGTTTGATGAAAACGGAGTTATTGGAGTTGGAGAGAAACTTCCTGTTAAACAAGCATTAACAGAGACACAAACATATACTGTAATTGGTAGCGATGGAGAAAATTGTTCATCAGAAGAGACAATAACAATAACCGTGAATAAGAACCCATCAGTATATATATCTGCAGCCAATACAGATAATATGACAAAAACCAATATTTGCTTAAATGATTCCGTTGTGTTAACAGCCCATGCCGATAACGTAATATTTGAAAATTGGGAAGATGGTAAGCTACTTGTCAAAGGAGAGAGTATTGGAAACAAAACCTATAGTGTCAACGTAATAGAACAGAGCACAAAATGCCCAGGTACAGCAACCTACGACGTCAACACACTAGGATTACCGGGAGTAAAAATCGTATCAAATTCCAACTCGGTTTGCGAAGGAATGACAATTACACTCACATCAAATGACGAATACAAAACCTATCAATGGTACACATACGATGAAAACAACAAAACCAATTTAAATTCAAACATTGGAAGTTGGACACAACCGTTGACAGCCACAACTCAATACATATTGGAGGTAACAGATGAAAATGGTTGTAGGAACAATGATACCACCGAGGTAATTGCAAAACCATACCCAGAAGTAAAATTCAATTATCCATCAGTATGTTCCGGAACTCCGGCTATAATTACAGCAACCGAAAGTACAGCAGATGAATATATTTGGCCAAGCAATGGTAAAAGCGAAGGCAATGTATGGACTTCTGAAGAAAAGTTAACAAATAAGAAAAGTTTCACCATCACAGTTGGAAAAGAAGAGTGCTATAAAAGTCATAGCATAGAAATAGAAGTAAATGACAAACCTAATATTTCTGTAAGCGTAAATGGATCAGAAACAAATGGAAATTCAGTGGAAATTTGTTCCGGAAGTAATGTGGTATTGGGAGTAACCTCAGACAATAAAACATTAAGTAGTTATGAATGGATTGCAAACAATACTATTGTAAGCAAAAAACAAGAACACAGCGAAAATGCTCTAACAAACAGCACTACTTATAAAATTAAGGTTGCAGATACAGAAAGTTGTGAAAATGAAAAAGAACAAATAATTATAGTAAACACACCGCAACCAATTATTGTCAGCGGAAATAACAGTGTATGTGAAAATGGAGATGTCACATTAAGTGCAAGCGGAAGCAAAAACTATAGTTGGACTATCACACCATCAAACGGTGCAACCATACGATATAACAATGACGATAAGAGCAATGTCACTATACAAAAAATAAAAGAAAACATAGAAATTGCAGTAAGTGGAATCGACAATAAGGGATGTAAAAATGATACCGTAAAACATACTATCGTAGTAACTAAACAACCAACATTAACCATCACAAGCAACACAGGCAAGATGGAATTATGTAGTGGTGAAAATATAACATTGACCGCTACAGCAGACGACAAATCCGTAATTAGATGGAAAAATAACAGTTCAGACGGAGAAGTATATACAACTCCAACATTGAACACAACACAAAAACAAAGTTATACCTACGAAGTATCCGTAAATTACGGAGAAGGAAACACATGTAAAGCAGACTCAATCGTAACAATTATAGCCAATCCACTTCCGATTGTACAAATTACCGGAGATATTGCATTTTGCGAAGGCGGAAAATCTACATTGACAGCAAGTGAAATGTATGGAAACAGCAACAAGACCTTTGCATGGACAAACTTTGATAAAGGAGTAAATCCAATCAAAGTAACAGAATCCGGAACATACGAAGTAAAAGCAACCGATAACGTAACAGGCTGTATCAGTGAAAAGAAAGAATACATTGTTACCAAATATAATAATCCGACAGATGTAACTATCACATCAGAAGAGGCTACTTGTAAAGACTCAACCATTACATTAGTTGCCAACAGCAAAAACAAGATGGAATATGAGTGGTATCAATTAGGAGTCAACAATGAAAAAACGCACGTAGGTTCCGGAAATTCAATCGAACAAACAATTACAAAAGATGAACAATATAAGGTAGAAGTAGCAGAACCACATACCCTATCTAACGGACAGATTTTGAGATGTTATGATACAATTGACTATGCAGTAACGGTAAAAGAAGCACCAATATTCTTCTTTAACGCAGAAAGCATTTGCTACGGTAAAGACCTTACAATAAGCATTAATGGTCCGTCTGACGCAGAATATACGTGGAATAAGCAAAACCATGTAGGCCAGAGCTATACCGACAAAGAATTAAAAGAAGCCGGTAGTTATTCAGTCACTGCCCTATTGGACGGATGTGCATTGACTAAAGATACAACTATAAACATCTATGCATTACCTGTTATTAACAGTTTGAATGCAGAAGAGAGTGTATGTTTAAAATCAGAAATGATGATTACATCCGACTGTATGGGAAGTGGAGCACTAAGCTATAGTTGGACAACCAATAAAGATCAAAATAGTATTATCAGCAACACAAACGGAGCGACACTAAAAGTTGCACCAACGACACAAGATGAAAGAAAATACTATTTAGAGGTAACAGACGAGAATAATTGTAAAAACAAAGACTCAATCATTATCGGAATCAAATCATTGCCTGCTATAGATATTGATGGCGAGTTGACCGTTTGTAAAAACAGTGACATAACATTAAGTGTCAAGAACAACTTAACATTCAATTGGTATCAATATGACGATGCCACAAACAAAAAGGGAGATTTATTGATGTCCGGCAGCGGAAATGACCCTTTCACGCAAACAATTACAGAAGACCGAACATTCTATGTTGAAGTAGAAAATAGCGATGGTTGTACAAATGGAGAAATCGTTCGAGTAAAAACAAACGAATTACCAGAGATAAAATGGAGCGGGGAAAATGAAATATGTTATGGAGAAACGAGTGAGATTATGTTTATTGCTCAACAAGCTGGAGATAAATATACATTAACAGATGAGAATAATAACATAGAAACAAATATATTAAGTAAAGCCTTCTCCCCTACTACAACTACAAAGTACAAAATTGAAGTAACATCAAGCAATAATTGTACCAACACAGGTGAGTTAGAAATTAAAGTAAATGCATTACCTGAAATTACAATTAACAATGTAAAAGAAGGAAGCAGCAATATTTGTTTAAATTCCGAGATTGAACTCGGAGCAGGAAGCAATGTGCCATGTCAATTTAAATGGAATACAAGCTCCACTGAAGATACAATAAAGGTGACAGCCAATACCCTTGCAGGATTTACGGCAGTATTAGTTGGAACCGATGAAAATGGTTGCGTTGACTCAGCTAAGTTTGACGTAATAGGATTACCATTACCTACAATAGAAATCGGAGGAGTTAACAAAGTCTGCGAAGGATCAACAGCAGAAATATATGTAAAGAATGTAACACAAAATATGAATTATTTATGGAAAGATAATAATTCAACAGATGTTGAAAGAAAAGTAACCATAGATAAGGATACCATCATGTACATAACAGGAATTGATAAAAACACCCAATGTAGCAATGAAGGTTCATTCAAAATTACAAAAATAAAATATCCAACATTAGAAGTAACACCAAGCGACACAACAGTATGTTTGGGTAACGAGATAACATTTAAAGCCACTTCCGATGCAGCAATTATATATTGGAATGGAATTGCGAGTGTAAATAAGAAATATAAATATCTTGTAAATGAAGCTGCCGAGATAACCATAACTGCTGAAGATAATTCATGTACAACAAACAAGGTAGTAAAAGTAAACTATTATGAATTACCAAAAGTGGAGATAAGCGATCCGGGAATTGTCTGTGAAAACAGTAAAAAAGAGTTAATCGCAGAAGTTACAGGAGGAAGCACTCCATATATCTACGAATGGAGTGGACTGATAGCCAGCAGTGAGGAAAATAAAGCGGTTACCAATTTATTGACACCAGCTGACAACAATGAAAAATTCAAAGTATCTGTTACAGATAAAAACGGATGTATCGGTACAGATTCCACGCAGGTTGAAGTTGCAGAAAATCCAACCATCACTATTGCAGTCGAAAAAAGTGAAATTTGTGAGGGCGATATAGCGAAGTTAACAGCATCCGGAGCAGGAAATGACGGAACATATTTATGGAATACAAATGAAACCGGAGCCATTATAACTCCAACTATCCTCGGAGAAATCTCATTTAATGTAACTGGAACCGATCATAATAATTGTGTTGGAACATCTGAATATGTTACAATAAAGAAAAAAGATTTACCACAATTAGAAGTATCCGGAGAAAAGGAAATTTGTGTAGGCGAAAGTACAACCATTACCCTATCTGCTATAGGAAGTAATAGTGCCAAATTCTATTGGATAGAAGATTCTGAAATCGGACAATACGCCAAAGCAATAGAAGGTGCAACAAGAGAATTATCTCCAACAGAACTAACAAGTTACAAAGTAAGAATTGAAGATAATGGATGTAGCGTAGAAAGCGAATTTAATATTAAAGTCAACAGCCTACCAGAGATTAAAATCGGTTCTTCCGTAACAGAAAATACACTTTGTTTAGGAGAAAAAATCACATTAACAGCCACCGGTAATCTCAAAAACTACCAATGGAGCAACAATAATAATAATTTAGGTACTACCAATCAAATAGCAATTACTCCAACAGAACAAGCAGAATACAAAGTAATTGCGGAGGACGAAAATGGTTGTATCAACAGCGATAGTATAGTAGTCTATGTAAATCAAAGACCAAAGATTCTATTGGAAAGTGCAGATGCAGCATGTATGAACTCTACATTAGCCTTAACCGCAAAAGATGTAGAAGGATATCCAAGAGCAGACGAATACAATTGGGGAGCATTAAGCATGAACACAAAAGCCAATGTAATCACCACAACGCATACAGCAACAACAACCTACCAAGTGATAGCCACAGCACAAAATGGTTGTAAAGACACAGCAACACGAAAGGTAGAAGTAATTGATTTACCAACATTCGAGTTGACCAACAACTCACCATTATGCTATGGAGAGAAAGCAGAAATTAGCATTAAAAATGCCGATGCTGCATATAGTTACACCTGGCCAAAAGATGGAACAGAGACTAACGAAGGAACATGGAAAGAGACAATAGTTCGAAATGCTAATAAAGAATACACATACAATGTAACCGGAACTATATCTAAAGAGGTAGAAAACAAAACCTATCAATGTTCAACGGAAGTTAAGACAACCGTAAGAGTCAATACACTTCCGGAAATAGAACTATTGGGAACCTCATTTATTTGCCAAAATGAAACTTCCATTGAATTAAGTGTTAATGGTCCTACAGGTGTGGAATACACTTGGAGTGCAAAGGATAATTCCGGAAGTATTGAAAAAGCGAACGAAAATAGTGCAATAGCCACTCCTTCTAACGAAGAACTACTTACCTACTACGTAGAAGGTATAGACCAAAACAATTGTAGCCAAAAGGATAGTATCTTTATCCAACGAGCACAAAATCCTGAATTTAGTTTAGCGGCAGAGACCATATTTGTTTGCAAAGGAGAGGATGCTGAATTAGAAATCACATCAGATGACAAAAACATTAAAAATATTACATGGAGTGAAGATGGTCAAGTTGGAAATAAATTAACAATAACCAACGTAACCGAAGGTAAGGAGGTTACAGCAACAGCAACATCAGAAAAAGGCTGTACTGCTTACAAAACATTCACTATAGAAGTGAAAAATTTACCGGAATTGAAAATCGATTATAAAGATAATATATGTAAAAACACTCTTGCTACTATCACCGTAAACGGAGTTGAAGAAATTGTTTGGGATAATAGCACCTATACAAATACACTAACAATTGAGCAAATATTAGCAAAAGATAGTGTCTTCCATTTTATAGGAAGAAATTACTACAGCAATGAAAGGAGAACAATAACTTGTGAAAGTAACAGAAGCATAGAAATAGGCATCAATGCATTACCTGAGGTATATTTCACAGGAAATACGGCAATTTGTGAAGGCGAAACTACTACAATTATCGCAGAAGGAAGAAACGCCATAGAACCTTACAAATTTAATTGGGGTAACTCTAATGAGAAAAATTCTATAACAATTACCCCTCAACAAGATACAACTTTGCAAGTAGAGGTAACGGACAAAAATGGATGTTCTCAAAGTGGAGAATATAAGTTAACTGTACATAAAAAGCCAACCTTCCAGATAGAACCGGTGGTTGTATGTGACGGAACAACTGCAGAGTTAGAGGCAGACAGATCTGATTTGAAGTATCGCTGGGCAGGAAGTGCAGACTATAGCAATAACAGAACATATACAACATCAGCAATTACAGCTCCAACAACCATTACGGTAATTGCCATGGACAATAACAATTGTACCAATGAAGACAGCGTTAATGTAGGTTGGAAACCAATGCCAAAATTGGAAATTACAGGAGCAAACATTGTATGTTACAATAGCTCTGTTGAGTTAGAAGTGAAAGACAACTCGGGCTACGATGCACCTACCACATACGTTTGGAATAGACAAAGCAACGAAAATGAAGCAATATTTGTGAGTGATAAGATCACCACACCAACCACCTTTAAAGTAATTGGAACAAAAGATGGATGTGTGGATAGTACCGAAAAAACAATCTCTGTAAACAGTTTACCAAACGTAAACATCAACGGAAATTTAGAGGTATGTAAGAATGAAACAGTAGAATTAGAGGGAACTGGAGCACTCAGATACAAGTGGAACAATCAATCTTATCCGGAAGATGGTACTTCTAATGAAACATTTGAATATAAAGAGAATGGACAAAACACACTAATAACTGTGTGGGGTATTGATGCAAATGGTTGTGAAAATAGCAAATCGGCAGCCATCACAATTAATCCTACTCCAAGATTCAACATCACCGGAGATACAATTGCTTGCTATAATAGCGAAATACTCCTAACTGCAAAAAAAGAGAATTCAACCATCGGAAATTTGGTATATGAATGGAGAAATCCGGATAGCAGTTTAGTTTCAACAGATGAATACTTAAAGGTGACTGTAACAAAAGATACTACGTTTACTATCAACGGTACAAGCGATAAAGGTTGTGTTGCAACAAAAACATTCTCAATAAAAGTTAAACAAGCACCAACCATCGTAGTAGAAAATTATGTTGAAATAGTATGTAAAGGCAAAGAGACAAGCATCAGTCTCAAAAACAATGCATCTGAAATCTATTGGGAAGATAATTTAGGTAATATATTGTCTAACAAAGAAAATGTAACAAGTGTAATATCTAATAATGGAACTCGTTTCAATGTTCATTTAACCAATCATTACCCATTAAACAATGGAGTATTAGCATGTAAAAAAGACTCTGTATTTGTTGTTAATGTTTGGGACTTACCTTTCGTGCAAATTACCGGAGACAACGAAATTTGCTTAGGAGATAAGATAACATTAACAGCAACAGAAAACTTAGAATATGTTTGGGTGAATGTAACAAAAGAAGATACATTAGATCTAACTACACAAACAATAATAGAGCAACCGACAGCAACAACCAACTATAAAGTAATTGCAACAGACCAAAATAGCTGTAGCAATGAATTTAGTAAAACCGTCATAGTGAATACATTGCCAACATTTAATTTAACAAGCAATGAGAGTGCTGTATGTATAGGCAATGACATCAACATTAAAGCATCGAACACAGCTTTATTGTACAATTGGGAAGGTAACGGATATCAATCAATTTACAATCATACATACAAGGTGGATTCTACCCAAAACATAGTTGTTTATGCAATGGATAACGAAACAAAATGTGAAAGTAAAGATTCCATCAAAGTAGAAATAAAAGAGTATCCTGTTATCTCAATTGATGCACCTGACTATATTTGTACGGGAGCTTCTGCAACAGTCTTAGGACTCACCGATGATGTCAACTACATTTGGAGAGAAAATAATGAGAATGGAGAAATCTTATCAAGAGAAAAGAGTTTGACCCTTGCGAACATAGAGTCAGACAAACAAATCTATGCAACGATAGAGAAAAACGGATGTACAACCGATACAACTTTCATTATTCGCACATGGTCTTTACCAAATGTAAAAATCGATGGTTCGCCATCCCTATCATTATGTTATGACAACTCAAAAGAGTTGACAGTAAGCGGAGCCGACGAGTACATTTGGAACAATGACAACAATCTAACAAGTACTGTATATAAAACAGAGAAATTAACAGCTGATACACAAGTGAAGGTTTGGGGCGTTGATGAAAACGGATGTAAAAATCAAGACTCAATCATGATTTACATCAATGAGTTGCCAACATTCAAGATCAATGGTAAAAACGAAATATGTATTAATAACGAAATAGAATTAAGTGCTTCAAATGACGGATTATCCTATATTTGGAAAAACAAAGATGAAGAAGTAGTATCAGCGCATCAATACATTAATACTACCATTACAAAAGACACAACACTCTACGTGGTAGGAACCAACGCATTAGGTTGTAGCAAAACAGAAAAGCATATTATAACAACCAAGGCTTACCCTGTGATTACAACTATTGCCGACAGCAACATCGTATGTAAGGGTGAAATAGCGTATATTGAGGTTGCAACAGATATTGAATCAGAATATATTTGGAACAACGACAATACAGAAACAGAAAATAAAATTTCTAAAGCAGTACATGAGCAAACCACCTTTACTGTAAAAGCAACAAGTAAAGAAGGAAGTTGTACAACAGAAAAAGAGTATGTAGTAAGTACAAGAGAGTTGCCTACTCTATTAGCATCAGACGTTACCATCTGTAAAAATGAGAGTGCAATATTACAAGCAAGTAGCAGCAGTAATATCAAAAAATACTCTTGGGTTGGAACAGATTCTATTGGAAGTCAATTTACAACTCCTGCAATTTCAGAAGCAACCACCTATACTGTAATAGGAGAAGATATCTTTGGTTGTCGCGGAGAAAAAGAGATTGCAATCCACATTAATGATCTGCCTAAATTCACATTATCGAATGAAAAAGCAGTTTGTATAGATGGAGAGACTGAAATTGTAGCAAGCAATCCGACCCTAAAATACGATTGGGGAAGCGGCTACAAAACAGATATCAAACAAACAATAAAAGTTGAAAAAGATACAACAATTACTGTTTGGGCAATGGATGACAATGGTTGTAAGACAAAAGAAAGCGCAACCATACAAACCAAAGCACTTCCGGTATTGAAGTTTGAACTTCCATCAGACTATGTATGTCTCAACGAAAACATAACAATCAAAGTTAGTGGAGCTATTGATGGATACAAATGGATGAATGGAAGCACATCAGAATCTATCACATTGGAAGAGGTAACGACAGTACAAGAGGTTTATGTAGAGGGAACTACCAACGGATGTGTTACAAAAATCGACACCACAATAAAAGTATGGACATTGCCTCAAATCGGCATAGAAGCTGCATCAGAATACATTTGTAAGGGAGACTCCATCGAACTTACAGCAACCGGAGGTTTAACAGGTAGATATCAATGGAAGAATGGAGCTACTACAGATAAGATTATTGTAAAACCTACCTACGAAAACATGACATATCAAGTAGAAGGAGAAGATGAAAACGGATGTAAGAACAGCTACTCTAAAGATATTATTATTCAAGAATTACCTGTAGTGATGATTGAAGGTATTAATGAAGTCTGTAGAGGAAAAAAAGCAGAACTATCTGCTACCGGTTCATCCGATTTCTATATATGGACAACAGGAGATGGAGTTGAAACAGATACTATCGGAACAACCACTATGATAACTCCAGTTATAGACAAAGATGAAATTACATTCCGCGTGGAGGGTAAAGATGCGTATGGATGCGTGGGCTATAACGAATATGCAGTGAGAGCGAAGGAGTTCCCTATCCTATCTTACAGAACAAATACAGAGAAAGATAGTGTTTGTAAAGGAGAGAACTTCAAGATTGAAGTAGATGGTGCTGATTCTTATATCTGGCAAAATGGTTCAACTGCAACCTTTGCAGAAAGCATTCTTATGAATCCAACCAAATATACAATCGAAGGAACAACGAATGGTTGTACATCAACACTAACAGTAAATGTAGGAATATGGCAGTTGCCAGAATTCAGTATAGATGGAGAGAGAACTGTTTGTGCAGGAGGTGAAATCACCTTAAATGCAGTTCCCACCATTGCCGGAACTTCATATAACTATGTATGGGAAGATTACAACGAAACATCTGCAAGTATAACTCAAAAGTTGGAAACACCTAACACAACAGTAACCTATAAGGCTGTTGCAACAGATAAAAATAAATGTACGAATTTCAAAGCACACTCAGTAAAAGTAAATCCATTACCAACAGACATTACAATAGCAGGAGAGACTTCAATCTGTGTGGGCTCTGAAACCACATTAACAGCAACAGGCTCTGCCATAGACTATCTATGGAGCAACGGAACAAGCAGCAATGAAATCACACCTACCATCACAACAAAAGACAGCACATTTGCTGTAACCGGAACCGATATTAATGGTTGCCAATACACAACAGAAATTACAGTAACAACCAAAGAATATCCAACATTGAAAATAGAGTATCCGGAATATGTATGTGTAGGAGATAGTGCAACTATAACCGTTTCCGGAGCCGAATCTTTTGTATGGGAAGACACCCAAGATAACAATCCTGTACGCAAAGAGAAAATTGATACAGATACAAAATTTGTAATTGAAGGAACAATCAATGGATGTACAACACGAGAAGAGATAACAATAAGAGTTTGGAGTTTACCATCAATCTGGATAAGTACAACAGACACCGATAATGAAATATGTAAAAACGAATCAATTACGTTGGTTGCAAGCGGAGGAGTTTCAGGCAAATATGTATGGAACAATGATGCATCGCAAACTGAAGATCAACTGACAGTTTCTCCAAAAGAAAATCAAACATACACCATTATTGGAGAAGATGAAAACGGATGTAGAAGCGGAAATAGTTTTGAAGTAATTGTTAACGAATTACCAACCGTTAAAATTGAGGGAACACCATTGATTTGCGCCGGCGATAACGTAACATTAAGAGCCTTAACAACCGGTAATGCAGTTAAGACATACGCTTGGAGCAATGGAGAGGCTAAAAAGGAGATTGACGTTCCGGTAAATGAAGAGACAGAGTTCTCTGTCACTATTGAAGACGTTAATGGTTGTACAGCAAATAATCGTTACACGGTTGCTACAAAACCATATCCGGAATTGATCTACAATGCACCAAAACACATTTGTATTGGAGATCAAGTGGCTGTCACCGTAACAGGAGCAACAACCTATAAATGGGAAGATGCACCGGAATTAACAGCTAACAACTTTATTGATAATCCGGCTAAAGATACAACATACAAGGTTAGTGGAACAACCAATGGATGTACCTCCTATCTTGAAATTCCACTATTGGTAATGCCAATTCCTGAAATTTGGATTTCCTCTACAACCAATGAAATTTGTAAAAATACATCCATTCAAATGAGCGCAAATGGAGGAGTAAGTTATCAATGGAGTACCAAGGCAAATACTCAAAGTATTAAAGTTACACCAACAACTACAACCGAGTATCGCGTAGTTGGTACAGATAGCTATGGATGTATTGGAGAGGCAACGAAAACAATTGCAGTGAATGAGCTTCCAGAGTTTAAGATTTTGGGAGAATCACAAATCTGTGAAGGTAATAACACAATGTTGTGGGTAGAAGGAAATGCAATTAGATACACTTGGACCAACACAGGAGAACAAGGAGATACCATCTATCCAATCATCGATAAGAGTACAACATTTACCGTATTAGCAGAAAATGTGAAAGGTTGTACAAGACAAGAGTCTAAAACAGTTGCAAGCAAACCATATCCGGTATTGAACTATTCCGCTCCGGAAGCACTTTGCGATGGAGAGACATTAGAGATTGTAGTGAATGGAGCAGATAGTTACAAATGGCAAGATGGTTCAACCAATAATCGTTATACAGAGACTTTACATAGTAGTTCAACCTACACAGTAGAAGGAACAACCAATGGCTGTACAACCAAAGAACAATTCAGTGTCAATGTACTTCCATTACCATATATATGGATTACCGGTTCATCTGATATCTGTTTGAACGACAAAGTGACATTGGATGCAAAAGGAGCAGCAACCTACCAATGGGAGACCGGAGATGAAACCAATTCAATCACTGTAACTCCAACAGATACAACTACATACGTTGTAACCGGAACAGACATTAATGGTTGTAGCAGCACTACCGATTTCACAGTTAACGTACATCCACTTCCAGAAGTAGCAATAGAAGGAGAAGATGCTATATGTAATGGCGAGAGTGTACAATTAAATGCAAGCGGAACAGCTAACGAATTCAGATGGAGCACCGGACAAGAGGGTATGAGTATCCATCCTGTTATTACAAAAACAGAAACATTTAAATTAATTGGAACAGATAAATTTGGCTGCGTCAAAGAGGTAAGCAAACAAGTAGTTATGAAACCAAATCCAATCTTGATATTCAACGCACCAAGCTCAGTATGTTATGGATCTGAAGCTAAGATTATCGTAACCGGAGCTAATGAATTTGAATGGCAAGATGGAACAAAAGGAAAAGAGTACACAGATAGACCTGAAAATATGACAACCTATTCTGTTGTAGGAACAACTAATGGCTGTTCAACACAACAAAAATTCCAAATAGATGTATTACCATTACCTACAATTTGGATTTCAGGAGCATCAGAAATCTGTGAAAACAGTGGTGTAAAATTGAGTGCAAGCGGAGGATTGTCATACGAATGGAATACCGGATTAAAATCGGCTGAGTTGTATGCTAATCCAACCACCACTACAACATACGAAGTAATAGGTAAAGATGTTAATGGCTGTCAGAACAAAAAATCGTACACCGTTAAAGTGAATCCGCTTCCTAATTTCACTATCGAGGGACCAACACAAGTATGTAAGGGAGATGCAGCAGAATTAAATGTTAAGGGAGAAAATTACAAATATACATGGAGCAATGGAGCAATCACTTCAAGCATCTCTCCTATCGTGACAGAAAACACAACCTTTACAGTTGAAGCAATCAACGAATTCGGTTGTACTACGAAAAAGAATCATAGTGTACTCAGCGTTCCGTACCCTACCCTAATCTACAACGGACCGAAAGTTGTTTGTGAAGGAAGCAAGGTACAACTCACCGTGGTTGGAGCAGACACCTATCTATGGGGAGATAGCGTAGAGGGTAACAAACTGATAGTATATCCGGAAGCCAACACAACATATACGGTTAAAGGAGGAACTAAAGGTTGCTACAGTGAGTTAAATATACCTATAGATATACTACAAAAACCAACTTTGACCTATCAAGGTAAGACCAATATCTGTGAGGGAGAACTATTAAGTTTGACTTTACACGGAGCCAATAGTTACTCATGGAGCAACGGAAACAATAGTGATAAAATAGAGACCTATCAAAAGAGCAGTACCCAATACATTGTAGAAGGTAAAGATGAAAAGGGCTGTAGCAACGAAATCACTATAGACGTAACCGTAAATCCGGCTCCTAAATTTGAAATTATAGGAAGAGATCAAGTATGTCGCGGACATGAAACAGAGTTGATAGCCACCGGAGATGCAACCACATATCAATGGGGATTCGGAACATCCGATTTGGACGACTACGAGTCTGCCAATAATACACCGGTAAAAGTGACCATCAATACTCCAACCTATATCTTTGTAAAAGGGATTAACAACAATGGATGTCATAGTACGCAATACAAAACAATTACAACAAAAGAATCACCAACCATTTCGTTTGAAGGTGATACAGCAGTATGTATTGGAGATAGCGTTCATTTGAGAGGATTAGGAGCAGACTCCTACGTATGGAAACAGAACAACACCGTGTTATCCGAAGAGCATCTGCTTGCATTTGAGCCAACAGGAAACACTCGCATCGTGTTAACCGGACACTTAGATGATTGTAGTTCAAGCACAGAGATCTACATTAAGACAAATGTACTTCCAGCTCTGCAGATTATGGGAGATGAAGCCATCTGTCAAAATCAAGAGGCAGTCTTGACCGCTGATGGAGCATACGAATACAAGTGGAGTACAGGAGAAACCACAGCCACTATCTCTCATCCTCTTAAAACAGATGCTTTATTTAAGGTAACAGGAATCTCAGAAAACGGATGTACAAGTTCAAAAGAGATTACTGTCAAAGTACATCCATTACCAAGTGTTGACCTATCAGAAAACACAACAGGATGTAGAGCAGAAGAGACAGAAGTGGTTGCAAAAGCAACCGGAGGCGAGAGATACGAGTGGTGGAGTTCACCGTTCAATAGTTTTATCTCCGGAAATATAGCAGACTCTGTCATTGCCACAATTACAGAACCAACAACCATTTATGTAATAGGATATGATTCCAACGGATGTGAAAACATAGATTCTGTTGAAGTTGATACAATAAAGACTATACAAATGGAATTCACTGTAACACCAAAGGTGGTAGAAGAATCAAATCCAATTGTCACCTTGGAAGGAATTACACCTAAAAATGCTAAGTGGATGTGGGTTCCAAGTACAACCGACGACGATGTAATAGAAGAACAAAAGAAAACATACACAATTAAAAATGCAAAAAACAAAAATGAAGTGACATATATGGTATATGCAGTAGATGAAAAAGGATGCAAATACAAAGGCGATTCTACTGTCTATATATGGAAAGACTTCTGGGCACCAAATGCGTTTACACCTAATGGAGACCTCGTAAACGACAAATTCCATTTTAGAGGTTGTGAGTACATGACAGAATTTACATTTACCATCTATGACAGAACGGGACGAATAGTCTTTGAAGGACATAGTGCAGAAGATGCGTGGGATGGAACCTGCAAGGGAGAACCATGTCCTTGGGGAGTATATGGTTATGTTGTAAACTATGTCAGTGATTATATTAATATACATAAAGAGGGGGTTAAGAAAGGCGAGATAACCTTAATTAGATAATTATAGCGAAGGTGGTTACTGCAACCACTTATCAAGCCAGATTAAAACCTGTTTGACGAATGTTTGGAGCCCCTTTTAGGCCCCCTTGTCAGCAAGTCTGTAGCAACTGTTACAGACTTGCTTTATTAATGAAGGTTGTGAAAGGGAGAGACTATGAATAAGAGACAAAGGATTGATGTAATGAACTCCATTTTGATTACGCAACAGGAAATCTCTAATCAAGCAATGAGAGAAGGATGACAGAAGGAGTCATGTCGGAAGGGTGAATGGAACAGAACAAAGAAGTTGCCAAAAAAAACGAACAGGACAAGAGTAAGTTACAAAGTAAAACAAGGGGAACAAGAACTTCAAAACCGACTAAAGGAGTGGTATAATCAAAAAAATTATCAAGAATAAGTAGTAAAGTTCCTTTAAATTTTGTAAAAATAAAATTTAATATTAATTTTACTCGTTAAAGAGTGTAAAAGAATTATTACGCAACTTAAAAGAACTACTTATGAAGAAAGATTGGTTAAGAAAATTTATATATATATGGTTGACTATGGCAACAATATTGTTGTTTCCTACCCTATCAACTGCCCAAAAAAACATTGATACACCCAACTTAAGTTTTGAGTTTGGTAACTTTACCAATTGGAAAAGGTATTATGCTTACTTTGGTCCAGTGAACTTCTTAGCAAAAACAAACGAAAATATAAATGTATTTACCAATAGTCCTAACGCAAATCCGGTTGAAAATAGAGAAATTTGGACAGAAAAAACAAATGATAATCAAATTTTATATGAAAGTAGAAAAGGAAATGGAAAAAAGGATATATCCGGAAAATTTGAAGTTACAAGCGGAACAGGGAAAGATCCTAACCTCATTACTAGAAATGGATGCGACTATGACCTTCCTGTTGTTCCCAAAGGATATACACACGCTGCCAGAATTGGTGCATACGCCGATGTAGAAGTAATATATGACTATTACACCTCTGCAACATGGTATAGAAGAGCAATGGCAGAGAAATTGGAATATACCTTTACCGTAACAGAAAACAGCACTCTTCTCTCCTATCAATTTGCCGGTGTATTGGATGAGCCTGCAGCGGGAAACGTAGGTTCTCACTTTGGAGATGAGCATCCAACCATGTCGGTAAAAATCACTGCAAAAAAAGATGGTAGCACAGTTGTTTTACCTTGTAATGCCTATAGTGCCAATGCCAATTCCGGAAATGAAGACTTAATCACAGTAAACGGCTCTTGCTATAACACGAGCAATTTAGCAAACAATATGCTCTACAAAGAGTGGGCAATGATTGCTTACGATTTAAGAGATTACATTGGAGCAACAATCACCATTGAAGCCATAGTTCATGATTGTTTATTGGAGTTATATGTTTGCAATGCATGCAATTCATGTACAGCTTCCGGAAGTGCGACAGATAAAGGAAACGGAACATACACAAGCTATTGCCAAAAATGTAGACAAACTAAAAACGTAACAAAACGTGTCATGGCCGGTGGACACTTAGGGTATGGTTATATAACTGCAGAAACCCAACCGCTTAAATTAATCACGGAAAACTGTCCGGACGATGATTATGTAACCATCACTGCCCCTACCGGTTTTGTGGAGTATGAGTGGAAAACAAGCACCGGTGTTTCGCTAGAAACAGTTGCCGGATCGCCTCATATTGCACGAGTAAGACGGTCTGAGATTCAGGATGTTGACTATATCTGTAATATGTATGGAGATAATCGTGATTGCTCTCATATCACTGCTGCCGTTCGTTTAGCCAAAGAGCCAATTGTAATGGACTTTACGAGTAAGGCAACTTGCTTTAACGAAGTCTCTTTTAAGGATTTATCTTACATCACACCTCTAAAACAAAGCGATGGAACAACCTTGATTCCGGATACAATCAAATCGTGGGAATGGAGTTACAGAGAGTTTAGCAATGGAGACTACTCTTCTAATAGCATAGTCATTAGCAACGAACAAGAGTTTTCCAAAATATTCGAATGGACTCAAAGCAATCAAGGTAAATATGAAATTACTTTAAAAATAAAAACAACAAATGGTTGCGAGGATAAAATCACAAAAGAGATTAAAGTACTTCCTCGCCCTAACGTAGAGTTAGATGGTGCTACCAATGTGTGCGAAGGAGAGGGTACAACCCTAACTGTAACCAACCTTTCTAACCCCGAAAACATATACACATGGTACAAAGGGGACGAAGAGAAACAATCCGGAAAACAAAATTCTTTTACAATTGATGTTGCAGAAAATGCAACCTATAAAGTTATAATTCAGCGTCCGGAAGATCAAGTAGAGTGTGTTTATGAAAAAGAATTTGAGGTAAAAACACTTCAAAATCCAAGTATTAAAACATACGCAGAAAAGAGTTACGAAAAAGACAAATTAACACAAGTGGATATCTGTGAAGATAACACCATAGATTTGCACGTTAACAACATAACTTCTAATCTGTCATTGAACTACACTTGGAGTAACTTATCTACAAAAGAAACCAATACGGTGGGTCCGGCTGATACTACTCTTTACACCGTGGTAGCAACAACAAACGATGGTTGTAAAGCTACCGATTCCATTCGCGTGAATGTAAAGAAAAAACCTCAACTAAACATCGACGGTCCGGATGACCTATGCGTAAATCAAGAGGGTAGCTACACTGCTCTTTCTGATGTTGAGATAAATAAATATAGTTGGGATACCGATAAAGGAACAAGCTCCGAGTATAAAGTAAGCTATAATACAGCTACTTCTGCCTCAGTTCAACATTATATCAATTTAACAGCAGAGGGAATAAATGGCTGTTCTTCTACCATCAACAAAGAGATTATTGTGCGTAGCAATCCGGTATTAACGATTCCGGAGATAGCGCCAATCTGCGAAGGACACTATGTGACTGTCAATGTTTACGGTGCAGATTCTTGCCAATGGGATAATAGCGATAAAATGGAAAAAATGCCTTTTTATTGGAATGACATCCCAACCAAAAACAAATATTATATTACCGGTTTCACCCAATATAGCAGTGGACTAACTTGCTCCACTACCGATTCTGTGATTATCAAAGTAAACAAGGTTCCGGGAATTAAATTCATTGGTAATACCAATATCTGTAAAGGAGATGATGTAAAATTAACTGCAACAGATACAACAGACTACACAGGGAATAACAATCCGAACGGAACATACACCTATTCATGGAACGACCCTAACCACACCCAAAGTGCCAATATGACGGCCAGTCCAACCTCTTCTACCATCTACACGGTAACCGTCAACAATGGCAATTGCGCCAAAACAGATAACGTGAATATCACAGTACATAATGATCCAATCTTCACTGTTCGTCCAACACAACAACGTGTTTGTATTGGAGCAATGGATACTTTGGTTGCAAACGGTGAACCGGTAAAATATAATTGGTACGAGGGAATTGATGTGACCGGAACAGAAATTGCTCAAACCGACAAGGATATAAGCGATTCATTATATGTCAGAATTGATAAAGATGTTACTTTCACCGTTGTCGGAGAGAGTCAATATGGATGTAAGACCACGTTGAATACCAACGTATATGTAAAACCAGCGCCAACACTAAGTTTTGCCGGAAACACAGTGATTTGTGAAGGCACACAAGTGACATTAACACCGGGAGGAGCAGATAGCTACTATTGGAAGTGGAATAAAAATGGGAAAGATACTATAAGCAACACAACCGTGTTAAAAGACTTCCCATCAGGCATAGGGGAAATAACCTATACGTTAGTCGGAATTAAGGATGGTTGCGAAGCCGAATTAGACATAACTATTAGAATTCAGGCTTCTCCAAAAATAAAAATCACAGGAAATTTTGAAATTTGTAGAGATAGTAGCACTACATTAACAGCCGGACCTGACGGAACATACACGATAAAAAATTACACTTGGGTAGGATTGAACAACAACACAAACCAAGTAAAGGTTTCACCTATCAGTAATCAATCGTATGAAGTAATCGGGTACGATGAAGCAGGATGTCCGGGCAGAGCTTCTGAAACAATTATTGTTAATCCTAATCCGATCATCGAGATAGAGGGAGAAAACACACTATGTAAAGGAGAAACAATAGAACTAAAAGCAAAAGGAGGAGAAGAAAATAGTTACGAATGGAGCATGACTCCATCAATAGGAGAAAACAACTTAACAGGAAGTTCGATTTCAGTTCAAATAGACACTACAACTACCTTCATAGTAAAAGGTGCCAACAAAGCAGGATGTCCAAGCAAAGGAACAAAAGTAGTGACTGTTTACAAAATACCTGACTTAAAATTCAACGCCAACGATATTTGTCGCGGAGAAATGGTAGATATAACTGTAGATGGAGCTGCAACATACGTTTGGAACGATGATAATAGCAAAACAAGTACACGATTCACAGACAGCAATGTACCTGAAAATGCAACAAGCTATACAGCAAAAGTAACCGGAACAGAGAATGGATGCTCCGCTACAGAAGAAGTGACCATCCAAATTTTTGAACGCCCGGAAATAAAGATAGAAGGTCCTCTTGCCTATTGCGAAGGGGATATAATACGTCTATCCGGAGCCGGAGGTGTGAGCGATGGCTATAGATGGAGTGTCGGAGGTGATAATGACAATATAGAAATCATTGCCAAATCTTCCATAACGGATATAACTTTAGTAGGTCAGAACGACAAAGGCTGTACCAATGAAACTACAGTTAATCTGACCATAAGGCCTTTACCGGCAATTCTAATTGAAGAGCCTGATAGCAAGGAGGTCTGCAAAGGAACAAAAATAGAATTAACAGCAGCTGGTGGAGATTATTACAGTTGGGAGAAACGAACTTCTCAAAACGAA
This sequence comes from Paludibacteraceae bacterium, assembly GCA_017630395.1. Lineage (GTDB taxonomy): Bacteria > Bacteroidota > Bacteroidia > Bacteroidales > Paludibacteraceae > UBA1181. Next base: position 79,797 of record JAGBVI010000005.1, read on the forward strand.
GAAAATCAACCAATTACAGATTGCACAGAAAACTGTAAGACAATACAACCAACTATTGATAACACATCGACATTCGTTGTAATCGGAGCTAAAGAATACAACGAAAATGGAGAACAATTGGTATGTAAATCGTCCGCAGAGATATCAATTATAGCAAAACCGATTCCGGAAGTAACAATTTCGGGTAACGAAAAGATATGTCCTAAAACTGCGACCAATTTAACTGCAGTAAACACAAATAAGGATGCAATCATCTCTAAATGGCAATGGCACAAAGTAAACGAAGACAATACACTCACAGAGTTATCTGAGACAAAGAGTTTTATCAACACAGGAGATTTAAATGAAAATACTACATACATTGCAACAGCAACATCAAACTCCAATTGTGTTGGAAGGGACACTGCAACGATTCAACTTCATGACACCGTTGTCGTAGCTATTGAAGGAGTAAATTATATATGTGAAGGAGGAACAATAAATCTGAAGGCAAATACAACACCATCAGGAGAAAATTATATATACAATTGGTCACCTCAAGGCGCAAAACAAGTTCAAACCGGAGATATACCATTATTGGAAACAACCACATTTAATTTAAGTATTACTGATGATAACAACTGTATCAGCAACGCAAAACCAAAGGTTGTTGAATTAGTACCACTACCAAGAATTTCTATTTCTCAAAATCCAACCGGACAAATTTGTGCAGGTAACAATATTGTAACCCTAACGGCATCCTCTTCTAACAAAGATGCAGCAGCAATGAAAAGCTACAATTGGTTTAGAATTAACGATGCAATTATCAATGATGATAACAATGTTGCCATTGAAACTGACGACATAACATTCAACGATTTAACTTCAACAACTACAATAAAAGCAATAGGTGTTGACACATTCGGATGTCAATCTGAGAAAGAGATACATGTAATTGAGATACAAGATGCACCTGACTTGACTATAACCGGAGTTACAAAAGCTTGTAAAGGTGATATAGTTCAATTAACAGCATCATCAAGTAAAAGTGAACCTATAAAATGGGAAAACGGAGAAGAAGCAAATGGTCCGCGCCAAATTACACTCGATGAAGTTGGAACAATCTCATTCAAGGCCGAAATCACCGTAAATGGATGTACAACTATCAAAGAACATGAAATTGAAGTGTTTGATGTTCCAAGTGTAGAAATTACAAGTATTAATGAAAAAAATTATGTATGTGAGGGCAATTCATTAGATTTGAAAGCCAACACATCTTCAACAGATATTTCAACCATTAAATGGAATATTTCATCCTCAGAGACATACGAAGCGAGAATCACTCCAACAAGTAGCCCTACAACTTGTAGCGTAACCATTACCAACAAGGCAGGATGTAGCGCAACCCATTCGTTTGATATAGAGATAAAATCAAATCCAATAATCTACATCAACGATGAAACAAATGGAGAAGAAGCGGTTTGTAAGGGAGAAATATTTAATTTAACGGCTAGTGGAAATGACAATTCTAATTACACTTGGTATCGAAGTGAAATGAAGGACGGAAATGAAATTGAAGGAGCAAACGGAGAGGTATATTCACCAACCATTAACAGCACAGAAAAATATGTGGTAAAAGGAGAAAATACATTTGGTTGTTTAGGCTCTGCGGTATTCACCGTAAAAGCTAAAGAATATCCGACATTCACTGCCAATGATACTACATCTTGTAAGGGAATGCCATCAACGGTAAAAGTAAAAACAGGAAATGCAGACTACTATACTTGGACATGGCATAACAATGGTAAACAAGAGAGTATAAATGGAACTTCATATTCTGAAATTTTAACAGCCACAAGAACTTATCAATTAACAGGAACTAAAGAGGGATGTACAACTACACCTATAACTGTAACCGCAAATGTAAATGAATTACCAATCCTAACAATCAATTCAAAACAAAACATTGGAGAAACACCTATCACAATGTGTTTCAATGATATAGACACATTGATTGTAAGTGGTGCAAATGACTATACATGGTCGAACAACAGCGGTTTGACACAAAACAACGAGCGCAGCAATGAAGCAGAAATTATGCCTACATCTGTAGGAGAACATATCTATAGTGTGACCGGAACCGACTTAAACAATTGTACAAACACACAAGATATTGTTGTAAAAGTAAATCCTCTTCCAATTGTTAAAATTAGCGCTACTCCACTAATATGTGAGGGCGAGGAGACAGACCTCAAAGCAGAAGGAGCATTGTCATACGAATGGAGCTGGATGGAAAATAGCAACAACCAAAGTGCGACAACTCAAGAGGTAAAAATCCCATTAAATACAACTACCATATTTAAAGTAACCGGAACAGATGGAAACAATTGTAAAAGTTTGCCTGTACAACAGGTTATAACGATAAAAGAGTCACCGTCATTAAGTTGGAATCCAGATACTCTCAATATCTGTGATGGTGAAAATGCAACACTCACAATCAATGGGGCAACATCCATAGAATGGGAAGATGGCGAAAAAACCGGTTCTACAAGAACATTCTACAATTTGAATGCAACAGATGCTGTCAATGGAATTATTAAATACAAATTTACAGCCATGAATAATGGCTGTACCAAAGATTCTTCTATTGCAATTAGAGTAAATACACTTCCAGAAATTTCGTTTGAAACAACAAGCGGAAGAGATAAAAATGGAGTAAGAATTGTCTGTGTAAACGAAGAATTCGAACTAAAAGCTGTTGCCGAAAATTCAAGTTTTATTTGGAACACAACAGAAAACAGTGAAACAATCACTAAAAAACACCAAAATACAGGTAGCGTAAATTACATTGTTACAGCAACAAACAAAACAACACAATGTAGTAACAAAAACACCTATACCGTAAATGTGGTAGAAAATCCTATTATTAAAATCAATGATGAAATTGCAGGAGAGAGCGCCGTTTGTGAAAATAGTGAAATAACACTAGAGGCAAGCGGACTTAATAATGGTAACTACATTTGGTATGACGAGACTGATAACACTCAGAAAGAGATTGCCAACTCAACAGAGGAATACACAACAACAATTACAACAAACAAAAAATATCGAGTTGAGGGTAAAGATGAAAACGAGTGTCCTGGTAGCGCAACGTTCAATATAACAACGAAAGGAAATCCAACATTTAAGTTCAACCACTCCCCTATTTGTGTGGGTGAAAATGCGGTTATTAGCTTGACAGAACGTTCTGAGAATACCCGTTTTGCATGGTCATGGGAAAATGGTTTAGGTTCATTAGAAAATGCTACGTCAGTAAATCACAAATTAGAGTCGGATAGAAAATATATTGTTACTGCAATAAAGGACAACTGTATCAAGACAGACTCTACTATAGTGACGGTTAATCCATTGCCAGAGTTTGAAATAGTTGAAGATACAGCTATTTGCTATAATGAACCGATTGAGTTAAGCGTAAAAAGCGACAACAATAATCAATATTCTTTCGAATGGACAGATAATAGTGGAAAAAATATTGGATCAGAATATAAAATAACTGAAAATTTAAATGCTTCAGCTATCTACAAAGTAAATGTAAAGAATACGATAACTCAATGTTCAAAATCCAAGAATATTAATATAAAGGTACATCCATTACCACTATTACAAATAAAACAAGACAATGCTGCATGTATTGGAAATATTGTAGAGTTGTCAGCAAGTGGAGCAGATGAAAGCTACAAGTGGTTAAATAAAGACAAAGAAGAAGTTTCAGAAACTAACAGTACCATCTTCATTCCAATTACAGAAAAAAGCGCAGAAGATACAATCGTATACGTAATAGGTAAAAATATCACCGGATGTATAGATACAATTAGACATCAACTCACAAAATTAGAAAAACCGGTAATAACAATTAGCGGAATCAATGATCGTTGCGAGGGAGATGGAGAGAAAACAATCGTATTATCCGGTGCAAGTAGATATGTATGGACATCAGAAAATAATCATGTAGGAAATACATTCACAGAAGCACTTACATCCGATAAAGAATATACTGTAAAAATCGAATCCGGGGCATGTAAAGCAGATACTTCATTTACTGTAAAAGTAAATGAACTTCCAGATGTGTACATCACAGCAAAAGGCGGAATCAACAAAATTGATACAACCATCTGTTTGAATGATGAAATTCAATTAGTTGCACACGCTGCTAATAGTGAATATGTATGGAATACACAAGAAACGAGCGAAACAATTCCGGCAAAAGCCAATTCACTCATCTCTATGAAATACAATGTAGTGGCGACAGACAAAGTAACTAAATGTTCAAACAAGGCAGAATATACTGTTAAAGTGAATCCACTACCTAACGTTCAAATAGAGAGTAAAGAGCTCGCATATTGTAAGGACTTGAAGATTGATTTAAAAGCAAACAACAACTATACCAGCTATAAGTGGAGTGTTGCAGGAACAAACATTAGTAGTGCAAATGCTATCGAGTATGAACTAAAAGAGAACACTAAATTCCGATTGGATGTGGTGGACGAGAATAATTGTCACAATCACGATACAATCGAAATTATCGCTAAGGAGTACCCAATTATAGCCATCAATGCACCTGCGGTTTGTTATGACAAATATCCAACATTAACGGTAAAGAAACCCGAAAGTACAGCCGACTATTACGTATGGTCTGATGGTACAAGCAATAATTCATCTTGGACAGCATCTACTCCAATAAAAGAGAACACAACTTATAAGATTACAGCTTACAAAGATGGATGCTTACAAGAGAAAAATATTAGTGTCAACATACATACACTTCCTCAAATATCATTCAAAATAAATGATATAGAAAGTAATGGAAACTATATGGTATGTGCAAACGACAATGAATTAAAAATTGAGGCTGTCGTAAATCAAAATAATGCATCCGATATTAAATATGTATGGGCACAAGGAACTACTACACCAATCATCAATGTCACACCAACAGAAAAGACTAATTATACAGTTACAGTTACAGATGGCAATGGTTGTGTTAATAATGCTACGCAAAATATCATCGTAAACGAACCTAGTATCGTGACTATTGATGGTATTAAAGAGATATGTCAGGGAGGAGAGTTTACATTAACAGCAAACGGAGCCGAAAGCTATACTTGGAACGTTACACCGGATGATAATAGTAAATATTCCATCGAAGATAACAAATTAACCTACAAGAATATCCAAGATACTATTCGTTTCAGTGTGGTTGGAATAGATAACAATAATTGTACTTGCAAAGAGGCAATTCACATTGTGAATATGATACCACAACCTGTAATAACAATTATTCCTAACGCAGCTAATCGAGAAGTATGTAAAGGAAGTAATTTAAATCTGACTGCAACAGCAGGAGCTAATGTTGCTATACAATGGGAAAATGCTGAAGTTGGGTACTTAGACTATATCTTTAACGATGACACCGCCGGAGAGAAAGAGGTAAAAGTTTATGCAACAACAACACAAGGATGTAAGAATGATTCTACAATAAAAATCAAAGTAAATGAACTTCCTGCATTTACAGTAGAAGGAAATGACTTCTGTATTGGAACAACCACAGAGCTAAAAGCAAGTGGAACAGATATAAATTTCTCATGGGTTGGATTTACTAAAAATATCAATCCTGTAAATGCAAGTAAAAGCGGGACCTATAAAGTAACTGGCGTTGATCTTAACGGATGTTCAAGAATAGATTCGATAACAGTTACAGCTTATAACAATCCAGAATTTATCATCACTCAAGAGGGATTGACTTGGAATGATGACAATACAGCTTGTAAAGACTCTTCTATAACTCTATTAGCGAATGGAGGAAACTATACTTACGATTGGTATATAAAAGAAGGAACTACATTGACTGACTTCCAAAAAGAGACTCCAACAATCACTCCAAAAGTGACATCAGACATCGTATTTACCGCAATAGCAACTTTAAAACACAAAGAAAATTTACAATGTCAAAGTCAAAAAGATTATGCTGTAAAGATAAAAGAAGCTCCTAAGTTTGAATTAGCTGCAGCTACCGTATGTGCCGGAAACTTATCTCGTATAGAGGTAAAAAATGGAGTTGCCGGAACAACCTATAATTGGAGTTGGGACAATGGAACTCAATCCGGTGGAACATATTATGAAGAAAAACTTACTGCAGACAGAGAATATACTGTAATTGGTACAAAAGATCACTGCTCATACACTGTTGTCGCAACTGCACAAGTATATGCATTGCCAACTATGAATAATATTCTAACAGATCCGGCTAATAAAGACGAAATTTGCTTAAACGAGAAGATTTCTCTAATTGGAAATGCAAATTCTGAAAATGAGCCAATAGACTATAGTTGGAAAGCTAATAAAGATTTGAATAGCATAACAAACAAAACAAATGAGATTACAGAAATAGCACCAACACTGATTGGAGAAAGAACTTATACATTAACTGCAACTGATGAAAAGGGTTGTAGCAATACCATCTCCAAAAATATCATCGTCAATCCTCTTCCTATCGTTAATGTAATCGGAGAAACAGAAATCTGTAAAGGAGACTTCACAGATCTAAGTGTAGAAGGTGATTATCAAACAATTTGGTACGAATACGATAAAGAAAACAAAAACATTGGAACTCAATTATTTGATAGCAAAACAAATACAGATAGCAACTTTAAATATCTGATTGAAGAAGCTAAGAGTTTCTATGTTGAAATTATCGATGAAAATGATTGCAAGAATGGAAAGGTGGTTGATATAACATTAAAAACTATTCCTAACATTCAATTTGTAGGTGAAACCTCTATCTGTGAAGGAGGAAGCACAACAATTTCCATTTTAGGAAACTCCGGAGGTAAAAATTATTTCTTTGATAAAACAACTGGAAAATATGAAACTACTTCCGTAACATCAAAGGTTTTGGCTCCTACTGCCACAACAACTTATAATGTTAAACTCATAACTTCCAACAATTGTGAAATCGACACAACTATAACTATCACAGTTAATAAACTTCCTATAATAACCATCAATGGAGAAAAAGATGGTAATTCAACAATCTGTTTGGGAAGCAGTATCGAATTAACCGGAGAAGCAGAATCCGATTGCAACTTCACATGGAACAATAGACAAACAAATGCTACGATTGAGGTTATGCCATTAACCAACGCACAATACTATGTGGTTGGTACCGACAAAACAACCGGATGTAGAGATACAGCAAAACACACTCTAAACATCGTTCCGTTGCCTATTATAAACATCTCCGGAAATTCTGTAGTATGTCGCGATAGTGTCGTAAATCTAAAAATCACCAACGCAATTGCTGGCTTTGAATACGATTGGGGTAATGGAAACATGGGGGTAAATTATTCTCCAGTAATTACCAAAGATAGTGTAATACGTGTTACCGCAACTGATAATACAGAACAACATTGTAAAGCTACAGAGACATACAAAGTTAGCATCAAAGAAAATCCAATAATTACACTCAACAGCGAAAATCCTTTTGTTTGTAAAGGTGACTTTGTGAACATCAATGTAACATCAAATTTACCTTCAAGCACCTACCTATGGGAAGGAACTGCACATGAAAATAAAACTAGCTCTTTAAAAGAGAAAGTTGATGCAAAAAAAGAGTACAAAATTCACGTAACCAAAGATGGCTGTACAGCAAGCAAAGACATTAATGTCACTGTTTGGGAACTTCCTACCGTTACTGCTGAATTAACCAATGATAAACGTGGCGATACTATCTGTATTAATACTGCAGCCGAATTAACTGCAACAGCAGAAAATGGTACAGCTCCATATTCATTCAATTGGATTAGCAACGTTATAAACGGAAATAATACCAATGCTACAATTCAAACCAATAATCTAACCAATACAAATACTCCATACTCATTGGTAGTGGAAGTGTCTGATAAAAACAATTGTAAAGGATTAGATACAATAGAGGTAAAAGTAAAAGCAAATCCTATCATCAGAATCTCAGGAGACAAGTTTGTTTGCGAAGCAATGAACGGAACGTTAACTGCTGTTGGTGCCGGAGAAGATGGAACTTATCTATGGAGTACTGACGAAACTACAGAAATTATCACTCCAACTATTACATCAGACTCTGCATTCACAGTAAATGGTACTGATATGTATGGATGTACTGGAACATCAAATCCGTTCAAAGTTGCTAAAAAGAATTTACCAAAATTAACAATCTATGGTGCTACTACCATTTGCGAAGGATCATCTACAAAAATTTCACTCTCAGGAGCTGGCGCAAATGATGAAAATTATGTATGGTATGAAGGTGAAAATAGAATCATGAGTTCTAACAGAACCCTCTCTCCTACCCAAACCACAACATATTATGTAAGTGGAACACTTAATGGATGTACTTCAGATACATCATTCACAATTACTGTAAATAAAGTTCCTGAAATCAATATCAACGGAGTTAATAATGGTAAAGCTGAGATTTGTTTAAATAATGATATTACACTAACTACAAACGTTTCTGATTCTGAGACTTACTCCTATTTATGGAATAACAACTCAACAGAAAAGAGTATTAACGTAAATCCAACAACAACCACTAAATATAGTGTACAAGTGTGGAATAGCAATACTCAATGTTCTAAAAAAGATACTTTTGAAGTAATTGTTAATCCTCTTCCGCTATTTAAGTTAGAGGCAGAAGAGGCTGTGTGTATGAATAGCACTTCAGTGGTTACCTTAATCAATACGGATGGTGCTCCAAAAGCAGATAAATATGATTGGACTAAAGATAATGAGCAATTAACCGTAACAAACAATAGTTATTCAGAGGTATTAAACTCTGAAGTTAGTTACTCTGTAACCGCAAAAATCAATTCAACACAATGTAGCTACACACAATCTATTTCTGTTGGTGTCAAGGAAAATCCTACAATAAAAATCGAGGCCGACAACAGCATTTGTTATGGTGAAAATGTAAAAATTGAAGCAGAAGGCGTTGTAGCAGCAAACTATCTATGGCCGGATGGAAGAGAAATTCCGATGACAACTTGGATAGAAGAAGAGATAAAAGAGGTTGGTACATACAAATACAAGGTTAAGGCAATTAAAAATTATCCTTTATCGAATAGTAAAACATTGAATTGTACTGCTGAAGACTCTATAGATATAACTATCAATCCATTACCAAATATTGAAATTGTAGGACCAGCAATCGTATGTAAGGAAGAACCTATAACACTTACCACTAAAGAGAATAGTAATCCTATTCAAGAGATAAAAAAATACGAATGGAGCACTGGTTCCGAAGAAGAATCTATTGTGGTAACTCCAACTAGAGATATAACTCCATACACGTTGAAAGTAAGCAACAAATATGATTGTATAGCTAATGTTACTTATCAATTAAATGCGTTTGACAAACCGACATTCAATTTTGGAGGAGATACTGCTTATTGTGTAGGTACTAAAGGTTCGATTTCCGTAATAGGCAACAATATTCAATCAATTACATGGAGTGCCATTGAACAGGGAAGCGGAAACGATGTTGCTATCACAGAAAATAAAACTACAAATAGTGCTACATTTACAGTAGATACAGCGTTAACTGTAAAAGCAGTAGTTGTTAGCAATGACGAATGTTCTTCCGAAAGAACTATCGATATAAATACAAAAAGCTATCCTAAGATCAATGCTACATATAATAAAAATGTATGTAAAGGTGGTAGTGTAGAAATTAAAGTTAACGGTGCTGATACATGGAAATGGCTCAATTCGGAGAAAAAATCAAATGTGTTTACGGATGTAAATATCACAGAGGACAAAGAATACACAGTAGAAGGGACAACAGAAGGCTGTACTTCTTACGAAACATTCAAAATAACAGTGCTTAATTTACCGAATGTTAAAATAAATGATGGAAAAGATACTGCTATTTGTGAGGGAGAATCTATTGTTCTAAGAGCTACAGGCGCAAAATCATTTGAATGGTTGGATATGTATAACGAAACCGATAGTGAGATTACAAAGGAACCGAAAGAGATAACCATGTATGCTGTTAAAGGAATAGATGACAATAATTGTGTAAATAGTGACACTATCATCGTCAACGTGAACAAACTTCCTAATATTGAACTTGAATATATCAATAGTGTTTGTGATGGTTCTAATGTTGTTATCACAGCTCTAAATAACGATATTAAATATCAATGGAGTGCTCAATCCGATTATGAAGAGAATAGCAGTCACACCATCGAAAACATAATAAATGATATTACCGGTGAAGTGTTTGGTATGGATAAAAATAATTGTGTAAACAAAGCTCCATACGAGATAAAGAGAAAACCTAACCCTCAATTGACATTAACAGGTGAAGATGTTTGTTATAATAATAAAGCAACTATTGAGGTTGTAGATAATTCCGAAAATACCAGATACCAAACAACGTATGTTTGGGAAGGAAACGATAGTAAAATAGGAATAAACTATGAGAGTGAAGAACTTCTCAAAGATAAGATATTTAAAGTCGTCGCAACCAAAAATGGATGTATTACAGAAGATTCTATTGAGATAAAAGTTAGAGATTTGCCAAATATACTAATTAATGATGGAGATGAATTTGCATACGTTTGTAAGGGAGACTCAGTAAAATTGTTAGCATCCGGAAGCGATATCAATAGCTATATTTGGGATAATAAAAATAGCGAAAATAGAAACAACTATACAGTAAGACCTATCAATGATGAAACGGTATATTCATTAGAAGGTAAAGATAATTTTGGTTGTACTAATAGAGATAATATTACCGTTATTGTGACTCCTACTCCATCATTTGAAATTATTGGAGAAAATATGGTATGTATCAATGATGAAGTAACATTGGTTGGCTCTGACAAAAATTTGGAATATAGCTGGAAAAACAAAAATGGTGATGAAATCAGTTCTTTAGCAAGTGCTACAATAACAATTACACAAGATACAACCTTAATCATAACCGGAACAGCTAAAAATGATAATGGAACAATCTGTTCAAGTACAATTGAATACGTAATTAGAAAGAAGGATCGACCTACAATCAATGCTAATTATAACAATGCAATTTGCTATGGAAGTAGTGCTATAATTAACGTATTTGGAAGTTCAGACAACTATGAATGGTACAAGAATGGAGAGTTAATTTCTACTAAAAATAGCTATGAACAAGTTATTACTGAACCACAGAAATATCTTGTTAAAGGTTACATGAATGGTTGTGATGACAGTATATCAATTGACATTGCAGTAAAAGAAATTCCTACAATTGAAATAACAGGTGCAAATGAAATCTGTTTCAACGACTCTGTAATTCTTAATGCTACTGCCGGATTAAATTCATACCAATGGAAAAATTTAACTACTTCAAGTACCTTACCAAGTACATCTGATGTAATTAAAATTGCTCCAAAAGTAGATTCCAAAATTGAGGTAATTGTATCTAATACAGAGGGCTGCGAAAATAGAGATTCCTTTGACGTAATCGTTAATCCTTTGCCTTCATTTACAATTAGTGCAAATGAAAATAGCGTATGCGAAAATAGTGAAGTAGAACTTACAACCTCTAATGACAAGTTGACCTACAAATGGCAAAATGAAACGGAATTTAGTTCAAATCTAAACAAGATTTTTGCAATGGGCAGCTTCCCAATGACAGATACATTCAGAGTAACTGCCATGAGTGAAAAAGGTTGTATCAAGTCTGACTCAATTCGTATTACAACAAAGGCAAGACCACAATTAAACATCGTATATACAGATTCTATTTGCTTTGGCAAACAAGCAACAATGACCGGACATAACAATACTGCAAAATATAAGTGGTATGATGTAACGAATGGAATAGAAAATTTGTTATCAGAATCTAGTAGTTATACAACAGACATTTTAACTGAAAATCACCTATTTAAAAGCATTGCAACTTCCAATGGGTGTGAATCTGACACTACATTTGAAGTAGCAATCAGAGAATTGCCAAAAGTTAAAATCGAAAATAGTCCGATAATTACAATATGTAACAATACGAGCCTAACAATTAATGCTGAAAGTGAAACAGCTAAAGAATATAAATGGGACAATAATTCATACAGTAACAATAACTATTATGAAGTATTTCCTATAAAAGATACTACACTATATCGCTTAATTGTTAAAGACATGTTTGGTTGTGAAAACTTTGATTCTGTATATGTTGTCATCCAAGAGAATCCAATATTTGAGATTATTGGAAAAACAGACACTTGTCAAGGTGATGATATTGAATTAAAGGCTTCTAACGAATCATTAAGCTATGTTTGGAAAAACAATTCAAACGAAACATTGACAGAAGATATAGAGTTCACTATAAGAGTAACACAAGATACAATACTTAAAATTTCAGGATACACTAATGATAATTTGAAATGTGAAACTACCATTGAACACATTGTAAAAGTTAATCCTTATCCTGTAATTACGGTTGTTAAAGATACAGACAATGTATGTTATGGAACACAAGCCTATATAGAGGTTAAGAGTGACGTAGATGCTACTTATAGTTGGAATAGTGGCGAAACAGATCGTTACATTCAAAAAGTAATTACGGAAGAAAGTAAATTCACTGTAAAAGCAACTAGCATAAAAGGAGGTTGTATTAGCGATACATCTTTCGTAGTGAACAAATGGGATTTACCAATTATCAATGCAGAAAATGTAGCAATCTGCTATGGCGACACTGCTGTCCTTGAGGCCCAAAGTGAAAGTAACAACGTTGTGTTCAGATGGCAAGATGCTTCTGTAGATGGGGCTAAGTATGTAACCCCTACTCTAACCTCTCAAACACAATATAAGGTTTTGGGTACCGATGAAAATTCTTGCGTAGGAGAAAAGAGTGTTATTGTATCTATTAATCCACTCCCTCAATTCCAATTGAGTACTATAACTCCTGTTTGTAGAGGTACAGAAACTACTATTACAGCAGATAATGAGGAATTAAAATATCTATGGGGAGGAGACAACTACACTGACAATAACTCATATACCATAGCAATTGCTAACGATACGACATTCAACGTATGGGGAGAAGATAATAATCAATGTAAGAGCATGAAGAGCATTAAGGTGGGTGTTAAAGAATACCCAGTTCTTCAATTAAGAATCGATAACGACACCGTATGTTATGGAGGTTCTAAAACATTGTATGTCTCAGGAGCGAACAACGGATATAAATGGATTGATGGTTCTACAAAAAATTTCATAACCATTGACAACATAACAGAAGAGATTACAGTATCCGTAGAAGGTACAACCAATGGATGTACTAGCAAAATTGATACAACCATTAAGGTTTGGGAGCTTCCTAACATAGAGATTGAAGCATCTGAAAATACAATATGTTACAACGATAATGTTCAATTAATAGGAAAGAATGGAGTATCAGGAAAATACAGATGGAGTCACAACGGTGTAACTGCTGATGAAGTAATTGTGGTACCTAATAAGGTGGGTGAAAACAATTATTCTGTAACCGGATATGATATTCATGGTTGTAAAAATGTAGGAGAAATTACAATCAATGTTAATGCACTTCCTATCGTAAATATCGAAGGAGATGCTTACGTATGTCGCGATGAAAACGCATCATTGGAAGCAAAATCAGAAACTGATGCAACTTTCCAATGGATAAATGGTAACGACATTTTAATGGATGGAGCTACTTTCAATCCTACAATCAGTAGCGACGATACAACATTTACAGTGTTGGCAACAGACAACAATAATTGTCAATCTACAGCCGAATTCAATGTTTATGTAAAAGAGTTCCCTGTATTATCATACAGAACAAATACTGGCAAAGATACGGTTTGTATTGGTTCTCCTGTTGTAATTTACATGAGCGGTGCTGATGAGTACGTTTGGGCAAGCGACAACTCAACAGAAAATTCTTACTCCGAAACTATTAATGGGGAAAAGACATTTATCGTATCTGGAACAACTAATGGATGTACAAGCGACACTGCAATTACTATTGCGACATGGCAATTGCCTGAATTTGGTATCGATGGAGACTCAACTATATGTTTGAATGATACTGCTCTATTATTCACTTATCCTAAAAATAATGAGGAGTTAACGTTTAAATGGAAACACAATGGAAGTTCAAACGATACTACATACGAGACTCCGACTATAACTAAAACATTCTATGCTACAGCAACAGATATCAATAATTGTAAGTCGCAAAAAGAATTTGAAGTTAAAGTTAATGCGCTTCCTACTGATATTAAGATTGATGGCGCAAGAGCGGTTTGTTTAGATTCTACCGTTACTCTTACCGTATCAGGATCAGCCCTTCATTACGAATGGAGAAATGGAATAGAGGGAACAAGCATAGAAGCTCCTATTTCTTCAAAAGATTCAACATTCTATGTAATAGGAACTAATGAAAATGGATGTAAATATGAAACATCTTACACAGTTACATCAATAGACCATCCTACTTTAATTCCAAATGCTCCGGATTCTGTTTGTTATGGTTCTAAGATCAACATCTCTATCAAAGGTGCTGCCGAATATCTATGGGATGACAATAGTACAAAGAATTATCGTAGTGTAGAAATTACTAAAGATACGTTATTCGTTGTAAAAGGTACTTCCAATGGTTGTACATCAACAGACACAATAAAAATTGGTAAACAAGATCTTCCAAACATCCTAATTGCATCGGAAAACACCTTAGGAATGATTTGTCGCAACGACTCTCTGAAATTAATGGCTATCGGTGGAGAAACTTATACTTGGAATACCAAAGAAGAGAGCGATGTTATCCTTGTCAAACCTCTTGGTTCTACACAATATATCGTTAGAGGTGTAGGTGCAAATGGATGCCAAAACAGTGATACATTTAATCTCACTGTTAATCCATTACCGATTGTAAACATCATCGGCGAAAAGAATATCTGTGAAGGAGATAAAGTTGAATTGAAAGCTGAAAGTAGCAATGAATTTACAATCACTAACTATCTGTGGGGTAACGGAAAAACAGATCAAACTGTAGAAGAAGAAATATTGGATACTACTTACTTCAAAGTAACATTAACAGATATTAATGGTTGTAAGAATAGTGATTCGATATTAATTCAATCAAAACCTTACCCTATTGTAACAATCGATGCACCTGAATATGTATGTTTCGGCCAATCTGCAATCATTTCAGCAGAGGGTGCAAACAATTATGTTTGGGGAACTAAAGAGAGCGGAAAAATTGATAGAAGTTTTGCAGACACTCCTAAAAATGATACTACATACACGGTTTATGGAACTACAAACGGTTGTACTACAAAAGCTACAGAAACAGTAATCGTTAGATCTCTTCCAAATGTAACAATTACCACTTCTGATAGCACTTTTGCAATTTGCTTACAAGATTCTATCAAATTGACAGCAAATGGTGCAGAAACATATTCATGGAATACAGGTATAATCAGCGAATCAATCGTTGTTACTCCAATGAGCAATACCGATTATAAAGTAACCGGTACGGATGAATTTGGTTGTCAAAATACAGGTACATACACAATACAAATTAATAAATTACCGGAATTTGAAATTAAAGGTAACGACCTAATTTGTGAAGGTGATGTGGATACTGTATGGGTAGAAAGTGAGCATGAATTAACGTATGTATGGAATTATCTAAATTCTACTTCCGATACCATCTATCCGGTAATCGACCAAAACACAACTTTTGAAGTAACTGCAACCAATAACAATGGTTGTACAACAAATAAAAGTTACACTGTAAGAAGTAAACCTTATCCTGTATTGGAATTCAATCATCAAGAGGCTATCTGCCGCGGAGAGAAAGCTGTAATTGTGGTGTCAGGTGCAATTGATTATGAATGGCAAGATGGTACAACCGGTAACTCATTTATCGATGAGCCTCAAAACAGTACCACTTACACCGTAACCGGAACAACACGCGGATGCACAACAACAGCAAGTACTAACGTTAAGGTGTGGTCTCTCCCTAATGTAACAATTACTGGAAACCAAAAAGATATTTGTACAAATGATCCTATTACATTATCAGCTTCAGGTGCAAGCTCTTACTTATGGAATACCGGAGATACTCAAAATTCAATTACTATTATTCCAAATGGAACTACTGCGTTTAGTGTAACAGGACGAGATATAAATGGTTGCGAATCTACTGATACATTCTTGGTTACAGTTCATCCTCTTCCAATTATCTCTATTGATGGTCCAGATGCTGTTTGTGCAGATAGCATCACTACCCTTACGGCAAACGGTGGTTTAACTTATTTGTGGAATACAAATGAAAATACTCAATCCATCACCCCTAAAGTTACTAACACAAGAACTTATGTTGTAATTGGTTATGATGAGTATAATTGTAAATCAACTGCTTCTAAAACAATTCGTAAGAAAGAGTATCCTGTAATAACTCATACGGCTCCAACTAGTGTATGCTATGGTACAATGGCTAATATTAGTGTAATAGGTGCTTCTCAATACATTTGGCAGGATGGTTCAACCGGTAACACATACTCCGATTCCCCAGAAGAGAATACAACTTACACTGTGATTGGTATTACCGAAAATTGTAGTACAACAGTTGATATACCTGTTAATGTACTTGCATTACCGGATGTTAATATCTCTGGTACTAATGAAATTTGTATCAATAAACAGGTAACACTTGTCGCTCATGGTGCAAAAAGCTATGCATGGAGTACTGGTCTGCAATCTGATAAGTTAACCATGACTCCTATGAGTACTGGAACTTACATTGTAACCGGTACTGATGAAAACAATTGTAAAGATACAGCTAGCTACACTGTCAAAGTGAATCCTCTCCCTAATATTTCAATTAAGGGTGAAAATTATGCTTGCTACGAAAGTTTAATTACTTTGACTGCCGTTGGTAATGAAGGATGTACTTACAATTGGAGCAATAATACTACCGGGGAAACATTATCTGAAGTTATCAAGGAATCTACTACCTATATTGTAACTGCTAAAGATACCAACGGATGTATGGCTGTTGCTACTCATAATGTAACAAAAGTTGATTACCCTGAGTTAACTTATCAAGCTCCGGATACAATATGCTACGGAGAGTTCGTTTCCATTACTGCAAGCGGGGCTAATGAGTATTTATGGTCAAATAATTCTACAACAAACCAAATCTCAGATCAACCTCAAGCTTCAACTATCTACAAAGTTGTTGGAACCACAAATGGCTGTTCCGATTCAATAAATATCCCAATAGAGGTTCTTGCTTTGCCGAATGTTACATTCCAAGGTGATACAATTGTTTGTGAAGGTAATAAATTGGTTTTGGAAGCTAAAGGGGCTAAAACATACCAATGGAATACCGGTATTAGTAATAATATTTTGGAAGCTTTCCCTACCAAAAGTACTAAGTATATCTTAACTGGTACAGCTGAAAACGGATGCTCAAACTCAATAGAAATCCAAGTTAGAGTTAATCCGAAACCTCAATTTGAAATATTGGGTGACGAAGAGGTATGCGAAAACTCTCCTATTAGCTTGACTGCTTCCGGTGATGGAGAAACATACTATTGGAGTAC
This sequence comes from Paludibacteraceae bacterium, assembly GCA_017630395.1. GTDB lineage: Bacteria > Bacteroidota > Bacteroidia > Bacteroidales > Paludibacteraceae > UBA1181. Next base: position 97,430 of record JAGBVI010000005.1, read on the forward strand.
TGGTAGTGCGAGCTACGATAAATTTGTTACAAATAATAATGTTGCACTAAATATTCCAATTAATCAACCTACATTCGTATTTGTCAAAGGTATTGACGAACATGGATGCGAAAATGTTGCACAGAAATCTATCAAAACAATAAATCCTCCTGAACTTAGCTATCGCGGTAATGTTGAAGTTTGTGAAGGAGAAAAGATAGAGTTGACCGGAGAGGGGGCTAAAAATTATCGTTGGAAATTAGGCAATAAATATTCTACTGATAATCCGTTTGTCTTCGAACCTAATATTACAGATAAAGTAACTCTTATCGGTACTCTCGGAAAGTGTTCTTCAGAGTTAGAAATCGAAACAAGAATTAAGCCATCTCCTAAAGTAATAATTTCCGGAGATTCTGCTACTTGTAGAAATGACTTTGTAACACTTACTGCTGATGGTGCTGTTCGATACATATGGTCAACAGGAGAACAAACAAAGAGTATCACTAAAAAGATTGCTAATACAAACAGCTACACTGTAACCGGATATAGCTCTAATGGCTGCTCTAATAGTGTCTCTAAAATCGTGAAAGCAAGAGATATTCCTAAAATTTCCGCTGATTATAGCAGAAAGGGCTGTCCTGAAACGGGTACTATTGTTAGCTTGATTGCTAAAGGTGCGAACTCTTTGGTTTGGGAAAGTAATCCTGACAACAATGATATAGATGATGTTCCTGTTACTCCTTCTGATGTTACGGATGTTACTATTTTTGAAACAACAAGATTTGTCGTTACAGGAACGGATGATTTTGGTTGCGTTAATACTGATACATTAACTGTTGAACCGCTTACTTTTGAACAAATGGAGTACGATATCACACCTCGTATAATTGATTCAGACAATCGTGTTGTTGGTTTCTTAGGTATTAAACCAATAACCCAAAATTGGACATGGATTACGGGTGACGAAATAGAGCCTATAAGAGGAAAAGATGTAAACTTTACCTACACAGCTGTTACTCAAGACTCATTTGAAGTGAAAATTATTGCAGTTGATGATAGTGGTTGTGAATACAAAGATACTGCATTCATCTATGTTTGGAAAGATTTTTGGGCTCCGAGTGCATTTACACCAAATGAAGATAATTTGAATGATCAATTCAGATTTAAGGGTACTGAATATATGACCGAATTTGAATTTAGAATCTTTGACCGTCTTGGTACAGTGGTATTCGAAGGATACAGTAAAGATGATGCTTGGGATGGTACATTCAAAGGTGAGCCTTGTCCTTGGGGAGTTTACGGATATGTGGTAAAATATCGTAGTAACTACAAAGGTCTCGAAAAAGAAGGAGAACGTAGAGGTGAAATTACTTTGATACGATAGCTTAAACTTTGTATAATAGAGCTGTCTATATAATGAAAGAGGGTGTGTCAAAAATCGATACGCCCTCTTTTCTATAAAGAATATCAATTGAAAATAAAACAATTAGCTCCTTTTTAGGCCCTATCACTTCTATATAACTTTCGCAAGTTACTCTCAAAGAATTGTATTTCTTATAACATAAAAAACTTTTACTATTCCTTTCTTCTACTCAACATCTTAAGCATGTTACTCAGATTCTTAGGGTTATAGGGATTTTTTGCTTGTACTGAATAGGCATATTTTATCTCTTTGTTATATAATTGCTCAACAACAACAGGGTCTATCTCTTCACAATAGTATTCTCCATTCTTGCGAAACTCTATCCTTTCTCCTAAAATCACAAATGTTTTAGGTAATGATATATTTGAGAATTGATCTTTTAATTCTGTAGTAATATTTCTTAATGAAGCATACAGCAGTCGTATCGCCTCCCGAACTTTTTGCTCGTCTCTCAGAGATGGATTCAGATTTGATAGAATGGCCTGCCTATTGGGAACAACCAACATAACGGCAAAATCCATACCGGAATTGGACAAAAAACATTGACTAATAAAGGGCGAACGAAGATAAAATGCCACCTCAATCGGATGTGGAGAAAATTTTTCTCCTATAGAATTTTTTATATAAGAGTGTAGAACTCCATCAACAAATAAAAAACCGTCCAAATCCATAAATCCAAACCATTTAGTAGAATACCAATCCTCCACAGATTTTGGGATGGGATTCTTACTATCTTTTAAATCAACTGTTACAATAGATTCAGATCGAATATATATTTCACCGATTTCCCCTACAGACAAAGGATTCTTATTTAACGGGTCAACAATTTTTAAACATGTATTGTGAAATGGCTTGCCAGAAGAACCTAATTTATAACAATCATTTTTTTTGAAATTTAATGATACTAACGAACTACTCATGACAGTCCCAAACCCTCTTAAAACAGGAATTCCTATCGACAAAAAAAACAACTCTGTTTGTCTATCTAAAAAAGGACCTCGTAAGATAAAATACTCTATATCTCCTCCTAAAGCCTCTCTAATCTTTTTACATATCAAAGAGTCAATAATCTTAGCAAATGGTGATAATACCCCCATTAATTTGAAATCCCAATACCCTGAAGAGCGTAAAATAGTAGATTCTACCAACTTTATATATTTTTCCAACAACAACAAATAGAACTTTCCATAATGCGCAATAACCTCCTCTATCCTATTTTTTATTGTTTTAATTGCTGATAAAGATAAATAGACAAAATTAGGACGAATATCATGTAAATCTCTAAAAAATGAATAACAGAAACAATCTACAGCAACCTTCGGTACAACAATGGTAGAACCATTAAACATAATCAACATCAACGAAATTTGATGAACATAGATATCACTCCATGGTAACATCATGTATGAGCGCTTCCACTCCCCTATTTGCATTAAAAAGGACATTTGATCTACTTGTGTTACCAAGTTTCGATGGGTATATGACACTACTTCTTTTTTTGTTTGAACATCCGTATAATATATCATCGCTACGTCATCATAAGAAATGGACCGAATTAGCGCTGATAACTCTTCATTCATAGCTTCATATAAATCTCGACCTAAAGCATACACTCTCTCCGAAGAGACTACATCAAACTCATTTCCTAAATACTCTGCCAATAGAATAATAAGATTTAGGCTAGGAAGAGAATCTTTCATTTTAGAAATCGAAGCATAGAATTTTTCAGAAACAACAATACCTCTGCACTTTGAATGGAGTAAACAATGTTTCAACTCTTGTTCATCTGTCATGGATTGTGATAAAGGAACAACTACTGCTTTGATACAAAATAAGGAGAATTCCGCAACTAACCAATCCGTTCCACTATCGGCATACAACGCCACTTTATCCCCGGGCTTGATTCCCAAAGCCAATAAACCAATAGAAAACTTTTTCACTTTGTTATATATATCTTGGTATGAAAGTGAAAGATATTCGTTATTTTGTTTCTCCATTATCATAGGATTACTTCCATAACGAGAAATACAATCCTCAAAAATTTCAATTATATTCATAGATTTTAATTATCTTTGTCCCACTCTATAACAACAGAGATTAAGATATGGTTTTCACTACTAACGTTGAAACAAAAATAGGATTTGATAAGATCCGACAACTTTTAGTTAAGAACTGCCTATCCCCTTTAGGAACAAAAAAGGTGGATACGATTACCGTTTCAACTAATTACGAATGGATTCTTGAGCAACTTAACCAAACAAATGAATTTGTAAAAATTCTTGTTAATGAAGAGGATTTTCCCATAGACTCATACTTTGATATTCATGAAAGCTTATCTAAGATAGCTACAGAAGGTACTTTTATAGAAGTTCAAGAATTGTTCAAATTAAGATGTTCCTTGCATACAATTGGACTGATAGTTACCTTTTTAAATCAAAAAGAGGAGTGCGATTTCTTTTATCTGAAAAATCTATCCAAAGAGATTGATACTTTCCCTGCAATTGTTAAATCAATTGACCATATTTTAGATAAATTTGGAGAAATAAAAGATAATGCATCTCCGGAATTACAAAATATTCGGAGAAACATTGATGAAGAAAAGAGTAGTATCTCGCGGGCTATTCAGAAAATTTTACATCACGCAAAGTCTGAAGGCTATGTTGAACAAGATGTTAATCCTACAGTGAGAGATGGAAGATTGGTAATTCCCGTACCTCCTGCTCACAAAAGAAAAATCAGAGGTATTGTTCATGACGAGTCAGCAACAGGAAAAACTGTTTTTATTGAGCCGGACGTTGCTGTCGAAATAAACAATCGAATAAGGGAACTTTTGGCAGATGAAAAGCGAGAAATCATTAAGATTTTAACGCTGATAACCAATGAGATTCGTCCCTATTCATATCAACTAACAGAAGCTTTTGACTTTCTCGGCACAATCGATTTTATAAGAGCAAAAGCCCTATTTGCGATTGAAACTAACTCAACATTACCATCTATACAAGAACTTCCAATTATTGATTGGAGCGTTGCAATTCATCCAATATTGTACCTAAATCATCTAAAAATAGGGAAAGAGGTTGTTCCTTTGGATATTAAACTATGCGACGAGAAACGGATCTTGATTATTTCAGGTCCAAACGCCGGTGGAAAGTCTGTATGCCTAAAAACCGTTGGATTACTACAATTTATGATGCAAGCCGGACTATTAGTCCCATTGCATTCTTCCAGTAGAATGGGCATATTTCATGCAATTTTGATAGATATTGGAGATGAACAATCCATAGAAAATGATTTGAGCACCTATAGTTCTCACTTAACTAATATGAAATATTTTGTTAGGAATTGTGACAATCGCTCTTTGCTACTAATTGATGAATTTGGAAGTGGTACAGAACCCAATATTGGAGGAGCTATTGCAGAATCTCTTCTCAACCATTTTAATCAAAAGAAAGCTTTTGGAGTAATAACAACTCACTACACAAATATTAAAAATTTTGCAGAAGAAAATGAGGGGATAATAAATGGAGCCATGTTGTATGACAGACATTTAATGCAACCTCTTTTTCGATTAGAAATAGGTAATCCGGGAAGTTCATTCGCCATTGAAATTGCAAGGAAGATAGGACTACCAGAAAGCGTCATAGCAGAAGCCACAGAAAAGGCAGGAAAAGATCTTGTGGATATGGATAAATATCTACAAGATATTGTTCGCGACAAACGTTATTGGGAAGCTAAACGCCAAAATATTAGACAAAAAGAAAAACGTCTTGAAGAGATAACCGAAAAATATGAACAAGAATTGACTCTTCTTGCCAAAGAAAAAAAGGAGGCAATGAAAGAGGCTAAGCGGGAATCAAAACGGCTGTTGGAACAAGCTAATTCTGCCATTGAAAATACAATTCGGAAAATAAAAGAGGCGCAAGCTGAAAAGATTCAAACTAAAGAAGTTCGTAAAGAGTTTGAACAGTTTAAGGAAAATTTTGATTCTGAAGAAATAGATGATACAGCTTTTAATAAAAGAATTGAAAGATTGCGCAAACTAAAAAAAGGGAAAGAAAAAACTTCCGGAAAAGAAGAAAAAGAATCAATAAAAATCGGCTCAACCGTCAGAGTAAAAGGTCAGGATGGATATGGTCAAGTTATTGAAATAAAAAAAGATAATGTAGTGATTGCTTTAGGACAATTTAAACTTCCTGCAAAATTAGATCAACTTGAAATCGTCAGCAACAACAAAATAAAAAAAGAGAACCGGAATAAAAACTCCTATATCGTCTCTTCAACTATTGAAGATATAAGAGAAAGAAACTTAAATTTCAAGAGAGAAATAGACGTTAGAGGCATGCGAGGAGATGAAGCTTTACAAGCTGTAACGTATTTCATTGATGATGCAATAATCGTCAATGTAGAGCAAGTCCGAATTTTACATGGAACCGGTACAGGAATATTACGAGAATTGATAAGAAAATACCTTAAAACCATACCGGCTGTCAGCTCCTTTGCAGACGAACATGTACAATTTGGAGGAGCCGGAATAACTGTAGTAAAATTTAAATGTTAATATAAATTTAATAAGAAAAAAATGAAAAAAATTTTATTGTTAATCGCATTACTTTGTGGAACATTTCTTACAGTCTCTGCAGAAGAAAATAGTTATTACAAATCAAAAAAAACTGTTCAATTTGGGTTTGATTTTGGAATTGGATATGCAGACCAATGGGGAAATGCTTATGATCCGTACGGGAAGAGCGGGTTATTTGGATTTACTTTTGGAGTAGATTTAGATGTTAATTTTGGAAAATACTCATTTGTTGAAGTTGGAATGGCCTTTACAAGAAAAGGATGTAAATTCGAGGGGAATGAATGGAGTAAAGATGGAGGACCTTGGCAAATTTATGACAATGAGAGTTGTAAAGCAAATCTATTTTACTTAGAGTGGCCGGTATTGTATGGTCTATCAGTTCCTTTAGAAGGTGATATTGCATGGAAAATAATGGTTGGACCTTACTTTGCTTGCGGTGTTGCAGGAGACAGGAAATTCAACTATGTTGAGCAAGGAGAACGTTTAAGTTTAATTAGCACCTTCTCTGAGGATAACGATTATGGATACAGAAGATTTGATGTAGGAGGAAAAATCCAAACCGGTATAGAAGTTAATAAACTATCATTTATGGTTGCATACCAAATGGGGTTCTTTGACACACTATTCTCTAATCAATACCACGAAATGAAAGCAAGAAATAACAGCATAATGGCAATTGTTTCTTTTAGATACTAATCAATTTAGGCTTGTAAAAAGGTAATTTCTATAAATTAGATGGAAAGTAATTTATAGAAATTACTTTCCATCTAATTTATCTCAAAATTGCAGAGAATAGACTCACCGCACAAACAACTTTATGAAAAGAACTGATTTTCAGCCTATAAAAGAAATCTTAAAAGATATTCTGAAGGAAGAGCGATTCCGAAGCAAATTAGGAGAAGCCCAAATTATTGAACATTGGGAAATTGCAGTAGGAGCAACAATAGGAAAAGAGACAGAACGAATCTTTATTAAGAACCGAAAACTCTTTGTAAAAATAGGTTCTCCCATGGCAAAAAACGACCTTTTATACAGAAGGAAAGAATTAATCAAAACACTTAACAATTACGTCAATGACTCAATCATAGACGACATAATTTTCATATAAAATGGACCATACTCTATTGGATATCAATCAAATTGAATTTAACCACCAACAAGCTATACAAATTCGCTTTAACGATGTGGATGTAATCGGACACGTAAATAATGCCGTTCAACTGAGTTATTTTGATTTAGGTAAAGTAAAATATTTTGAAGCCTTAAAAAATCAAGTGATAGATTGGAATGGAGCCGAATTGGTCATCGTAAACCTCAATGTCGATTTCGTACAACCCATATTTATGAATGATGCTATCGTTGTAAAGACAAAAATTTACGAAATTGGAAATAAAAGTGTTAAATTGGTTCAAGTATTATACGATGAAAATACCGAATCAGTGAAGTCAGTTTGTAGAACTATCATGTGCGGATTTGATCCTAAAACCAACACGTCATTACAAATATCTAAAGAATGGAGAGATTTAATTTATAATTACGAAAAATTCCATCCTTAAACAAAACCATCAACCGAAAGAAGTTAAAAAAAGACTTTAAAGAAAGGTAAACTTAAAATAGAACAAAATATTGTGTGAAAAAATAAAAAAAAAGCAAACTTTTTTGGAAATAAAGAAAACGAAGCATATATTTGCCATCAATAAAGAGCTTTATGAAACAAATATATACGTTCATATTATTATTTGCATTGGCTACTACCTCAAATTTCACTCTTTTAGCGCAAGAGTTAGAGGGGCAGCAAGATGTGGAGATAAATTCTGCAAATAAGGATTTATCTATCACTATCGGAGTGTACAACAATACACTGTACATTCTCAATGCCAAAGAAAATGAAAAAGTGGACATTATGAATATGTTAGGAGAAAACATCCTTTCATATATCATAAAGTCCCAAGAAGAACGTATTCAACTCAATTTAAAGAAAGGATTCTATATCGTAAAAATTAACGACAAAGTGCAGCGAATCGTTATAAAGTAATTTGGTTCCAACTATGAAACGAATTATTATTCTACTTCTTTCCTTTTTTACCTTAGTAAGTTTAGTCGAAGCAAAAACTCAAGTTAGTCTTCTAACAAGTACAGCATGTAACAATGCTATTTATACTGTATGGGGACACTCTGCTATACGAGTAAGAACAGAACAAGACGACAAAGTTTATAATTATGGAGTATTCTCTTTTGGAGACGGATTTCTATATAATTTTGTCACAGGACAAACCGATTATAAAGTAGATTGCGATGAGGCGATTTGGAGTTCGATACGAAGTGCACAGAGAAAAAATGTATATTTGTATGAACAAATATTAAACCTTTCCGAAGAAGAAGCTAATGAAATTGCAAAAAACTTAGAAATAAATAGTCGTCCGGAAAATTGTTACTACCGCTATAACTTTTTCTATGACAATTGTGCCACTCGACCACGAAAGATGATTGAGAAAACTATAAAAAATATAGAATATCCTAGATTTAACAATCAGAAAACTTATCGAAATATCATTCATGAACTAACAGCAGACCTTCCATGGTTTACAGTTGGAATTGACTTATGTTTAGGTAGTAAAACAGATAAAGTTGTTAGCGATAGTTTAATGTTGTTTCTTCCAATAGAATTACATAAAGCAATGGAACAAGCAACAAGAATAGATAGTGCAGGCAAGAAAGTTCCAATGATAACAGATAGTCTTGTAAGAGTAACTCCTGAAGAAAAAACGATTGATAAAAATAACTACTCCCCTACTCTAATTCTATTCGCAATATCAATTACACTTATAACTCTAATCATTATAGGCTACAGAAGGTGGAATCAAAGACCTATGGATATACTTATATTTGGTATATATGGTGTTGTTGGCTCACTAATATTTTTTCTTTCACTCTTCTCCGAACACCCCTGCACATATCCAAATTATAATCTCCTTTGGTGCAACCCTTTACAGCTTATATTTGCAATATTGTTACCATTTGAGAAATTTAGAAATTGGGGAATAAAATACCAATATTTTAATTTAGCCACCATAGCTATAGCATTGATTATTGGAATTTTCAACATACAAGTATTTCACATAACTTTTTATCCTCTTATGATATTAATATCCTTGCAATCCATTTCATACATAAAAAGGAATGGAGAAAAAAAATTGGGGTAAAGTCACTTCAAAGAAGAAAACAAGAGAGTACACAGATTATTTTTCAACAAGTAATATTTTTTTTCAAAAAAAGTATTTCATTATTAAATAAAAAATTTAAATTTGCAGAGAATATTAGATGCAGAAGAATTTTCTAATATTCAAAGAAAAATATGTAAGTATTGAAGATATAACTATAGAGAGAATTGGGAATAAGCATCGATATAGTAATAATATTTACAGACGGAATAAGAAATTAACAAAATTAGGGGTAACCCTATAAACTTAATACACTTAGAAAAATATGAAATTAGTAAAGGTAATTATTGCAGCCGCTATGTTATTGGCACTTATGAGCTCATGCAAACAACAATTATGTCCGGGTTACGGAGAGTTAAATAACGCTACTCAACAAGTTGAAGAAAGAGCATAATATGTATCAATATTTAAAAATAGCCTTAATGATAATGGTGACCCTACTTGTTGTATCATGCAAGTCGGGTTGTGGTTGTTTTTAGCCTATTGTAACTTTAAGAAAAAATTAAGAAGAAAATTTAATTATTGTTTAACATAACAAAATTTAAAAAAAATGGTAAAAGTTGCTATTAATGGTTTCGGACGCATCGGTCGTCTTGCATTCCGTCAAATGTTTGAAGCAGATGGTTATGAAGTAGTTGCAATCAACGACTTGACAAGCCCTGCAATGCTTGCTCACCTTTTGAAATATGATACTGCACAAGGTGGTTTCGCTGGAAAATTCGGAGAAGGAAAACACACAGTTTCTGCTACTGAAGATTCAATCATCGTTGATGGAAAAGAAATCAAAATCTCTAAAGAAGCTGACGCTAACAACTGCCCATGGGCTAAATACAACGTTGACGTAGTTCTTGAGTGTACAGGTTTCTATACTTCAAAAGATAAAGCACAAGCTCATATCAATGCTGGAGCAAAGAAAGTTGTAATTTCTGCTCCTGCTGGAAACGACCTTCCAACTATCGTTTACAATGTAAACCACAATACATTGAAATCTGAAGACAAGATCATCTCTGCAGCTTCTTGTACTACTAACTGCTTGGCTCCAATGGCTGACGCTTTGAACAAATATGCTGCTATCCAATCTGGTATCATGTCTACAATTCACGCGTACACAGGAGACCAAATGATCTTGGACGGTCCTCAACGTAAGGGTGACCTTCGTCGTTCTCGTGCAGGTGCTCAAAACATCGTTCCTAACTCAACTGGTGCTGCTAAAGCTATCGGTTTGGTTATCCCTGAATTGAACGGTAAATTGATCGGTTCTGCTCAACGTATCCCTACTCCAACTGGATCTACTACTATCTTGATCGCTGTTGTTAAAGGTAAAGACGTTACAAAAGAAGGTATCAATGCTGCAATGAAAGCTGCTGCTAATGAATCTTATGGATATACTGAGGATGAAATCGTTTCTTCTGACGTTATCGGTATGAAGTTCGGTTCTTTGTTCGATGCTACTCAAACTATGGTTTCTAAGATCGACGAAGATACTTACCAAGTACAAGTTGTTTCTTGGTATGACAACGAGAACTCTTATACTTCTCAAATGGTTAGAACTATCAAGTTCTTTGCTGAGCTTGCTTAATTTAAACTCATTTAATAATAAAATAGGTGTAAATTATTTTGCACCTATTTTTTTTATCATAGCAATCATTTTTGTAACTTGAAACATTTCTATAAATTGATTTGGAAACAGATATAAATATCTCCAATCAAAACTTATAAATGTTGACATAAATTTTAATCAAAACTATATAATATTTCTTAAGCAATAAGAAGTTATTTAAATTTTATTTCGAGCCTATTTGAGAGAGAGATTTTTAATTTATTTTTCTACTATCGTTTTGTAAAAAATAGAAGACTATTAGCAAAAAAGAATTATAAAAATAGGTTAAAAAGAATCTCAAAGATACTATACTAAAAAAGAAGAGAGTTAAGCTCAAAGTCAATTTAATAATAAAATTTAAAACAGCTTCTAAGTTTACAATATATAGTTGAGACTCATGTTGAAATTATTTAGCCAATTATCTTCATGAAAAAGTTAGATATAATTTTATTATCTGTTGCATTTGTTTTAATAGTCGTACTATTAGGAGGGAAATCAGATGTTACAACAAACTTATTTGATTATTCTATCATAGTAAAATTATTTTCAGCACTCTTTTTACTATTCTATATATTAGGTTGGAAATTACAATCATATGAAGACAAAACATTTCCAAGAATAAAAAAAATCTTATCCATCTACAAGGAAATCAATAGCAAATTACACCAAACATTTCAATTCTTACCTAGTATAGAAATTGGCAATAGGCTTAAGATTGATAGTTTAGAAATTGTAATAATATCTTTCGTTTTAATCTTTTTAATCATATTGTAACATGAAATCATTTAGAGTAATATTAATTGCATTTATCATTATTATCGGGACAATTACATTCTGCAAGTTTTTTGTAGGTGTCGAACGAATAGACGCCGGCTGTGTAGGTATAAAAGTAAACCTTGTTGGAGACAATCGTGGCGTCGACGACATAACTGAAGTTACCGGTTGGGTATTTTACCTTCCTTTATTTACTCAAATCCACGAATTCCCCACTTTTACACAAGTAAAAGATTATACTCCATTCTACGTGAATGCAAAAGATGGATCTGAGTTTACTGTTGATCCTACATTTTCTTATTATGTTAACAGAGAATTGGTACCTCAAATGTTTCGCCAATATCGAAGAAGTTTAGGGGAACTGGAAAATGGCTACATTAGAAATGTAATTATGGATAGCTATCGAATTGTAGCAAACCAATTCCCTTCTGATTCCCTAATTAGTAATAGACAAGAATTTGAATTGGCTGTTCAGAAAATGCTTATCGACGAATTAAGTGACGAAGGTTTCATTTTTCAACAACTAACTTCTAATATTACAGCTCCTCAATCACTTAAAGATGCTATTGATGCTAAAAACAGAACAACTCAAGAAGCTTACCAAGCAGAAAATAAATTACGCCAAGCAGAAGCGGAAGCTAAGGCGAAAATTATTGCTGCAGAGGCTGAGAAAAAAGTTAATGAGTTAAAGTCATCTGCATTAACTCCTCTCATTATACAGCAAATGTACATTGAAAAGTGGGATGGAAAACTTCCTCAATATGGAGAAGTTCCAAAGTTATTTAGAGATGTAAGCAATAAGTAAAATTAAAATATATGTTCTACATAACTATATTTTGAGTAAAAGAGGATGTCTCAAAATTCAATTTTTGATACATCCTCTTTGTTTTAAAACGATTTAATAAAGAATTTCAATATAAAACACTGATAAACAAAAGAATACACCTCATCTCGATTATAGTTATACATATAAAAAATTTTTGTTAAGAAAAAAGAGTTTTAACCTATACTAATCAAGAAATAATTAATTATATTTGCAATAGAGTAGTAAAAAAACATAGTGCAATGTAAGAAAGTGTTTAAATTAGTCTTTAGATTATTTGAGAAAAAAAGCCGAACTATGACGCTTTAATCAAAAATCCAAAAGAGCCGATAGTTCGTATATTTTTTAAACAATTTAAGTAGAATAAAAGCAAATAGAACACAAATCATAATAAACACAACTATAACAAGTTTGTTTTTTTTTATGAGAAATCGAAGTTTAATCAAAAAATAATTTCGTTATGGTGACATTTTCAGAGTACAATCATTTTTTCTTTATAGGAATAGCGGGAACAGGAATGAGCGCAATTGCTCAATATCTGAGAGGTATTGGCAAAAATGTTTCAGGAAGCGACCGACTATTTACCGGCGAAAAAATGACCATTCAAACACAATTTGAAGACTTAGGTATAAAATGTTACAACCAAGATGGAAGCGGTATTGACAGAACTATTGATGTTATCGTAATTTCTACAGCCATAGAAGATACCAATTTAGAACTTATCAAAGCAAAATCATTAAATATAAAAGTCATCAAACGTTCAAATCTATTAGCCTCAATATCAAAAACAAAAAGGACTATCGCAGTTGGAGGAACATCAGGAAAATCAACTACAACTGCTATGATTTTCCATATACTAAATCAATGTGGAAAGTCTCCATCCTTAATGAGTGGAGCCGGGTTGACAGCGCTTCAAAAACAAGGACTAATTGGGAATTCATACAATGGTAAAAGTGAATGGTTGGTTATTGAAGCCGACGAATCTGATGGTTCAATTGTAAATTACACATCAGAAATTGCACTCTTGCTAAATATGGATAGAGACCATAAGGAATTTTCTGAATTAATTCAACTATTTGAAACATTCAGAGCAAACACAACTCACACTTTTATTGTCAACCAAAGTCATCCAATGAGCAAAAAATTATCCATAAACCCGGAAGATGACTTCGGAGTGGATAATCCTGAAGTAGGATTCAACGGAACTGAGTTTTCACAAAACGGCTTCACAATACGTTTTAAATGCAATGATAACCTCGTAAATCTATCTGCGATAGGAAAACATAACATGGAGAATGCTTTGGCAGCAATAGCCGCTTGCCATGCTACCGGAATTGAGATTTCTGACGCAGCAAGAGCATTGTCAACCTACGAAGGTATATACAGGCGAACTCAAATTGTAGGAAAAAGTGACAACAAAATTGTCATAGATGACTTTGCTCATAATCCTGCAGAAGTGGTATGTGCCATTAGATCTTGTCAAAATATTGGGAAAAGAGTAATAGCATGGTTCCAACCGCATGGTTATGGACCTCTAAAGTTTATGCATAAAGAATTAATTCATGAAGTATTAAATGTATTAAGACCCAATGACTTATTCATCTTATCTGATGTTTATTATGCAGGAGGAACTGTAAATAAAGAGATTACAGCAGAAATGGTCGCCAACGAACTAAGACGTTTTACCTCAAACGCACTCTATTTTGCGAATAAAGAAGATATAATTCCTTATTTAGATAAAAATAGTAAGAATGGTGACGTAATCTTAACAATGGGGGCTAGAGACCCTTATTTGCCTCAATTTGCTCAAAAAATTTTAGATGCAATATGATTTAACAAACGATATAGAACTATTACAAAAAATAGTTCTAATCATAAAGAGACAATCTACTCCCTTCTATATGAAGAAAAAAGAGGTCGAAATAATCTCAACCTCTTTTGACTATACAAATTTTATAAAAAAAAATACTTTAAAGTTTCACTCTCTTATTTTCGGCATCTTTGAGATTGTTTTTAATCTATTTTTATTATTCTTTGTTAACAATAGTCTACTATTAACTAAAAAAAAATAATAAAAATAATCTTAAAAATCTCTCTCAAATATACTCGAAATAAAATTTAAACAACTTCTTAGAATTACCAATCATTATTATTTCATCTTCAAGCGTTGACCAATATAGATTCGGTCAGACTTCAGATTGTTCCATTTTTTTATTGTTGCAACAGAAACTTTTCTTCTTTTTGCAATACCAGATAGAGTATCTCCTTTTTTTACAACATAAACACCTTTACCAATAGCACCTTTTCCTGCTCGATAATAAGGGTCTCCCTGAGCCGGAATCACCACTACCCTATTCACATTAAAAGAGTCTGCCTTATGCTTTAATATAGAATCCTTTAAGGTAATAAAACCATCAACATGACCTTGAGGCAAACAAAGAGAATACGGAGTACCATTACCAGGAATAATGTCTTTACGATACTGAGGATTTAAACTCTGCAAAACAGAAAGATCAACACCTAATACTTCTGCCACTTGCGACAAGTGCAAACGTTCATTTAACATAACTGTATCACAAACCATTGGCATTTCAATTTTTGCTGGACAAATACCATGTTCTTTGTAATAAGTCATCGCATAAGTTGCTCCAATAAAAGCAGGAACATACCCTCTTGTTTCACGCGGAAGATAAGGATAAATTGCCCAATAATCCCTCTTACCACCTGCACGTCTAATCGCTTTATTAACATTTCCCGGTCCACAATTATAAGCAGCAATAACCAAAGACCAATCATTATATATGTTATGTAAGTCTCTAAGATAACGAACAGCTGCATTCGTAGCTTTAATTGGATCACGACGTTCATCAATTAAACTATTTCCAACCAGACCATATACCTTACCTGTTCCATACATAAATTGCCACAAACCAGAAGCTCCAGCTACTGAGTATGCCTTGGGGTTAAGAGCAGATTCGATAACCGGAAGATATTTCAACTCTATCGGTAATCCAGCCGCATCCAAAGCCTGCTCAAAAATAGGAAAATAGTAAGCTCCAACACCCAACATATACTCCATCTGCTTTCGCTTTTTTACGGTATATAACTCAATATAACTCTTAACGATTGGGTTATAAACCAACTCCATAATAGCAGGAATTTTTTGCAACCTTTCCATATATTGAGTATCTGACAGCACAGGTAATATAGAGTCCGAAACACAATCAGAAGGTAGTACAGAAGAATGAAAAACACTTAACAATCCATCCAAATTTTTACCAAAAGTGATCGGCATACCATCACCATCTAAAGAATCTTTATTCAAAACAAAATCTGTCGAATCCGATACGACCTCAATAGAATCAGATTCAGTATCATCATTCGAGTCATCTTGAGCCATTAAACAAATTGGTAAACAAACAAAAAACGCAATCAAAAAATAACGAAATTTGACAAACATCATCACTTAAATTTTAAACAACATTGAACACCAACCGAAGGACGGTAACTAGATATTGAATAATTTTCGATTACCGGTTCCACTCGAAAAGAGAGGTCATTAGAGACCTCAAAATCATACAAATGAGCATCAACAAATGCATCGATTACACTCACAACATATAAAGCAACACTTCCAAAAATACTTAAATCACGAGTACGTCTAAAACCAGTAGTTTTCGTTTTTAGAGAATTTGTCAATTTTTGCTTCTCTTCGGGAGTTCCTTTGTAGTTAGGAGATAAATCTAAATAACTATTAGTGGTAGGGTCATCATCAGAAATATCGAAATAAGCATTTCGATAATCATTATACATACGTCCATTCCAACTAATTAGATAGGTAAAGACTAATACCCCTCCATAAACGATAGGAAGTTTCCAATAACTCCTATTATATATCTGACCTAAACCCGGGCAAACAATAGCATACCATGTAGCCTTCTGCGGATTAGGCAAAAAAGGTTCTTTTATACTTAAACGTTTCTCTCTTCTGCTTAAAGATAGATTATTTCCAGTCGATTCCATAGCTGGCTCATCGACAATCAAGAGTGTATCAAATTCTGCATTCACAATCTCTTCTTGCAAATCATTCTCCACAGATAAAGAGTCCACCGTTTCCAATTTAGAAGCATAACTTCCTAAAGAAAAGGCAAAAAAAACGAACAACAATACTATTTTCAAATCCCTTAGTAACACGAAATCAGTGATTTTGAATAGAATCAAAAAATTCAAGAATTTTCAAAAACTCATCATCATTCTTAAATGATATAGTAATCTTTCCCTTTCCTTTAGCATCACAAGAAAGGTCAACTTTCGACGAAAACAAATCAGACAACCTCGACTTCAATTCTGAATACTCCTCTTTCAAATCAAGTTGAGAACTCTTCGCCTTTGGCTTTTTCTCCACGCCCAAATTACGCACCAGTTCTTCTACTTTACGGACAGACAAACCCTCAGCTAAAATTTGAGAAAAGATATTTAATTGAGCAACAGGATCTTCCACACTAACCAAAGCACGAGCATGCCCCATATCAATTTTCTTATCTTTCAATGCCATTTGAATATCAGCAGGAAGACGCAACAAACGCAAATAATTGGTAACAGTAGCTCTTTTTTTTCCAATACGTTCACTCAATTGTTCTTGCGTATAATTACATTTTTCCATCAAATTTTGACAAGAAAGAGCAATTTCTATAGCATTCAAATCCTCACGTTGGATGTTTTCGACCAAGGCCATCTCCATCATCAAATCATCATTTACCTCGCGTACATAAGCAGGAATAGTTGTTTTTCCTGCCATTTTTGAAGCCCTAAATCGACGCTCTCCGGCAATAATCATATACTTGCCATTCTCCAATTTTTTCAACGAAATAGGCTGGATTACTCCAACTTGACGAATAGACTCTGCCAACTCTTCCAAAGACTCTTCATCAAAATCCTTCCGTGGCTGATCCAAATTTGCTTCAATTTCAGCGATAGAGATCTCATTAATAGAACTTGCTCCATCAACAATCATATCGTCACCACTAGAGATCAAAGCATTCACGCCTCTACCTAAGCCTCCAACTCTTTTTACTGCCATTTTGCTTCTTATTTATTTTCTAATTCATTTTTGTCCAAAAACTCTTTTGCCAATTGCATGTAACATAAAGCCCCTTTCGACTCTGCATCATACATAACCACAGGCAATTGAAAACTTGGTGCCTCACTTAATTTAATATTTCGTTGGATTATCGTATCAAATACCATATCTCGGAAATTAGCACGAACATCCTCAACAACCTGATTATTTAAGCGGGTTCTTGAATCATACATTGTCAATAAAAATCCTTCAATTTCTAACGTTGGATTTAGTTTTGACTTCACCAACTTGATTGTACTAAGAAGTTGAGCAATACCCTCCAACGCGTAATACTCACATTGAACAGGAATAATTGTAGAATCAGTTGCTGTCAACGCGTTCAAAGTAATTAAACCCAACGAAGGAGAACAATCTATAAATATATAATCGAATTCATCACGAATTTGTTCCAATACATTCTTCATAAACATTTCGCGATTCTCCAATTGTACCATTTCAACTTCAGCTCCAACCAAATTGACATGTGAAGGAATAATCTTCAAATTCTCCAAATCAGTATCACATATTGCGACATGTGGATCTATACTTCCCACCAAACACTCATAAATTGTATTCTTCAAATGACGAACATCAATTCCTAAACCTGACGATGCGTTGGCTTGAGGGTCTGCATCTACAATTAGTACCTTCTTTTCCAACACAGCCAACGATGCTGCAAGATTCACAGTGGTGGTGGTCTTTCCTACTCCACCCTTCTGATTTGCTATAGATATAATCTTTCCCATAAAGACATAATTTTTATCACTCCACAAATATAGATAAAATTTTAATACCTACGAAAAGCAACTCGACTTATATACTACTTTAACAAAAATAAAGTATTGACTACCATAGAAATAGAAAGTTTTTAATAACTTTTCAACAATGTAATTTAAGTTGAATAAAACGATGTATTAAAAATTAATTATCAAAGAATGTAAATTGCAAAGCACTTTTTATTAAATTTGCAGTAAAATTTTATAAAAATCTATAACGCATTATTTAATGGAGGAATTAGCTAATAAATATAACCCTGCTGAGGTTGAATCTAAATGGTACGAATATTGGTTGAAAAATGATTTTTTCAAATCTAAACCTGATGGTCGTGAACCTTATACAATTGTTATCCCACCACCTAATGTAACAGGTGTACTTCACATGGGACACATGCTTAACAACACGATTCAGGACATCTTGATTCGTCGTGCCAGAATGATGGGCAAAAATGCTTGCTGGGCTCCCGGTACAGACCATGCATCTATTGCGACTGAAGCTAAAGTGGTTAATAAATTAGCTCAAGAAGGAATAAAAAAGAGTGATCTTACTCGCGACCAATTTTTAGAACATGCATGGGAGTGGACTCATAAACATGGTGGCATAATACTTGAACAATTGAAAAAACTGGGTGCTTCTTGTGATTGGGATCGTACTGCATTCACTATGGATGAAACTCGCAGTAAAAGCGTTATAAAAGTTTTTTGTGACTTATACAAAAAAGGTCTTATATACAGAGGTGTAAGAATGGTCAATTGGGATCCTCAAGCGCTTACAGCTCTTTCAGACGAGGAGGTTATTTACAAAGAGGAAAATAGCAAATTATTTTACTTAAAATATTACGTAGTTGATGATTCTTCTGAACCGGCTAAAGAGGGGGAAGTTATACACGAAGATGCCAAAGGTCGTTATGCCGTAGTTGCTACTACTCGTCCTGAAACAATTATGGGAGACACTGCAATGTGCATTAACCCTAATGACCCTAAAAATCAATGGCTAAAAGGAAAAAAGGTTATTGTTCCTATCGTAAATCGCGTTATTCCGGTCATTGAAGATGATTATGTTGATGTCGAATTTGGTACCGGTTGCTTGAAAGTAACACCTGCTCACGATGTGAATGACTATATGTTGGGAGAAAAATATAACCTTCAAACTATAGATATTTTTAATGACAATGGAACTCTTAGCGAAGCTGCCGGTATTTACATCGGGAAAGATCGTTTTGAGGTTCGAAAAGAGATTGAAAAAGATTTGCAAGATGCGAACTTATTGGAAAAAGTTGAAGCTTATACCAACAAAGTGGGATACTCAGAAAGAACTCACGTCGTAATCGAACCTAAATTATCTATGCAATGGTTCTTGAAAATGGAGCATTTGGCCAAAACAGCTCTTGAACCGGTTATGAAAGATGAACTAAAGTTCTACCCAGCAAAATATAAAAACACCTATCGTAATTGGTTGGAAAACATCAAAGATTGGTGCATTAGCCGTCAATTATGGTGGGGACACCGCATACCGGCTTACTTCTTACCTGAAGGTGGCTTTGTTGTGGCTGAGACTGAGGATGAAGCAGTGAAATTGGCGCAAGAAAAAAGTGGAAATTCATCTCTGACCATAAATGATTTAAGACAAGATGAAGATTGCTTGGACACTTGGTTCTCTTCTTGGCTATGGCCTATTTCTTTATTTGATGGAATAAACAATCCTGGTAATGAAGAGATTAAATATTACTACCCTACCAGCGTATTGGTTACCGGCCCGGATATTATCTTCTTCTGGGTTGCCAGAATGATTATGTCCGGCTACGAATATGAAGGAGATATGCCGTTTAAGAGTGTATATTTCACAGGTATTGTTAGAGATAAAATTGGACGTAAGATGTCTAAATCGCTCGGCAACTCTCCTGACCCATTGGAACTTATCGAGAAATTTGGTGCCGATGGCGTTCGTATGGGAATGATGTTATCTGCTCCTGCAGGAAATGATATATTATTTGATGAAGCTCTTTGCGAACAAGGAAGAAACTTTAACAACAAAATTTGGAATGCATTCCGTTTGGTAAAAGGTTGGAGTGTAAACAAATCTTTAGAACAAAGCCAATCTTCTAAAATTGCTACAGAGTGGTTCCAAGAACAACTAAATAAAACGATTGCAGAAATTAATGATTGCTTCGAAAAATATAGAATTAGTGAAGCATTAATGGCTGTATATAAGTTATTCTGGGATGAGTTCTCTTCTTGGTATTTGGAGATGGTTAAACCAGCCTATCAACAACCGATAGACGAAAAGACATACAATCAAACATTAGATTTCTTCGAAACTCTATTGAAATTGTTGCATCCTTTCATGCCGTTTATTACGGAAGAGTTGTACCAAAATATTAAAGAGCGTAGCGAAAAAGAGAGCATAATGGTGAGCTTGCTTCCTACTGGAAAAGAAATTAAAGATATTTTGATTACCAAAATGGAAACAACTAAAAATATCATTGCCGGTATTCGTAATATTCGCGCAGAAAAAGGTATTTCACCTCGCGAGACATTCAACATGTTCTTTAAAGGTGATTTCGATGAATCCAACAATGCCATTATAATGAAATTGGCAAATATTGATGGAATTGCGACATACAATGGAAACAATGACAATTGCGTCTCCTTCATCGTTGGAACAACCGAGATTTCAATTCCATTAGGCAACAATATTAATGCTGAGGAAGAAATTGCCAAAATGGAGAATGAAATAAAATATTTGGAAGGTTTCTTGGTTTCTGTAGAGAAAAAATTGAACAACGAAAAGTTTGTTGCCAATGCCAAACCGGAAGTTGTTGAAAACGAACGCAAGAAAAAAGCCGATGCAGAAAGTAAGATAGCTACTTTGAAGGCGAATATTGCTTCGTTGAAATAAAATAATTTTTATTACCCAAGAATTTAAAGAGGGTGTATCAAAATAGATATGCCCTCTTTTTTTTGCTTTATCACTGGAAATCATCCATTACTCCTCTTATTTGTATAACACCTTGTACAAGGTAACTGATAAAATATGATAAACTACAATGACATATCACAATTCTTTGAATTGGAAGCAGAAGCAATAAAAGAAAATTGGGATGCATTAATGAAACAACCCATCAAAGAGCGTATTCGCAAACGTAAAGCAATAAGCGCAGTTTATCTAGATAAAGAATATAGTGAACAGTCTGAAGAAAACTATCGGTTATTTAAGGTAACTTTCGAAAAGAACTTATCTGATTTCAAGGAAGGAGAATGTCTTGTACTTCATAAAGAGGAAGAGATTGTATCCGGTATTAAATGTACTATCAATAGGTTTGAAGATGATAATACAATGGTGATAGAAGTGTTTCCTCTTAACATCCCCATTGATATAGAATCTTATTATGATATTCCGTTATGTTTAGACAAAGATCTTGTTGATTTGCGCAGGCATGTTTACGACAATTTCATGATAAAACTGTCGCATGAGAGAGATTTCTGGAACAACCTTATATTAAACACAAAACAAACTCCCTTATTTTCAGATAGATAAAAAGTAAAAGAAGCGTTAAAACTAGGCATTGATGAGTTCGGATACAATCTTCTTCCGCGTCAGGAAGAAGCTGCATTAAACAGTATAACTGCAGAAGATTATTACCTGATTCAAGGCCCTCCCGGAACTGGGAAATCATTTGTCCTCTCTATAATCATAATGATAGAGTTGGCCATTTTGAATAATAAAGTCATAATCATTGGGCCTAACCACATGGCCATTAATAACACATTAATTCAAGTTGTCAAGAACTTTCCATATCTATATCCTATAGTGTACAAAGTAGGGCAAAGTTATAATGCTCCCAACTATAAAGTCAATACAGATGGTCTAACACAAGAGATTAAGGATTACTTAGAAAATAATGGCGAAGAATTGTATCTAAAGAATATACCCTACCTTAATACTTCGTATGTCAATCAGTCCGAACATCCCATTGCAATAGGTATGACTTCTCATAGTTTATATACAAAAAGAGCAAGTGGATTGGAATGTGACACACTCATCGTAGATGAAGCCGGTCAAATGACAATACCATTAGCTCTAATGGGTATGATTAAAGTTAAAAAAATAATTTTTGCCGGTGATTATAAACAGCTGCCACCCATTGTATCATCCGACAAAATACGGAACGAAATGAAACAATCTGTATTTCAGGCTCTAATTTCTAATACAAATTGTACAATGTTAGATGTTAGTTTCAGAATGTGTGAACCTATATGTAATTTCGTTTCAGAACTATTTTATGATGGAGAATTAAAACCAATGAAGCATGGATGTGGAGATAGAATAATAAATACTAATCCTCTTTATAGTTTCTATGCACCAATTATTATTCAGCATATAGGTGATTGCGGAGAGCAATACTCAGACAAGGAGGCTGAATTTATTGCAGAAATAACTGGAGACTATCTTAATCAAGGATTACCTGCGACAGAAATAGCTATTTTGTCACCATTTAGGGCTCAAGCTGCCAATATACGAAGACATATTGGCAAAAACGAATATATAACTGAAGAGAATCGAAATTTACTTTCAATTGATACTATTGATAAAATGCAAGGACAAGAGAGGGAGGTTATCATATTCTCCCTTGCTGCCGGTAATATAGAGTATATGACCGAAATGGCAGATTTCTTATACAATCCCAATAAACTTAATGTTGCTTTTTCAAGGGCTAAGTCAAAGCTAATAATTGTCGGAAACATAGACAATCTAAAATATATAGATACAGAAAAGTTCCCTCATATTAAGAAAATGTTAAACTCTCAATATGTGAAATTAATTTAACGATAGTCGTTTACACAAATTTGAACTTTTATCGCATTGTTAATTTATAAATACAACCACGTATCTTCGTTTCTAATAATTTTTCTTTTTTTAGATATTGAATAATTTTTTGTTGATTCAATCCTCCGCCAAGAATACTTAAAGTAACCCAAGGTACTCTTTGAGGTATTTTCTTCATACTATCACTATTATTATCGCAATAATAAAACTGTATATGATTACTAGTGATATAGTCTATATTTCGGCTATAAATAATAGTTATTGGTTTTCGATTACATAAATTAACCTTAACAAACGTCACAAATTACGAACAAAAAAATGCTTTTTCTTCGTTGTAGTGAGTTATGTTGTGAGCGTCATTGCCGAGTGCGCACAACTCCGTCCATACGGAGAAAAACAGAATATCATCGGCTAAACATTTTGTAATGAGGGTGTCTCAAAATTCAATTTCTGAAACACCCTCTTTTTTATTTCTTAAATTACCACAAAAGCTTTACAACAACTTTTTAATCCATTTGAAATATTTATATGGCATGTAACGAAGTGGCAAATCGAAACACTTAGGTGTAGTAACAACTGTCCGCCTGTGCGAGAATGCAAGAAAACTATCTCTACCATGATAACTACCCATCCCAGAATTACCCACTCCACCGAAAGGAACGTTTTCATTTGCGATATGCATAATGGTATCATTGATACATGCACCTCCTGATGATGTTCTACGAATCAATTTCCACCCCCTCTTCTCATCTCCAAAATAATATAAAGCCAAAGGTTTATCACGCTCATTTACAAATTGTATCACCTCATCAATATCCTCAAATTCATGAAGCGGGAATATCGGTCCAAAAATCTCTTCCGTCATCAATGGGGAATCCATTGCGACATTTTCTATCAACGTAGGTTCGATATAACGTGTCTCACTATTACTCCTTCCGCCAACAACTACATCTCCGTCGTCCATATAAGAAAGGACTCTATCAAAAGCACGGTCATTGACTAAACGCACATAATGCAAACTCTTTTCCACATCCTCTCCATGCATATTTTTCAACTCCTCTTGAAACGCCTTTTTAAATGCCTCTTTAACTGATTTATGAACAAATAGATAATCCGGCGCAATGCAAGTCTGACCGCAATTTAGAGTCTTTCCATAAACAATACGACGTGCAGCTATTCTGACATTACATTCCTTATCCACAATACACGGGCTTTTCCCACCTAACTCTAAAACTAATGGAGTTAGATACTGAGAGGCTGCTTTCATTACCAATTTCCCCAAGGAAGGACTTCCTGTAAAGAAAATCATATCATATCGATACGACAATAATTGAGCATTCACCTCGCGATTTCCCTGAACAACAGCAACATACTCTTCGTCAAAAGTTTCTGCAATCATTTTTTCGATAACAGAGGAGACGGTTGGAACATACGGAGATGGTTTTAGTATAGCCGTACAACCAGCCGAAATAGCACCTACCAACGGATTTAATAACAATTGAACCGGATAATTCCATGGAGCAATTATCAGCGCATTCCCCAATGGTTCCTTCACAATATATGTTTGAGAAGGGAACATCTTAAGAGGTGTTGAGACTTTTTCACGGGATGCCCAATCTTTAAAATTGTCTAAGTGATTCTTTATTTCACCATAGACAATACTGATTTCTGTCATATAAGCCTCCTCATACGACTTATGCAAATCAACATATAAAGCATCCGATAACTCTTTCTCCCAGTGTTTCATCGCTTTTAATAAGCGTTTCAACATTTGCTTTCTGAAGCCAAATTTCAAAGTGGACTCACCTCTATAATACTCTCTTTGTTTTACTATTAGCTCTTCAATTCTCGAAGACGATGTATTTTGTATGTTCATAACTAACTTTTTTTGCGTCCAGTAAAATTATCCATTGTGTGATAAACTCCACATACATTTCCAATGATATAATCAAACCATGAAAATGGTAAAATTCCTTGCAAAAAGCGAATAAAATGAAACCCGAAAGGCATTCCTTTAAAGTTCCGATTGCTTTCTATTGCTTTGATGATTTTATTCGCAACTTTCTCTGGTTCTAAGATTGGAAATAAGCGAGATTGTACCCCATCAAACATACCTGTACTAATATAATAAGGAGCTATGGTAGTACTTTTAACATTACTCTTCATCTCTTTTAACTCGATACGAATAGACTCAGACCAACCCAAAGCTGCCCATTTACTTGCTGCATAAACAGACATTCTTGGATTAGAAAGCATTCCAGCAGCAGAGGCAATAGTACAAATATGTCCTCTATCTCTTTCTACCATATCTTTTAAGAAAGGAAGTGTAACATACATTGGTGCTATAGCATTAATTTTCATAGTCCTATCAATGTCTGATACATTCAGATTGAAAAAATGATTGTTACTCGTAACCACCCCTGCACAATTAATCAAAATATCAACATTACCACACTCCTTCTTCACTGTTTGGTAGGAGTGTTGCACCATTTCAAAATCTGAAACATCAACAAGAAAACCATAAACTTTCCCTTTTGAAGAAAATTCTGTCACAACAGCATCCAGATTTTGTTGGTTAACATCCCAAATTATTAAACTATCAGCTCCTTTTTCTAAAGCTATTCTACCCATGATTTTTCCAATTCCGGAAGCACCTCCGGTAATAAGAACTTTTGTTCCTTTAATCTTCATACAAAACAATTAAACTTAAAACAACATCTATAAACTACAATGTGCAAATTTAGTTAAAACCATCTGAACGAAATTTATAGACACTTACTATACTAACAATAAATCAAGCGACAAAGTTACTGATTTTAACTAGTATAATGCAATATTTATGATATAATTTAAAGTCTGCTTCTATAAATTGCGATTTTTATTATCTATGTTATATTCTCCATTTTGGATGCTTTTGAAAAGATCTTTAAGAATGAATTCGCAATTTTATAATTACTTTGCAACCTGCTTTTTGTCAAAGAAATATGCGCCCCCAAGCACCAACGAACAAACAAAGTTTGCCATCAAGTTCACCCAACATGCTCCTTTAACTCCCAAAGCAGGGACTAAAAGTAAAGAAAGAACAAGGGCAACAATCACCCCCGACAACGACTTAAAAATCAAGATTTTCAGTTCTCCGAAAGCAGAAAAATAATGTCCCCATACATTCGAAACAGCAACAGCTAACACCCCTGGAGAAAGAAACATTAAAATCGATTTAGCCTCAACAAACTCATCACCAAAAACCCAACCATATATTGGCGCCGGAATCATAAATGCAATCAACAAAAACAACAACGTAACACCGCAACACAACCATGCCATTTTAGTTGTAACACTCCTCGCCTCTTGATTTTTATTCTGACTCAACAATTGTGAATATTGAACAGTAGAAATACTTCCGCTTAACTTCCACACAATTTCGGATAAAGAGACTCCTATCGAGAAAATTCCCACGGCAGCCAATCCGGAATAATACCCTAAGAAATAATAACTTAAACGATAATTAAAAAATTGCAAAAAATTACTCAACTCTGTCTGCATTCCAAATTTCAACAACGAGAGACTCACCTCTTTATACGAGTGTTTAGAGATAAGCAAAGGGGTATCATTCATAAAAAAACAAAGACTCAACAAAACCATCAACGATGTACATTGCGCATAAAAATAGGAGAAATAAGATGTGTCAAACAAATAAAAAACCATCAAAAACAAAATCATCAAAAAAGGTTGTAAAACAACAATAAGATTATATCTGTTAATAGATTGTTTACCTACAAACAGCGAATTAAAGAAGGTGATACACCCTAGTAAAGTAGAAGAAATAAATAAGAATAACGAATACTCCGTTCTTCCTAAAATATGAAAAGAAACTGCCCCAAAAAAAGAGATAATAAATGCCCAAAGGAACACAGGAAGAAATAAATCAGCAGGCAGAAATTTTCTCAAATTAAAAGAGGTACTACTTCCTGAAAAAATAGATGTAAAAATAGAAATAAGTCCTAAATCAGTAGCAAAAAGGGCTATCAATCCTCTACCTTCGGCCCCCCATAATCTTGTTGTAGCCAACACTAACAAGAAATTGAGAAGCAACAACGCAGCCCTACTCAACATCGTAAACAATATATCTCTCCTTACCTTACTCATTTCTCACTTTATTTATAAAATCAACAAAAGAATCTTCAATCTTTGACCAATCATATTTATTCCTCGCTAAGAATTCTGCATTATGACAATGCTCTACATAAAAATCTTCTCGGTCTATATACTTCAAAAGAGCCTCAACAACTTGCTTTTCATCAGACGGATTAACCAAAACACCAAATTTCTCAATTTCCGGAACCCCGATAGGAATTGCTTTTAAATCCGAATAGATAACCACACGTCCTGATGCCATATAATAAAATAATTTTATAGGTAAACAGCGTGTATTTTCAAAATCAATTTTTCGCAAATCAAAATAGATATCTGCATCTCCAATTGTAGAACAAAAGTCTGTAAAAGAAAGATAACCACACCAATCTAATTTTATGTTGGATGGCAACAAATGTTCTATTGCAGGCTTTTCTGAAGAAAAGAGTTTAAATACAAAGGAATGATTTGGTCTAATTTGTGCTACCTGAGTAATTACTGACAAAACCTTATTAAAACCCTTTTCGTTAGTCAAACTTCCTGAATAACACAATTTCCATTCTGCATTATTTTGTCTTATAGGGAAACGCTTTAATTTATTAAAAGTAGCATAATAAGACAAATAGAGATGCTTTTTAGAAGGAAAAACAAGATGAAAAGGGAGTGCCTTATGATGTTCACCAAAAATAAATGCCGTAGTCAGAAAACCTGCCAAGCAAGAAAAAAGAGACAACGCAATCCATTTAAATGGTCTGAGAAAAAGTGAGCAATTCGTCATATTTTTTTTGGACGGAATCCACTCTGTCACATCATACACTAAGCGAACATCGGAGGCATAACATTTTTTGTAACGGAATGCAGCAAGAATAACAATGGGAGAATCCCCAACAATGATACTCGGATTTTTCCTCTTAAACACCTCAATAAGATGAGCCAGCTTTTGCTTCAGAGAAAAAGTTCCATCCATCAAACCATCATCAATCAAAGAGACAACAGAAGTTTGAAACCCATGTCTATTCAGGGTCTCCATCTGTTGAAAGAAGACTCTTTCATCTTCCGTTCTATGAATTGACAATGCAAATAAAACCATCATAACGCCAAAGATAGCACAATTAGCTGAATAATTGATTTAGAACAAACAAAAAGGGCATGCCCGAAAGCACACCCTCTCCATTTTTCGATTAATCGACCCGATTACTCTGCTAATGAGATAGCTCCTGCAGGACAAGCGTCTGCACAAGTACCACACTCAGTACAAGCATCAGCATCAATCTTATAGATATCGCCTTCAGAGATAGCCTCAACTGGACACTCTCCAATGCAAGTACCACAAGCAACACAATCTTCACTAATAACGTAAGCCATAATTTTTTCTTTTTTAAAATTTCACACCGCAAATGTAACTCTTTTGTTAGAATTCAAAAAGAATTTTAGGTATATTTTTCAAAAAAAATCCAAATTAATTTCCAACAAATTTATAACATAATGTTTAGTAGGATATTATAAGCAGAATCAACATCTTCAACATCAATAAATAAGATAGAACGTTTCCCTCCTTTTTCCCTCAACTGACATCTGATAGCATGGTTTTGCATATAATCAAGAATAGCCCCAAAAGCCGGAGACTGATAATATACAGAATTCTCATCCTGCACAAAATATCCTACCATGCGATTTTGTTTTAAAACCAACTTTTCAAATCCCAATCGTTCAGCTCTCCAACGAATACGAACTAAATTTAAAAGATTTTTTGTTTGAATCGGCAATTTTCCAAATCGGTCTATCAGTCGTACTTCAAAAGCACCCAACTCTTGCTCACTCTTCACATTATCCAACTCTCGATAAAGAGACATACGTTCCGAGACACTTTCAATATATTCCGGAGGAAATGTCAATTCCATATCAGTTTCTACCACACACTCAGAAACATATTTCTTCTCTTCAATCCGAACATTATCTTCCTCTTTAAACAGATAAGAAAACTCTTGCTCCTTCAACTCTTCTACCGCAGCATTTAACACCTTTTGATAAGCTTCATAACCCAAATCGGCAATAAAGCCACTCTGCTCTGCTCCTAATAAGTTACCGGCACCTCTGATATCTAAATCTTGCATTGCGATATTGAAGCCGCTTCCCAACTCCGAAAAACTCTCAATAGCCTGTAAGCGTCTCTGAGCTTCTTTTGTCATCGCCACCGCAGAATCTACCATAAGGTAACAAAAAGCACGACGATTGCTCCGCCCCACTCGTCCTCTTAATTGATGTAAATCACTGAGTCCAAAATTTTGAGCTCTATTAATAATAATCGTGTTACAATTAGAAATATCAATCCCCGACTCAATTATAGTTGTTGCCAGAAGCACATCATACTCTTGATTTACAAAATCCATCATGATTTGCTCCAACTTTTCGCCCTCCATCTGACCATGCCCAATAGCCACTCGTACACCCGGCACCAATTGACGAATAAGAAGGGCCAAACCATCCAATTCCTTAACATTATTGTTTACAAAAAAGACTTGACCATTGCGGTCCATCTCAAAAGAAATAGCCTCACGAATCACCTCTCTATCAAAGGTTAAAACCTCAGTCTGAACCGGATAACGATTAGGAGGAGGAGTACTGATAACAGATAAATCACGCGCCCCCATCAATGAAAACTGTAAAGTTCGAGGAATAGGTGTTGCTGTCATTGTCAGCGTATCGACATTCACTTTCATCTGCTTTATCTTTTCCTTAACTGCAACACCAAATTTTTGTTCTTCATCAATCACCAACAACCCTAAATCCTTAAATTTCATATTCTTACCAAGGATTTTTTGCGTTCCAATAATTATATTAACTTCTCCACTCTCCAACTCTTCCAACACACGTTTTACATCTTTAGAGGAACGAGCCCTATTTAAATAATCGACCTTACAAGGAAAATCCTTTAACCTTTCTGTAAATGTTTTGTAGTGTTGGAAGGCCAAAACGGTTGTAGGAACTAAAACCGCCACTTGCTTATTATCACAAACAGCTTTAAATGCGGCACGGACAGCGATTTCTGTTTTTCCGAATCCAACATCTCCACAAATTAAACGATCCATAGGCAAATCTCGCTCCATATCACGCTTAACGTCTAAAGTTGTTTTTAGTTGATCCGGAGTATCCTCATAGATAAACGAAGCCTCTAACTCAGACTGTAAAAAACCATCCGGAGAAAAAGCAAAACCTCTCTCCTCTCTACGCTTAGCATATAATAAAATCAAATCTCTGGCTATATCCTTTAAGCGTTTTTTTGTCCGCTCTTTCATATTTTGCCAAGCAGAGGTTCCCAACTTACTAATTGTCGGAGCCTCTCCCTCTTTACTCTTATATCGAGAGATTTTATGCAAAGAGTGAATACTCACCAATAACAGATCGTCGTTCTTGTAGAGCAATTTTATCACCTCTTGTTTTTTTCCATTGGCATCAATTTGAATAAGACCTCCAAAACGGGCAACACCATGATCAATGTGAACAACATAATCCCCCATTTTAAAACTATTCAACTCTTTTAATGTCAAAGCCACTTGCCCCGCTCTCGCCCTATCAGAACGCAACGAATACTTATGGTATCTATTAAATATCTGATGGTCTGTATAACAAGCTAACTTTAAATCATGAGAAATAAACCCTTCATGCAAAGTTTTATTAATAGTAGAATAAGCGAAAGTATCACCTCGATCACTAAAAATAGAATTCAATCGTTGCAACTGATGCTCATTATCACTCAAAAAACAGATCGAATATCCATCTGCTTGCAATTGAATTAAATTCTCACTTACGAGATCAAAATTCTTATTAAAAGCAGGCTGAAGCGAAGAAGAAAATTCAATCGTCTCCGCATCATTCCAATAAGGATTTTTAGAGAGATTAATTTTTCTGAACCCATCCAATTTATCCTTTAAGAGGAAAGCAGAATAAAGTTCTTCACTATCGCTCTTCTCCTCTAATAGAGAAGTTAAATGGTCATATATTAACCGATAATTAGAAAACCCTAAAATAACATTATCCGGTAATGAATCCAGAAACAGTTCTTCGTTATCCGTCTCATGAAGATTGGGAACTATATCCAACGACTCTTTTATCTCTTTCGATAATTGACTTTCCACATCAAACGTTCTAATAGAATCGACCTCGTCACCAAAGAAATCTATTCGGTAAGGATACTCCGAAGAAAAAGAAAAAACATCAATCAAACTACCTCTTACAGAGAATTGTCCCGGTTCATACACAAAATCAACGCGAGAAAAACCATTCTCCAACAATAATTGCTCTATAACAGTTAAGTCTGCAAAATCCCCTTTACAAAGATGAATGATATTTTTCAGCAGTTCAGCTTTTTTTACCACGGGTTCTACTAACGCGTCTGGATACGTAACAACTATAAAATGAGAATCAGGAGAATTAATTGCAGTTAATGCCTCTGTCCTCAAGATCTCGTTTGCTGCATCCACCCGATTTACTTTAGCACTGCGATACGAGGAAGGGAAGAAGAACAAATTACTATTTTTACCCAATAACTGATCCAAATCGTGATAAAAATAGCCGGCAGACTCCGAATCTTCTAATACAAGAAGCACTCTTTTTTGCACATTTTTATAAAAAGAGGCAAATAAAATAGAGCGTAACGAGCCTTCCGTTCCCGTCACGTTCAAATTTCCTTCATATTTATCAGCCCATTTTTTTAACTTAACAAACTGATTATTAGAAGAAAACAAACTAACTAAATTATTTAATCCCAAAATATTTAAAATTTTTCCCAAAGATACAGAATAAAAATTCAAACCATTTTTTAAATTTGCAAAAAACACAGTAAAAATTTTTAGAAAGTGAAAGATAGTGACGGAATTGTAATTATACCAACGTACAACGAAAAAGAAAACGTAGAAAATATAGTACGTGCGGTATTGAGTGAACCGAAGAATTTCCATGTGCTAATCATTGATGATGGTTCGCCCGATGGAACAGCTTCCATAGTAAAAAGTCTTCAAAAAGAATTTCCTGAAAAGCTTCATATCATAGAGAGAGAGGGAAAATTGGGCTTAGGAACGGCATACATTACCGGTTTCAAGTGGGCTTTGGAACATCAATATGAGTATATTTTTGAGATGGATGCTGATTTTTCACATAATCCGGATGATTTGATCAAGTTGCACAAAGCATGTTCAGAGGAAGGTGCAGATGTTGCTATCGGCTCTCGCTACATTAGCGGTGTTAATGTAGTGAATTGGCCCATGGGAAGGGTATTGATGTCCTATTTTGCTTCAAAGTATGTGCGTATCATAACAGGATTGCGTATAGCAGACACAACAGCCGGCTTCAAATGCTACCGTAGAGAGGTGTTAGAAACAATTGAATTAGATAAAATCAAATTCAAGGGATATGCATTCCAAATTGAGATGAAATTCACGGCCTACAAATGCGGATTCACTATAAAAGAGGTTCCAATTGTATTTGTCAATCGAGTATTAGGCAATTCAAAAATGAGTGGCGGTATATTTGGCGAAGCTATCTTGGGGGTAATTCGCCTAAAATGGGATAGTCTATTCCGTAAATATCCACAAAAAAAGAACAAATAAATCACATTAATAATATGAAAAACATTCTAATCCACAAAGCTAAGATTATCAATGAGGGAAACTCTTTCAAAGGCTCAGTGCTAATTGAAGGTGAAAAAATTACAAAGATTTTTAAAGATGAGGTTCCAGAAAATATATTAAAAAATGCCGAAATTATAGACGGAGAAGACAAATGGTTATTACCCGGTGTGATTGACACTCATGTGCATTTTCGCGAACCTGGACTTACAGCAAAAGCAGATTTTCACACAGAGTCAAGAGCTGCCGTAGCAGGAGGTGTTACCAGTATTATGGATATGCCAAATACAGACCCTCAGACAACTACAATGGCTGAAATAGATAAAAAAATCGCTATTGCAGAGTCTAAATCATTGGTTAATTTCTCTTGTTACTTAGGTGCAACAAACGAAAATATTGATGAAGTCGTAAATGTTGATAAAAATAAAGTGTGCGGTATAAAAGTATTCTTAGGAGCATCTACCGGGAATATGCGAGTAAATGATCCTAAAGTTTTGGAACGTATATTTGCTGAATCTCCAATTTTAGTGGCAACTCACAACGAAGATGAGGAGATAATTTCAGCCAATTTAAAAAAGGTAAAAGAGGAATTGGGCGATCAACCTATTCCAATATCCTATCATGAAATTATCCGCAATTCTGATGCTTGCTACAAATCAACTTCTAAGGCAATTGATTTAGCTACAAGATATGGAACTAGATTACACGTACTGCACTTAACAACCGCAAAAGAGTTGGCATTATTCAGTAACAAACCTGCAACAGAAAAAAAGATTACTGCAGAGACTTGCGTTGGTTATCTTTGGTTTGATGACAATGACTACGAACGTCTTAATGCAAAAATCAAATGTAACCCTGCTATCAAAAAGGAAAAGAGTCGCGTCAATTTGTTGAAAGCAATTGAAATGGGATATATTGATACCGTTGCAACTGACCACGCCCCTCACCTACTATCTGAGAAAGAGGGTGATTGTTTGCAAGCTGTATCCGGATTCCCATCCATTCAACACTCTTTGCCGATGATGTTGAATTTAGCTAAAAAAGGGAATTTTACTCGCGAACAAGTCGTTGAAAAAATGTGCCATAATCCGGCAAAAATTTTCAATATCGAAAAAAGAGGATTTATTCGCAAAGGATTTTTTGCTGATTTAGTATTGATTGAACCCAATTACCAATACACTGTAGAACAAAAAGATTTAGAATATAAATGTGGTTGGTCTCCTATGGAGGGTGCCACTCTAAATTATAAGGTTTGTAAAACTTTTGTAAATGGGAAATTGGTTTACGATGAAGGGAAAATTGATGATTCACAAAAAGGTAAATTATTAACTTTTACTAGATAATAGACCTATTCAACAAATAAAAAGTGTGCTGAAAACCATATTGATTTCGGCACACTTTTTTTATCCTATTTTAGAAGTTGTCAAAAAAACTTCTTATAGCCAAAGAGAGTAAAAAAACAACCTTTCTTTTTTCTACTTTTTACTTTACAAGAACTTTTTGAGAAGCAACCTTTCCTGCTAATTCGTATTTAATAACATATATTCCTGAAGACAACGGAATATCTATCCAATCTGCGACGTCTTCACCACGCATGAGTAATGTACCATCCACTCTATATACCTCGTAGGCGAAGAGTCCCTCCACAAATTTTATAACGCTAAGTTTAGCAAATTCAGAAACAAAACAGAGAGAATCATTCATCTGAACTATCGGGATATCCACCTCTTCTTCTCCATAATCACTCTGAGAATATGGGAAAGATAATATTCTCCATTCTCTATGAGCGTTTGCACCTGTTGCATCACCCTTCCACAATCCCACATTGGTACCAATAGAGGTATTCACACCCTCTAAATCAAATAATTTATCGTTGGAAACGGAACTGATTTTGAAACAATTTTCACCTAAAGAAAGGATAGCAAATTGTTGATTGATATCGCCAGTCAATTCTAACATTTCAGGCCAATATGAGCCATTATCAGTAATAGCCATTTTTTTACCATCTCGAAGCGTATAAATTGCATAATTTCCGCCTTCTAACTTATCAAAATACCACCTTTGCATCGTATCCATTGCACAGAACGAAGATAAAGACAAAGAATTACCGGAAAGCGACATTGGATAAGGACAACTACGAGGGACAATCAAATAGGGCATCTCATCCATAAAAGGATCAATTCCTTTGCTTCCCTCAACAGGAATAACAATTGTAGCAATCTCCTCACCACCCATTTGGTAAGAAAGCTGACCATTCTCTATTGAAAAATCTGTCGCCTCGCTACAATTTTCTTGTCTGTTCGTCAGGTATAAAGAAGCATTAGCATTATTTAATCCCGTGAACAAGGAAAGGTCGATGAAGAATAGTTTTTCATCTGTTGTAGTGTTCAGCATCACCAAAACCACCTCATCTTGTTCTGGACTCAAAGCTGCCAACAAATCATTTCTACCAGTCATTAGGAAAGTATAACCCTGCTTAATAAAACGAGATACTTGCATACGGATGTAGAAATTTTTGATTATCTCATATGTTTGAGCAGAAAAATTCCCTTTCACCAAGCACCATTGATCATTGCCTTCTTCCACAAATTGCCAATCTATCCATGCTTGAGGAATCAAGTAATTAAGGTCGTCAAACATTCTTTGAGCCATAGCTAAATTTCCGGCTATCCCTGTTCCTCCGGCACCGGTTTCAGACATCCATAGTGGTAATTTAAGTTCATGCACTAAATCTTTCAGATTTGCTTTATCCATAACAGAACCACCATACGTATGCACATTAAACTGACCCAACATAGGCACGATATCCCCTTCTGACTTATATAGTTGCAATTCGCCGATGGCAGTTGTAACACTGGTCTCATCACAAGCAGAAATAACGGTATTAAGTCCGGAAGCTTTTAACTTAGGATAAAGAACTCGCAACAAATTAACCTGAGACTCAGGGTCAAAATGACACCCCTCTTGTCCACCATTAGCACCCCAATAATTGGTGTTTGGTTCATTAAATGGATCTAACGTCTTAAATTCAATTCCATAAACCTCTTTATAATGCTTGCAAACATTAATCAAATAATCACAGAATTGAGAATAATACTCCGGCCTTAAATTATCCTTACCGGCATCGGTATTTCCGGCAGAACAACCACTGTAGGTCATCCAATAGGGAGGCGAATTAGAAAATGCCTCAAAAACAGCATCAGGCCTCAACTCCTTTATTTTCAACATAATCTTTCGCTGACCTTCATCCGCAGACCAATTATATGCAGCTCCTTCAGAAGGCAAGAACCCCTCCATTTCAGCCCGTTTCCCTTTCCCATTACACATGTGACCATTGTAGTGAGAGGGATGGTCTCCACCTCCAATATTGTAGCGAAAAATATTATAATTTAACTTATCCTTATCCACCAAGAGATGTACCAGTTTATCAATTTTATCATCACTCCACTTTCCACACATATTAGCCCACCAACAAAGAGATACTCCCCACCCCTCTAAATTTTGCTGAGGAGTAGCAGGATTTATGCGAGCAGAACTAACCTTAGAAGGAGCATATTTCGCTAAAAGATTCATATACTCCTGCTCTGTAATACTTACAACAGAACCATGTCTCATTACTGATGGGAGAGAATATTGGTCTGAGCTTAATTGAGTAAATTGACCTGAATTTAAATCTGTTGTAACAAGTGGATAATAACCTTTCCCACCAAAATCATCCAAGAAAAGACACCACTTATCCTCTCCATTAAACTTGAAACAAGTTGGTCCTTCCACATAAGCAATCTGACTCATATCCGAACGGATTTCACTCCAATTCCCCAATAACGATGACGATTTCTCCATGATAATATACTTCCCAGACGTAGGAAAACCTTGCTTATGAGCATGAGTTGCCTCATTTTTCTTAAACCTATAGTAGGTATCTCCCACCTTTATTGCAGTGGCATCTATAACACTAATTGCCTGATTGGAAGAATTTCTTAATTCTATCCAAACTTTCGTATCTGAAAAAGAGCGAAAATCCTTTGTTGTACAATAATA
Organism: Paludibacteraceae bacterium; assembly: GCA_017630395.1. GTDB lineage: Bacteria > Bacteroidota > Bacteroidia > Bacteroidales > Paludibacteraceae > UBA1181. Next base: position 134,348 of record JAGBVI010000005.1, read on the forward strand.
GACTCTATGTGTATTATCATTATTAGAGACCGACTGATTTCCAGGAATTTTAGAAGACCAAAAAAGAATATACTCTTCATTTTCTTCGTCATAAAAAGCTTCCGGCGCCCAAGTGCAACCCGCACCACGAGGTGCTACATGACACATTCTCTGTTCCGACCAATTCACCAAGTCTGAAGACTCCCATATCATAACAGACTGACTACCTGTTGTTTGAGCAGCTGTCCAATCATTATTCCCATAAATCTTCAAATCTGTGGCAATTACAAAAAACTTACTTCCATCTGCCGAGCGCATAATAAAAGGATCTCTTACCCCTTTTTCACCCAAAGAGGAAGTTAGCACCGGTTTCCCTTCATTTAAGTCGGTCCAATTTAATCCATCACGACTGATGGCAAAATAAATTTGCTCGCCTTGAGCCAATCCCTCACCCTTAAAATAGGCAAAGAGATAAGCAGAAAAATCCTGCTGTTGACCCATTAATACTATTGGTACTGAAAATAAAATTAAAGCAAAAAATAGGTGGCTACGTAATATAAATGTCTTCATAAACCGTTTATAATAATGATTTTAAAGATTCAACAATTTGAAAACCGCGTAAAAGTATATATAAAAAAAATTAAAAACAAAAAAAAGAAAAACTAAAAAGTTGTCGTAGAAAAAAAATAAGTGAGATACCATCACTGGCACCTCACTTCCCAAAAAAAACATTTTATGATACCATTATTTCACAATAACTTTTTGAACTACAATATTCAAATTTATATCATAAATACGAAGTAAGAATTTTCCTGATAGTGAGGCAGGTATATCCATTTCATCCGTTTCAGATGAAGAGATTACCACACCATTTAAGTCTAACAATTCCATTTTCAACAAATTATCCATACCGGTTACTTTGATATACTCAGTTGCCGGATTTGGAGATACTTTGCATTCAACAGAAGAATTTTCATGCACATAAGTTGTTGATTTTTGTTGTATAGTAATTGTTACACTTTCAGCCACAACATTCTCTACTCCTGATTTATTCAAATAAATAGGAGTTTGAATATTTTTACCAATTTTAAAGAAGTCGAAATCAACATATCCCCCTGTAGCTTTTGTTCCATAATTAAACAAGCCATAACGATACCCCATAAAGTGAGTCAACTCATACTTCATAGAGAGTGTATTACCAATAGCTTTCCAACTATCACCATCCAAACTATAATAGAACGTAGCCTTATCCGTTTGATTTGTAAAGTCCATATCAATACGCAACCAAACACTCTCCTGCGACAACGGAACACTTTCTACTTCTGACGCAGAACCACTTCCATTATTTACCATCACGATTGATTTAGAACCATTATTCATTTTTACAGCTACAAATCCATATAAATCTTGAAGGGCACACAATCCTGCATAATCACCATTTTTCATTCCATAGGTATTAACTTTAGTCCAAGCGGAACATTTCGGACCAAAAGTTCTCTGCGTTAGAGTATTTTGAGTACTAACCAAATTAGCATCTACCCTACCATTTGTTAATCTTAAAGCACCATTATCAATGGACCAATACTCTTTAACAGGATTATGATTCCATTGCCATTCCAAAGGCAATTTATCACTTTCAAACTCATCTGAAGTTACCATTCCATACCCCTCTTCTTGACTTGCCGACAATTGCAACGTAGAAGGAACTTTACCATTATTGCCCAACACCGGCCAATCGCTACTCCAAGAAACAGGAGTCAAATAAGGAATACGCCCAACCGAACCATTATCACGGAAGAACATTCCATACCAATCCCCCTCTGGAGTATCAAAAATTCTACCTTGAGCTACACCATTGTCCTGCAATAAAACTTTACCTTCAAAAGTTCCAGTCAACGATTTTGAACGATAACAAAGAACTGTTCGGCACTTACCTGCAGGCCATGAAATCAAGAACACATAATAGTAATCGCCCTTCTTCATAATTTGCGCACCTTCGCATTCAACATAAAAATCACTTCCTGCGATAGATGCCGGAGATTTAAGCAAGACATTGGACGTAGCACCGGACTTAACCGACATAGCATCAGAAGACAATTCTATAATACTGATATTTCCAGAACCGTACACTACATATACCCGACCATCATCATCAAATAACAAAGATGGATCATGATAGAATGGCAATGTAGCGGTTTGCCACTTCCCGGACTCGATATCAGTTGTTTTATAAATATGAGTTTTCCCTGTAGTATAAGAAGGAGTTAAAACATACCAAGCACCATTATGATACTTAATACTGCTAGCCCAGGAACCTTTCCCATAAGCATTTTTACCTCCATTCATAGAGATAGCATCTCCGTTATCCAAAGTTTGATAGGCATAATTAATAGTCCTCCAACGAGCCAAATCCTTAGAAGCCATAATCGGTACACCCGGACTCATGTGCATAGTAGTGCTAACCATGTAATAAGTATCCCCAACACGAATAACAGAAACATCAGGAACATCAGCCCAAATTAATGGATTATTGACAATATGAGACTCACCATCAAAATCAGAAGGAATTAAACCTCCTGTAACCTGAGACAACGTATAATATCCACTTTGACCAGCAAAATTATCCGGAATAATAGCTTTGTAGGTCCCGGAAGAGGCAACACCTTGTTTCAAAATCATAGATTCACCCTCTTCACTCACCCAATTCAAGCTGTAAAGTTCGCCGGTTTCCTCAGAAGACTTCCACGACACCTCGAAATTATCACCAGCTATAACCTCTGTATCAACATTAGGTGAAGTAAATTCAATCTCTATCGGTTTTGTTTTAGCAGTAAAAACAATTTTATCGATGTTACAATAAGAATTTTCTATCAATAATTTCAATATATGTTTTCCTTTAGTCAAAGCAGCAGTTGTACCAGAAATTGTAGTATAAGTACCCCAGTCTTCTGTATTTGGGACAGCTATTTCTCCTGTAATATCTTTATCGTCACAATACAATCTGAAAGAAGAACCATCCAACCCGGAAGCTACAGAAGCTACAAAATTATACTGATCATTCTCCAAAACATTTATAGTATACTCAACCCATTCATCGCTCATAGTCCAACCTAAAACATGTCCACCATCGGCATTCACATCAAGGTCAACACCTTCGTCAGCACGAAATACACCACCTTGATTTTCTGCTTCACTATCTTTATAAGCATAACCTTCCCCACCAACATCGTAACGTTCTACCTCCAATACACCAGGAAGTGTTTGAGCAATTCCCTCGTATGGGCCTTGAGCAAGACGAACCTTCACTTCAACGGCAGGCGTCTCATACTCTTTACCATTTTTATCAATCATTATCGCATAGAAGGCATATTTGCCCTCTTTTAAATCTTTGACATCACAAGTATATGGAGCATTAAATGAAGATCCAATCTTAACATCATCTTGGTAGAAATCAATTTTTGCAATATTACTCTCTGTTGATTTCGCTGTTAAAGTAAGAGTTGCAGGAGCCTCCAAATCAACTTCAGAAGCCTCTAACGTTACATCTGCAGTTTTGAACATCCAATAGTCGAATTCAAAACTTCCAGAAAAAACAAAGAACAAATCATGAACACCAGAAATAGCCTTATCCAATTTGGCAGAAACCTCTTTCAAAGCACCTCCGGTATTAGGGACTTCCATGTATCCGATTACCTCACCATCCACCTTATCTTTACAGATTTTGATAGCAACATTACCAGATGTAGAAGATACGTTAGCAGTAAACGTAGTAGCTCCTTCACCAAAATCAACACCGGAAAGACCTATCCAATCCCCTTTATGAATCTCATTAACAATCATATTTGAGCCTCCATATCGAGTATTAACACCCCCCATCCATGCCATTGTTTCGGCCTCTGTCCGTTCAAACGGATTTAGATATTGAACTTGTTTAACACCGGCCGTTGTACCTGTTGCTTGAGAAATTGTTCCATTTGACGTGTTAACAGGAATATAATCTATATGACTAGACCGATACCCGCCACTGATTCCCATGCTATTTTGGAGAACCATAGCATGATAGGTAATATACCACTGCCCTTTGAATTCAAAAATCGCATGATGGTTATTTCCCGAACTTCCGGGGAAGAAGGTCCCCGGATTTTTAAAGACCATACCAGAATAAGTAAAGGGGCCTAACGGAGAATTACTTGTCATATAACAAATTTGAGCATTACTCATTGGATTACCCGTACAATTCCAATTTGAGCAATAACTATAGATATACTTACCTGCGATTTTGTTTGCGCCTGCATCCTCAAATAAATAGGGAGGATTTATGGCTGTTGGAGTTCCAACAATGCTAGTATAATCACTACCCAATTTCACTACACGAGCTGTACCTGGGTCTGCTTGTTTACCGGTAGGCACACCTCCACCAAAATAGAGATAAGCAGAGCCATCATCATCCATCAAAACAGCAGGATCAAAGAGCCATGTTACGTTGGCACAATTCGGGGTATTACGAGAAATTAATTCTCTTCCGATTGGATCCACCCAAGGTCCGTATGGGGTATCACTTGTAACGACACCAATACCACTACCATTATTAGCGAAATACAAGAAAAATTTATCCTTGCCATTCACCTTTGCATGCATAGCAGAAGGAGCCCAAGAACAAGTAGCCCACTTGGCTGCCCCTGCACTATTATTTCGCCCTGCTATATTCATACTGCCATGATCGGTCCAATTGACCATATCCTTTGAAGAAATACAATTGATGGTATTAATTTTACCATACGAATTGGTTGTTAAATTTCCATTTCCATCGTATTCATAAACATCATTCGTCATGTACACGAAAACTTCATCATTGTAAACCATTGCATAAGGGTCTGCACCAAAACGCTGAGTCATCATCGGATTATGAGCCGATTGAGCTTTATACCCCTTTGTAGGATTCACTCCACTAAAATAAGAAGATAAATCTGCACTGAATAGAATGGCAGAACAGAACAATAAAAGTTGTAATAAAAGAAACTTCATTGTAAATAATTTTTTGCTTTTCATTGGTTATATAAATTAGTATTCATTTTATCTTCTTCAAAGTCATTATTTTTGAAAATAATCACGATACAAAAGTATCCCCAAACAAGCAACTGAAATAGGATTATCCAACTAAAAATCGTAAAAATCCGAGCAAAACGACTATAAATATCGATGCAAAAACCAAACAAAACAAAGTGTAAAAATCTAATTATCAGATATTAACAAATAAAACACTTAATTTTCCTAGATATCTGTATGGTGGGGCATTGCAAATAAAAATTGTCCAATGCTTCCACCTATAAAAAAAATAAAATTTGATGCAAAATTAGGCATCAAACAAATCAAAAGATTCTGCACCCTCAAAGGCATCATCATCACAAGCCATCCAAACAAATCTCTCACAAAACTCATCATTTAAATTCATGTTGCCATTTTCATTTACGTTAAACAATCTTTGCAAACACGTAAAAATTCCTTTAATTTTTCTTTTCATAAAAATCACATTTAACAATAATAGGAACAAACTAAACCATTAATTTCGCGGCAAAGTTAAAAATATTTTTTCAAAACAATTATGTTTTTTATGTTAAAAAACATTGTTTTGCGATATAATTAAATATGCAAACAAAACAAAAACAAAAGTGCCAGAATTTGCACACAGACAAATTCTGACACTGATTCAAAAAAGAGACTAAACTAATTAATCTTCACTTGCAACAAATTTCCAAACAAAAGCACTTAAAGCAGCACCAACGAAAGGACCCACGATAAAAATCCAAAGTTGACTTAATGCAGCGCCACCTTGAAATAGAGCAGGAGCAATACTACGAGCAGGATTAACGGAAGTTCCGGTATAAGCAATACATACCAAGTGAACTAAAACAAGGCTTAGACCAATTGCCAAACCGGCAAAGTTACCAGCTCCTTTTTTAGCATCAGTAGTACCAAGAACAACCAACACAAAAATAAATGTAAAGACGATTTCAGCAATCAGTCCTCCCACAACGCTTACTCCGGCTTGACAAGTATTAGCACCAGTACCTTCCAACCCGCTATTAGCTGTCAAAGCATACAAAATAGCAGAACCAAGGAAAGCACCAATAACTTGAAATACCATGTACATACCCGCTTCTTTAGCCTTCATTCTTCCTGATAACAAACAGCCCAATGTAATAGCCGGATTAATATGACATCCACTAATTCCTCCGATAGTATAAGCCATAGCCACTACAGCCAAACCAAATGCCAAAGCGGTTCCAACAACTGATGCAGTATCAACACCACAATTAAGACTAACTGCAACACCACAACCCATTAGGACAAGTACCATTGTTCCAATCATTTCTGCAATATACTTTTTCATACAAATAAATTTTATTCCCAAAAAACGGGTACAATGATTAATTATAAAATATCACCTTACCAAGGTAAGGCATAAAAAAATTCCTTAAGATTAGATGTCAATCCCAAAAAAAAATAAAGAGGTTGCGAAAAAAATAAATATTCAACACAACCTCTTCAATAATTCTATAAACTATTTTGAAAATTATTTTCCACGGATAGCTTTGATACCAGGAAGAACTTTACCTTCCATGTATTCCAACATAGCACCACCACCAGTAGAAACGTAGCTAACTTTGTCAGCCAACTTATTTTTATTGATTGCAGCAACAGAGTCACCACCACCAATCAAAGTAAATGCACCATTTTCTTGAGTAGCTTTTGCTACAGCTTGAGCAACGGCAGAAGTACCTTTGGCAAACTTATCAAATTCAAACACACCCATTGGACCATTCCAAAGAACTGTTTTAGAGTTTGAAATAACATCACTGAAAGTTTTGATTGTTTCATCAGCGATATCCAATCCCATCCAACCTTCTGGAGTTTCATTTGTTTTAGATGTATTAGTGTTAGCATCTTTATCGAACTTATCTGCATTAACAGCATCAGTAGGCAAAAATACTTTCACACCTTTAGCTTCAGCCTTCTTCAAAACTTCTAAAGCAAGATCCAATTTATCCTCCTCACAAAGAGAGTTACCAATTTGACCACCTTGAGCTTTGATGAAAGTATAAGTCATACCACCACCGATAATCAAGTTATCAACACGATCAAGCAAGTTTTCGATAATCATGATTTTATCAGAAACCTTTGCACCACCCATAATTGCGGTGAATGGTTTTTGAGCTTCATTCAACACCTTATCCATTGCTTTCAACTCGTTATTAATCAAGAATCCAAACATCTTATTAGGCTCATCGAAGTAATCAGCAATAACAGCAGTTGAACCATGAGCACGGTGTGCAGTTCCAAAAGCATCATTTACATATACATCAGCATAAGAAGCCAATTTCTTAGCAAAATCTTTTTGTTTCTCTTTCAACGCATTTTTTGCAGCTTTTTTCTCTTCATCAGAAGCAAATTCACCGCGAGGTTTACCTTCTTCTTCCTCATAGAAACGAAGGTTTTCCAATAGCAAAACTTCACCTGGCTTCAAAGCAGCTGCTTGTTCGTCTGCTTTCATGCAATCATCGCAGAATTGGATAGATTGTCCTAAATTTTTCTCAATCGCAGAGATAATTTGTTTCAAAGAGAATTTTGGATCCGGATTTTGTTTTGGACGTCCCATGTGAGACATTAAAATAGCAGAACCGCCATCAGCAATAATTTTTTTGATAGTTGGAAGTGCACCACGGATACGAGTATCATCACTCACTTCTCCTGTCTCTTTGTTCAATGGAACATTAAAGTCCACACGTACGATTGCCTTCTTGCCGGCAAAATTAAAATTGTCAATTAATTGCATAATATTTCAAAATTAAAAATCTATTACTTCAAATTTTCTCACAAAGATAATTATTTCCTTAATTCTTAAAAACAGAAAACAATCTTTCTTATTACTTTTTGATCAGTTTCCCTACTTTAACGCCTTTAGGAGTAGCCACATTTAAAATATAATCACCTGATAACAAACTACTTACATCAATAGAAGTCCCATCACAAATTCCTTTTAAAATTAAAGTTCCCTGCAAAGAAAAGATTTCATACTCTCCCATTTCAGATAGATAGATGTAATCTATTGCCGGGTTAGGAGACAAGGCGATCACTTGTTCACTCTCTATAGCCTCCACATCTAAACCAAATTTATCACCCCAAAAGAATCGTCCACACTCGAAAATATGATCAATATCATTAGGACCACTAACATAATCTGACACAAAAATATCGGCATGAGTAGCATTATCCGATTTAAACAAATGAATCTTAGGGTGAGTTCCATCGTCGTAAATTGTTTTCTCAATCGTATTTCCATCGGCTGCAATATCCTCAATCTGCATCACTTTGCTTTCTCCGCTAAAACCACTATTCTTAACAAAAGTTTGAACAATTGTTTGAATTCCATCATTGATAGGGCCGCCATCATATTTAACAGTAGAATCTGCCGCACTATGAAAAACACATATCGGGAAAGTAATTTTTTCAGGAATTGCAATCTCTTTACCTACAAAACCATTTACAACAGCGATACCCTTAACCGGATTTCCGCCTGTAAAACCATAACGATAGGTCATGGCACCTCCCATTGATGCACCTGCCATATAAAGGCCATCTTTATTAGCATTTTCGTTAGCAACAAGTGCATTTACCAATTCGTCAATAAACTTTACATCATCAACATTTTCATTAAATACCATTTTTCCCTTTGACATAGTATTAGGAATAAGCAGACTTAACATAGCACCATAATTCCCAGCCATATCTTTCAAAAAATCTGCATTTACACTTGCCCCGGAATTCCAAACCGCAGTAGTTGCGAATCCAGGAACATCTATCCCTGCAAGTGATAAAGTTGAAAATAACTTTTGAATCTCTTCATTTTGCTCATCCAAAGCTTGAGGATAAACAACAATTACATTGTTAATATCACTAATTGCCTGAGGATTAGAGATACTAACAAAATCATCTACAGTAAATCCGTTTGGATGCATAATAAAAAGCAAATCATAAGGGGTTTCATTAGTAACAGAATACTCCTTAGGATAGAAAATTTGATAATAACGTTCAACTCCATCCACAATAAAAGTACGTTCTTCAGCACTTATTGTCAAAGCACCAAGCAAGGATAGAGCTACCATAATAATGTGTAAAAAAATCTTTTTCATATTTTATCTGTTTAAGGTTCTAACTTTCTACAAACAAAGATAGTTAAATTAATAATTTATTTTTCAATTATTATGTTAAATTTTAGGGTTTTTCAACATATAATTTAATTATTCTACTAATTTTAAAGCAGTTATAACAATATAAGCATCATCACGAGTACAACAACTACCCTTTGCTGGAATTTTAAAACTCCTATTCAACTTATCTAAGCGAGCTTAAAAAGCTGTTTAAATTTTATTATTAAAAAATATTTTAGAGTTTCACTCTCTTATTTTCGGCATCTTTGAGATTCTTTAGGTGGGTTCTATAAATTCATTTCGAGGAATTTTTGAATTTATTTCGAGTAAATTGCCGTGCGAAAGGAAGGAGCAGTGCGAGCACTGTGACCGACTGACAAGCAGCAAATTGCCGAAAGAAATCAAAAATTACCGAA
>JAGBVI010000057.1 GCA_017630395.1 Paludibacteraceae bacterium
ATTTCGAGCATATTTGAGAGAGATTTTTAAATCTATTTTTACTCTTCTTTTGCAGAAAATAGTGGACTATTATCAAAAAAGGAGAATAAAAATAGGTTAAAAAGAATCTCAAAGATGCCGAAAATAAGAGAGTGAAACTCTAAATTTTTTTTTAAATAAAATTTAAATAGCTTCTAAAATCCGACTTTTGTTTTGATATTCTTAATTATTGTAAATATTTACTAAATAAATAGTTAATTAAGAATATAAAATCTATTTTTGGAATTTGTTGATGTTAGATTCGTTAATATTTAGACATCAACCTACTTGTAATAACTATATATTTCTAAGAAAATGGAGAAAATATTAATATACCAAGTACTGCCAAGATTATTTGGTAATACAAAAAAGAAACAAGTTTTTAATGGTTCGATAGAGGAAAATGGTTGCGGAAAACTTAACGATTTTACCAATGAACGATTAAAACAAATAAAAGAGTTAGGGGCAACCCACATTTGGTACACAGGTGTAATCGAACATGCAACTCAAACTGACTACTCATCGTATGGTATCAAAAAAGACCACCCTGCTATTGTAAAAGGGAAAGCAGGTTCTCCGTACGCAATAAAGGATTACTACGATATAGATCCCGATTTGGCTTGCGATGTCAAAAAACGAATGAAGGAATTTGAGGCTCTTATAAATCGTACCCATAAAGAGGGCCTAAAAGCAATAATAGATTTTGTTCCCAATCACGTTGCAAGAGAATATTACTCCGATGCAAAACCTAAAAATGTAAAAGATTTAGGAGAAGAAGATGTAAAAGAGGTATTCTTTTTCAATCAAAATAACTTTTACTACTTAGTAAATGAGTCTTTAGAAGGAAGATTTGATATGCTAGGGGGAGCAGAAAAACCTTACTCAGAAACACCTTGTAAAGCAACTGGTAATAACTATTTCGCCAACAACCCCGGTATATATGAATGGTATGAGACAGTAAAACTTAATTATGGCATCGACTATAAAAACAATCAATACCATGACTTCTCTCCTATTCCCAATACTTGGTTGAAAATGAGGGATATATTACTATTTTGGTGTAGTAAAAAAGTAGATGGTTTCAGGTGTGATATGGCAGAAATGGTACCGGTAGCATTTTGGGCTTGGGTTATTCCTATCATCAAAGAGAGCTATCCTAACATCGTCTTTATAGCAGAAACATATAATCCCAATCAATATCGACAATACATCTTTGATGGAAAATTTGATTACTTGTACGACAAAGTAGGCTTGTACGACAAATTGAGAGAAATCATGCGAAACGAAGGTGCCTGCCACGATATAACAGGAATTTGGCAACAGCTGGACGGCATAGAGGATCATATATTGAATTTTTTAGAAAATCATGACGAACAGAGAATTGCCTCACCATTTTTTGCAGGTAAAGCGGAAAAAGGAATACCGGCAATGATAATCGCTGCCACTCTTAACACCGGTGCAGTCATGATATATAATGGTCAAGAATTTGGTGAAGAGGCAAAAGGTGAAAAGGGATTTAGTGGTGATGATGGAAAAACAACCATCTTTGACTACGCAGCAATACCAACTGTACAAAGATGGTTATCAGGTGAACTAAAAAAAGGTGAAATTACTTTGCAACAGTTTTATGCGAAATTGTTGAATATTTGCAAAAATGAAAAAGCAATAGGCAAAGGTAACTTCTTCGACTTGCAATATGTAAACTTTAACAATCCGTTTTTCAATACAATCAAACAATATGCCTATTTGCGAAAAAAAGAAAATGAACTTATTCTGATCGTTTCTAACTTTGATGATTTTGACGTTTCTCTGCAAATCAATCTCCCGGTTCATGCTTTTGAATTGTTGGGAATAGAAAATAATCAAGAAAGAAAATATACAGATCTTCTTACGAATAAATCAGGGAAACAATTATTCTCTTCAGAAACACCTTTCCCTATAAAAGTGAAAAAAAATAACGGTGTGATACTAAAATTTTCATTGTAAGAATTGTTTCGTAATATTATTATTCATAACTTCGCTAAAGTTCTGTAGGCATTTTCAAGTGTAACTCGAAAATCAAAAGGGAATCTTGTGAGAATCAAGAACAGTACCCGCTGCTGTAAATCCCTCCTAAAGTTTTATTCGTTATACCACTGTGTGTTTCATGGGAAGGTGAATAAAATGGGATAAGTCAGAATACCTACCTACATGAACAAAATTAAAGACTCTCGGGAATAAGAGGATTTTCTTTATTATTAGGGCGCTGTAGAATCGCCTAATCCCTATCTTATTCTCGAGTTACATCATGTAACTAATAATCTAAAAAAATAAAGAGAGTATGAAAAAGAGCTATTTTAATTTATTGTGTTGGATCCTATTGATTATCCCGGCACTGTTTGTTTCTTGCGAAAAAGAAGAGGATGACGAACATCAAAAAGACAGATTTACTATCACTTTTGAAAATATTGAATTATCATCCCAAGGCTATTGGAATGGTTCTGACCTAACAGGGAAAAAGGTAAAAGAGTACTATTACGGCACTCTGGTAACAAATTATTATAATGAGTTCCACTGCGGAGAATTAATTTTCCATAATCTCTTTACTCAAGAGTGGTCATCTTGGAACGGATTTGTTTGTTCCTCTTTGACAGACACTGTCACCAGCGGCTCCAGTAATGTATATAGTGTGTATGCTGAATCAGGAGCTACTCTTTCAAAAAATTTCATGGTGGCATCCAACAATGCTGTAATGAACTTTATGGAGGGAAGAGAAAAACAAGTTCATAGTCTTCGCCTAAATAATACAACCTACTCCTACTTGGCTATTAGCAAAGGAGACGATGGAGATTTTAATCAATGTACAAAATTTAGTGATGGAGACTATTTCTCAGTGACATTTACCGGATATGATGCAAAGGGGAACATAACAAATGATTGCACTTTCTACCTTGCTGATTTTAGAGATGGGAAATCATATATATGCGATGAATGGACAATGTTTGATATTAGTTCATTGGGCATTGTAAATAAAATTATCATAACATTTGATTCTTCAGATAAAAATGAATATGGTATCCTAACACCAACTTATGTTTGCATAGACAATCTCGTATATTCTAACTAAAGTAATTTCTACATAAAAAAATGCGTCAGAATAGGCTATAAAAAAATTCTATTCTGACGTACTTTCTTTTAGAAATAGTTACAACATCTACATTAATAAAAAAAAACAACTTAATTAAAAAAGTAGAAATCATGGGTTGATAAACTTTTAGAAAGTTGTTGGTTTTAACTCGGCAACTTATTGATTGTCAGCCGGTCACAATACCCTCACTACTCCCTTCTTTCGCTCTGAAATTTACTCGAAATAAATTCAAAAATTCCTTGAAATGAATTTATAAACCCACCTTAAATTTCTTTCCAAAAACGATGAGTAATATCCTCAAACTCTCCCTCATAATTTATTTTATAGAGGCGTTGATTCGTTTTAGGAGATTTTAAGTTTCCAAACTCTTCGATATATGGACCTATTTTCACATAATCAAACAACTTTGGATTAAATTTAGCAGGCAATTGCTCCTTACCTGAGTACCATCCAATTTTTAGCACACTATTCTCTCTGAGCCACATTGCCAGAGAAAACAAGGCTTCGACATCACCATCTCCACCCATAAAACAGAGACATGTTGCAGCACTACCATACTTATCCAACAATAACTTCAACGCTTCAGAGTTCAACTCAACACCTACATCATCCCATAAAAAGGGACTATGGCAACCAATACACCGATTAGGGCAATTGGAAATATTGATTGCCAAAGTTACCTCATCAGGAATCTCCTGAAAAACGATATCATAATCTACAAATTTCAACATGCCGGTTCGTTGAATTTTGCATAAAACCTGCGAGCAGCCTCTTCTTGACGAGGTTCAGAGAAATTACTTACCCGCTTCATGTAACCGATAACACGAGTCAAATAATCCAAATTTTTGCTCTGACAAGAAGGACACTCTTTCAAATACCTTTTGTCAATTGTTCCACAATCATTGCAAACCGTATTAGGAATATTATAAGTAAAATAATTACAACCCTCTTTTGCTGCAACTCGCAATAGATGTCTGTACTGTTCTTTAGATAAGTGATCTTCCAAATTCATGTGCAAAGCAGAACCTCCGGTAAGATGTTCAATGTATTTACTTCCATGTAAACGGAACTTATCCACAACATTCAAAGAGGTATCTTCCACGATATAAAAATAACTATTATAACAATCTCTTGGAACCAAATAACCATCTTCTCTATCCCACTTAGCATGCTTAACACCAACATTCTCTGCAGGAATCATTTCACAGTTAAACATAACATCTTTGGCTCTATATTTTTTGTTATACTTTTCTATTAAGCCAAGAACGTTTTGCACGAAAGTAACATACTCCTTAGAATCTTTAATAGCAATACCCAAAAATTCAGCAGCTTCTACCAATCCATTTACTCCAATAGTCAAATATTGACGAGACAAATTGATATAACCGGCATCAAACAATGGCAACAAACCTTTCTCTTGTAAATTTTTCAAATTATCATTGTAAGCCAGCTGAACCTTATGTACCAAATCAACCACCTCTTCCAAATAGGTTAAATAAGGCATACCATTCTTAACTGCATATTGTACACAACGATTCAAATTGACTGTTAACACACTCTTAGAGCCTGTAGAAACTCCACCTGCACCTAACGTATAGGAAAAACCATTATCCTGAATTTCGTTTCTTAATCGACAACAGCTACTCAATGAATCAGCGTTATCACTGATGTATGTAAAGAAAGAGTGTCCTTCTGAATACATCTCTGCAGTAAAATCTCCATACTCCTCATCTGCAGCATCTCCATCCTTCGTTAACAATGCCATTGTTTCTACAGGGAATGTCAAAACAGTCTTCATTCTCTCGGCATTAAACCACTTCATAAAACGCTTTTGAAGCCAATTCAATGAATCCCAATCCGGACGAGAACCATCTGGGAATACAAAGTTTTCAAACAAACTATTGAAATAATACTTATCATAATAAGAAATATTCCAAAAAACAGCTTGAAAATTACGAGCTCCGGTTGGCTGATTTATAGAATAAACAATCTGTTCAAAAGAGTCGGTAATAACCTTATCCAGGGTACGTTGACGGATAGATAAATCCACCACCTTATCAACATTTTTATAGTAATCTACACCATACTCCTTGCCAATAAAATAATTCATGTACATCAAAAATTCAGGAGTAGCACATGCTCCACTCAACATACTTGATACCATGAAGACCATATTTACAAAACCACCACAGAAGGATTTTAAATTGGTTGGTTTCTTTGAATTCCCTCCAATCGAAAGTGTACCACCAATCAACCATGGATACATGGTTATACTTGCACAATAGTTGGCCAAACTAGTCTCGTCATTTTTATAAATGAAATGAGAATTTAGTAAATTCAAATATTTATCTGAAATCTCTTTCCCATACAAATCCTTCAAACGATCTACCAACAAACGTCGGTTCAAACGAATAAAATTTGATTTTGGTAACTCCCCAATCAATGTTGCTATATTTTTATTCTCAACATTCGCATTCGCATCGTATTTACTTCCGGAAGCAGAATTTGATGCATTACAGTAATCTACCAAAAATTGTAATTTATCTCTAACCTCTCTATCTTCCGTGTGCTTTTGACGATACAAAATATAAGATTTAGCAACCGAAAAATAACGCTCACTCATCAACGAAAATTCAACTTGATTTTGAATTTCCTCTACACTCATTCCATTGTGAATACTAAGACGACCCAATATATCTGTCAAAATCTCTTGGGTTGCAAAACTTCCTACGGACAAAAAGGCTCTCGAAATAGCATTCTTTATCTTATCTAAAGAAAATGGCTCTACCTTTCCATCTCTTTTTACAATTAAAATATTACCGCTCATTATTATTTCTTTTATTATTTTTTTCTTTCCATCTATACCTGCGCTATAACAAGAAGGTATATACAAGAGACACTCCTAATCCCACCCAATTGCATAACCAAATCTCTACACTCAAGTATCCTCAATCTACTATCAATCAGAATAATACAATTATGATTTATTTACCTAACAGCACAAAACAAAGATAGGTATATAATAACAAAAAAATACCATATACCTATCAAAAAAGTTTTCAACAATATATATCAGAGCCTTACCATGCGTAGCGAATTAATCCACAAACACGATGATTAGATACTGTCCGCACACCATCAACTTCGACAAATTCATTATAACCATCTCCATAAGAAACAGCAGTCCACTCATACTCTACTCCAAAAGTCATTCTCTTCATAGTATATGAAATTGCCGGTGATATACGATAGATGCAATCTATGTTTGACACGTTGCTACGGGTATAGAGAGAATTTTCAGATTTCCCATCCGGATTTACAATTTTTACCAATTCTTTTTCCATACCGAAATTCTTTATGTAACCTCCGAAAAGATTAAATTTCAAATCTTTCCCGTATGAAAAATTAATCCAAGATGATAAACTTCTTAGCGGAGAATATTCTCTGACACCCGTCTCTTCATCAATTCCGGTTACACCATACCCACTCATCATGTTTAAGTGTGTTGCACTTCTTGCATAAGTTGCTCTAAATCTCATTAAGAATTTTTCTTTCTTATAATTTAAAAACAATACCGGAGAGGTAGATAAGAATGTTTCATCCACCTTCTTGGTAAAAGAGGAATAAATATCCTTTCCTGTTGTATCTTGTCCGGACACAAAATACTCCAAAGCAGTTGTTCTTGGTCTTAGACGAACAATATCCAATCCGGTTCCAATCTGAAATCCTTTTTTATTTGAGAAATCAAATCCAACATAAAACTCAGGCATAATGGAATGATTCAAATATTTTGCATCTGCCCCATCCGGACCTACAGATTTATATTGAAATTGCCATAATGCAGCCAAAGTAAAACGAAGTTTCGACAACAAGAAATCATAACGAATTTGTGGGGTTCTACTGAATGGATGAAAAGGCGATCCAGATGCCAGGCCTAACACATCCGGCAAGTCACTTGACATGGGATGCCAAGTTTGACCCATCAACAATGCATTCTTTTCCCATTTCATTTTAACGTACGCCTGACGTATTCTCAACATAGTTGTACTCGATGAGAAACCACAAAAATCAGTCTCAATCTTAGCAGACAAATCTGCATTAAACGCTTTTATGCCCGAAACATCAACTCCTAAACGAGAAGTCATCGCTAAAAATTTTGAAGAAGATATCTCATTTAAATCTTCACCTAATTCGTTTAAATTTTGGTCCTTGGGGATTTGATTGTACAACCCCTCATTGGATTGATAGTTTTGTCTTGAATCGTAAATAAAATAATTACGAACAAAACCATAAAATTTAAACTTTGTTTTTTTATTTTCTACCACCTCTTTAATAGGTTCTTTCATCTCATTATTGGCAATGCTATCCTGAACAGTTTTAACATCTACCGCAAATAAAGAAGCCACCGAAGCTCCCAAAAGAACAACGGTGACTAATGTTTTAAAGTTTATTACTTTATGTTTCATTTTACATTTTAATTATAGCAAACCGGCTTTCCCTACAAACACTAGAACAACATATCCTAACAACATACCCACAACTCCTGCAATAATTCCTACAATAGCCATATCCTTTTGCTGGATAAAGCCTTTTGCGTATGCCAATGCATTTGGAGGAGTACTGATTGGTAATGCCATCGCAAACGATGCTGATAGTGCCAATCCTATTAACAATGTTTTAGCTCCACCAAATGGCAACAACTCTGCTTCCATTCCAGATCCAACTGCTGCCAAGATTGGAATCAATAAAGCCGCAGTTGCGGAGTTAGACATAAAGGTGGACATCACTATACACAACAAACCGGAACCAACGATCACAACCAATGGAGACCACGTATTAAATGGAATGGCGTTAACCAAATGCTCTGCCAAACCGGTCTTATCCAAACCAATTCCCAATGCAAAACCTCCGGCAACCAACCAAAGCACATCCCAATCAATCAAGCGTAAATCCTCCTTCGTAAAGATTCCACAAACGCTGAACACTGCAAAAGGAATCAACGCAACCACATTTGCATTAACTCCTGTCAATTTATCTGTAACCCACAATAAAATTGTTAATGCAAATGTAATATAAACAATGTAGGCCTTAGGACTCTTTTCAAACTCACCATCAATCTCAATCTTGATATTTTTTTGAGAGAATGGGAACATCTTAATCAAGACAAACCACATAATTAGCAAAACAACCAAGGCAAGAGGAATCATCACCATTGCCCAATCTCCAAATCCAATATTGATACCCAATAAATTTTCCAAGTTACCTTTAGCAATAGCATTCGGAGGAGTACCAATAGGTGTACCGATTCCTCCCACATTAGCCGCAATAGGAATAGACAAAGCCAAACCAATACGACCTTTTCCATCTGCTGGAAGTGAAGATAATACCGGAGTTAAAATTGCCAACATCATGGCAGCAGTAGCTGTATTACTCATAAACATAGAGAAGACTGCTGTAACCAAAATAAATCCTAACATCACAATCTCCGAACGAGTTCCGAAAGGAGCCAACATCACCTTTGCCAAAGCAGCATCCAATTTATATTTGGTAGCAGTAATAGCCAATACAAAACCTCCCATAAACAACATAATGGTTGGATCGGCAAATGAAGCCATAAGTGCTTTATTTTTAATAGGTGTTCCAAATAAAGCATCGTCAACTTTCATAAAATTAAACATACTATCAGATGTGGTCAATAACATAAACACCAACACCAAAACTGATGTAGTCCAAATGGGAATTGCTTCTGAAATCCACATACAAGCAGCAAAAATAAACAACGCAATCACACGTTGCTCAATAATAGTCAACCCCGGAATTCCGAAACTTTCCAGAGGTAAGAACCATGCTATCAGTGTCAACACAACAGAAATAGCTAATCCTATAAGTTTTTTTGAATCCATAATAATTATTTATTAAACCTTAATTTTACTAAATTCACTCATCAAAAATAGCTTTTTTAACACTATGAAGTTATTTAAATTTCATTATTAAATTGATTTTGAGCTTCTCGCTTTTTTTAAGCATCTTTGAATCGCTTTTTAAGCAATTTTTATTATCCTTATTTTAATAATAGAGCACTATTTTCTACAACGAGATAATAAAAATAAATTTTTAAAACTCTCTAATAAGCTCAAAATAAAATTCAAACAACTTCTAATTAAGAATCGCAAATTTATAAAATATTCAGAAGTTCAAAAACCTTTTTTTACATAAATTGTTATTTTTTTTAATATTCACTATCATAATTAGAGAGTTATAAGTTATAACAGCAAGAAAAAAGGGCGAGAACAAAAGAGCCAATAAAAGATTGATCGTATCTTTTTTGGTTAATTAAAAAAACAAATATATCTTTGTGGCGATTTTGGTCTAAAAGGTCCAAATCTCAAATCGAGTGTAAGAACCCGTTACACGATTTGTACTTTCCATAGGATTTGGAAAGAAAGAGCACGAACGTCATTAGAGAATGACAAGAAAGAAGATGCGGTAAGATCTTCCATAATAATTCACTTTTCAGGGTTTTAAAGTGACAGTATTAACTTAATCAACTTACAAGTTGAAAATCGAATGAGCAAAGACGGAGTTCGTCTAAACTCAAAAAAATGTTTTGTGTATATGATTTCAAAAATTCTGGTTGCCAACCGTGGAGAAATTGCAATGAGGGTTATGCGCTCTTGCAAAGAAATGGGTATTAAAACGGTGGCAGTTTATTCAGAGGCTGACCGAACATCTCGTCATGTTTTTTTTGCAGACGAAGCAGTGTGTATAGGTCCGGCACAGTCAACTGAAAGTTACCTTAAAGTTGACAACATCATTGAAGCTGCAAAAAAATTCAAAGCGGATGCAATCCACCCCGGATATGGTTTTCTTTCTGAAAATGCAGATTTTGCAGAGAGATGTGAAAAAGAAGGAATTATTTTCATTGGTGCGCCCTACAAAGCAATTCGTGCTATGGGAGACAAAATATCTGCACGAAAATTAATGATTTCAGCAGGTGTTCCGGTCGTTCCAGGAACCGAACAACCGCTTCAGTCTTATGAAGAAGCTCTTAGCACTGCAAAAGAGATTGGATTACCGGTTATGATTAAAGCTTCAGCCGGCGGCGGTGGTAAAGGGATTCGAATTATCAGAGAATTAGATGAACTTAAAAATGCTTACGAAAGTGCGATTTCAGAAGCAACAGCCTCCTTTGCCAATGGAATTATCTATATGGAAAAATTGATTGAACAACCTCATCATATCGAATTCCAAGTCTTGGCTGACAAACACGGGAATGCTGTTCATCTATACGAAAGGGAATGTTCTATCCAACGCAAACATCAAAAGGTGATTGAAGAAACTCCTTCTCCTTACATTACAGACAAGATTCGTCATGAAATGGGAGAAATTGCCGTAAGAGCAGCCAAAGCTGTTGCATACGAAGGTGCGGGAACAATTGAGTTCTTGGTGGATAAGGACATGAACTACTACTTCTTGGAGATGAATACGAGATTGCAAGTAGAGCATCCTATTACAGAAGAGGTGTTAGGCGTTGACTTAGTAAAAGAGCAAATTAATGTAGCCAATGGAAATCCTCTAAGATTCAAACAAGAGGATTTATCTCAAAGAGGTCATGCTATAGAGTGTCGTATTTGTGCAGAAGATGCAGAAAATGGATTTGTTCCTACACCCGGAATCATCAAGTTAATTACAGAACCTCAGGGTATTGGTGTTCGTGTAGATAGTTTCTGTTACGAAGGTTATGAAATACCTATCTATTATGATGCCATGCTAAGTAAATTGGTTGTTTGGGCAGCCAACAGAACTTATGCTATAGAACGAATGAGAAGAGTGCTGTTTGAATATAAAATCACCGGAACAAAGACAAACATCAGTTACTTGCGAAAAATTTTGGAAGTGCCAGACTTTGTAAACGGACATTACACAACTTCATTTTTGGAAGATAATAAAAAATTCTTAGAGAATGTTACCATTGATGACGAATCTGAGGATTTGCAAACAGCAGAAGACATCGCTGCAATAGCAGCTTACTTCGACTATATGATAAACGAGGAAAGAAGCGGTTCTTCCACTTCAACTGATAATCGTCCTATTAGTCGTTGGAGAGAGTTTGGAAAGCGTTCCAGCATGAGAAATTATGATTAAGTAAAACCAACAGGAGTGTATTAAACTTAATAACACACTTGTTAAACTATATTTATATGAAAATCAAGATCGGAAATAAGATCAAAGAAATTTCACTCATCAATAAAGACGGAAATAACGTAGAAGTATCCGTTGATGGGAAGGTTTACTATCTTGACATTGTAATGGCTGAAAATGGTTTATGCTCTATTATAACAAAAAATGGTCGTTCTTACAATGCAGAATTGAAGCCTGAAAATAATGGTCAAAAATACACTGTAAGTGTAGCTTTTAATGCTTTCCCTGTTGAAGTATTGAACACTTATCAATACTTAACAAAAAAGACAAAAGCAAGCGAAAAACAAGATAGAATATTTTCACCAATGCCGGGTAAGGTTGTCAGAATCATGGTAAATGAGGGAGACGAAGTTAAAGCCGGCACACCGGTAATTGTCATTGAAGCAATGAAGATGCAAAGTGAATACAAAGTGAATGACGATTGCAAAATTAAAAAGATTTTAGTCAAAGAGGGCGATAATATAGCCGGCAATCAAGTATTGCTAGAGTTATGTGAAATGCCTGAAGTTTAACCTAAATAATAACACATGAAATCAGCCAACGAGAAATTCATTGAATTGAATCGCCTAGCAGAGGCCGGTAATGCAGCAAGAATCGAAAAGCAACATCAAGCCGGCAAAATGACTGCAAGAGAAAGAATTGAATTATTGTTAGATAAGGGCACATTTGTCGAAATTGATAAATTCGTGATTCATCAATGTAGCAATTTTGGATTAGATAAATCAAAACAAGCCGGCGACGGCGTCATTTCCGGTTATGGAAAAATTGATGGAAGATTGGTTTATGTATATGCATACGACTTTACAGTTTTGGGAGGGTCACTAAGCAGAACTAATGCCAATAAAATTGTTAAGGTACAAAAATTAGCCCTAAAAATGGGGGCTCCTATTATTGCATTAAACGATTCTGGAGGTGCTAGAATTCAAGAAGGTGTTTCCAGTTTGTCCGGATATGGAGATATTTTCTATCAAAATACAATCTCATCAGGAGTTATCCCTCAAATTTCTGTTATATTGGGTCCTTGTGCTGGTGGAGCATGCTACTCTCCTGCCCTAACAGACTTCATCTTCATGGTGAAAGAACATAGTCATATGTTTGTTACCGGTCCGGATGTTGTTAAAACCGTGACTCATGAAGAGATAGATAAAGAGGGATTGGGAGGTGCTGCTGTTCATACCACGAAGAGTGGTGTTGCTCACTTCATCGGAGAAACAGAAGAGGATACATTATTGATGGTTAGAGAGTTGTTGGCATTCCTGCCTTCAAACAATATGGATGACGCGCCAAAATTACCAACAACAGATGCCTACTCTAGTTCATCAGACTTGGATAATTTCATTCCTGCCGACCCAAGCAAACCGTACGACATGGTGGAGTTGATAGAATCTGTAGTAGATGGTGGATATTTCTTTGAAATCATGGAGGGATTTGCACCTAATATCTTGACCGGATTTGCAAGAATTGATGGAAAAGTAATTGGTATTGTTGCCAACCAACCTGCTTATCAAGCTGGAGTTTTGGATATTGATACTGCAGACAAATCTGCAAGATTTATTCGCTTCTGTGATTGCTTCAATATTCCTATTGTATCATTTGTAGATGTTCCGGGATTCTTACCGGGATGCACACAAGAGCATGGTGGAATCATCCGTCACGGTGCAAAGATTGTATATGCCTACGTAGAAGCGACTGTTCCAAAAATTACAATTATTACAAGAAAGGCATACGGAGGAGCCTATATTGTGATGTCTAGTAAACATACCGGAGCAGATATTAACTTTGCTTACCCTAATGCTGAGATTGCTGTAATGGGACAAGATGGTGCTGTCAATATTCTGTACAAAAATGTTTCGGATGAAGAGAAGGAAAAAGTAAGAAAAGAATACGAAGAGGAGTTCTCTAATCCGTACAGAGCTGCGGAATTAGGATATATAGATGAAATCATATTGCCATCTCAAACTAGAGAAAAATTGATTCAAGCATTGGATATGACACATACTAAGATTCGTTCTAATCCGGCTAAAAAACATGGCAATATTCCTTTATAGTATTGATTACAAATAAATTGAATATAAAAGTCCGAAAAATCAAGTTTTTTTTCGGACTTTTTGCGTTAAAATAGGGTAAAAAGTTTTTTTATTTGCAAAAAATATATTTACTTAGCGGTCGAATTTATCAACGAATGTAAATTCAGAAAAAAAGAATTATTATAAACTTAAATTAAATTATTTATGAAAAAAAGAAATTTACTCGCAATGGCAGCCCTTTCTTGCTTTGCTTTCACTGCAAATGCAGCTGAGTATTGGGTAATCAAAGATGGTAAGTTGAACGAGAACATCGTAATTATGCCGAATGCAGACGATCCGGTTATCGATGAACTTAAAGATGGTGATGCAACAACAGGAGCTTCTTTCAAGCACAATGAGGTGGCATATAAAGATGTTCAATTGGATTTAGCTAAACTTCCGGTTTCTTTAAAGAGCACTTGGGTATTGGAAATGGAATATAAA
>JAGBVI010000058.1 GCA_017630395.1 Paludibacteraceae bacterium
CCCTTTTGACCTTGATCTTGGATGGCAAATGAGGAGTAGTACAAGGCTCTGTCCCTAAAATTTTCTTGCTTTGCTTTTTGCATCTCAACAATGAATCGCTCACCCTCCTTGGTGGTGCAATAGACATCATAGACGGCTCGTCTCTCGTTGTTGGAGAAACCTAATTGCTCCGTATTTAAGTAAGTAAGATCGGCTATCTCTTTTTCTCCTTCTAACTCCAACAAAGCATTTAAAAAACTGATTAAAAACTCCTTGTTCTCCTCCGTTCCGAAAAACTTCTTGAAAGCAAAATCAGTGTAGAAATTTATGTAGCGACTCATCGCTGTTCCAGGTATGCACATAGTAATCGATTTAAATTTTGTTTATTAATACGACAAAAATAACACATTAATTTCATTCTGCCAAGGAGAAGTTGTTTCCCTTGAAACAAAAAATGAGAATTTAGTTTTTTTAATAAATTGCATGAAACGAGATGGAGTTCAGGGTGCTGACGCATGTTTGTTAGCGTAGGGGCGAATCGCATTCGCCCTATTTTTATATTAGCGATATTTATCCTCGATAGTGCTGACGCACGTTTCAGGTTTCAAGTTTCAAGATTCAGGTTTCAGGGGTTGGTCAGGTTTGTTGCCGTTGGGCGAATCGCATTCGCACTGTTTTTGTATTTGCGATATTTATCCTCGATAGGGCAAAATGCACTGCGCACGTTTCAGATGTCAAATAGCAGAATGTTTGAAACTTGAAACATGAATCAAGCCCGTTCGCACTGTTCTCTACCTATGATACAAAAAAGGCAGACACCGTATGGAGCCTGCCTTTTCTATGTTGTTGATCTTTTTATTTTTTTACATAAATAATCTTGACACCATTTACCATATAAATACCTGATTTAAGTCTGTCAAAAGCATTTTGGTATTTTACCTGTTTTTTTAATAATATACCATTTGCATTATATACGTCAACCAATGTGTCAGGATTTATAGGCGCATCAAATGCATCTTTGATATTAGTTGTTGTTGTCAATAATGTAGTTAATTTTGTTGCACCACAGTTAGAACTCTCTATATCTGTAAAGACTATATCATAATAACTGTTTTCTTGCATTGGTATACCACTAGTACTTACCATTGTATTCCCAACCCATTCTATTCCCAAATTATTTATATCTGAAATCGATTCATTAAATAAAGGGGAGCTTCCTTGATTAGAGGCAAGAACGTTTTGAGTGTATATAATATATCCACTTCCTTCTAATTCCATTCCGACAACGTAGATTCCATTGTTTGGTATTATAGTATCACATGTGATAGTACATTCTGTACCTTTATCATCAATAGAGAATATTTGTTTCTTTCCTTCCCAATAGCTTTCGAACATGATTTGAGTGTTTTCTTCATAAGCTTTGTATATAAAAGGAGTGATACTAATTTCAGATGAACCAAAGATGGTCTTAAACTTACATTTGAATGAACGAAGTTTAGCATTATTGATTGTTTGTAACATCACACCTTGATTCATGAATATACTACCTTCTTTGGCACCATCAAACTCTTCTTTGGGATACATTGTGGTTTGAATAACCTCTTTTGCCCATATATGAGCTCCATTTTCTTCTACTGAGGCAACTGCTCCTGCAACTTTTATCGAATTTTCTCCGGCTACAACAGATATTGAATCAATTAATTCAGTACAATTTTCATCGCTGAAGATAACTAAGTTTGTCTCTTTTTCTGAGTGCAAATCAAAAATTAAATCTTGATTCTTAATGTCTTCAATGTCAGATAATATTGTTTCGCTATCTATTGATGTAATAATCGGTTCTTCATGTTTTACATAAATGTAGCTTGAAGTGATAGCACATAGACTATCTTTAGGAGTCATAACAATTTTGTATTCTCCTTCTGATTCAGCATCGTAAGATGGAGTAGTTGCTGCTAATTTTTCACCATTTAAGAACCAACTTAGCGTGTAATCAGTCTCCTCTGCAATTGAAGAAACAAATGCTTCAATAGATAAAATGTCATTAGAACAAATTGTTGTAGTATCGCCCAACAGATGAACACTTGGACAAGGTGTTCCTAATTCACATGGTATTATCATCGGTTGAAGGTAGTTTATAATTTTTTCATCTCTGCTAATACCGCATTGCCCCATGTCATTCAGTCCAAATGCAAAATATTCGTTTTTCTTGTTGACAACAAACGCAAAATTGTGTCCGCACTCAATGGCTACTGCATCGTTTACAATTGAACCATCTTTGTATGTGAGGAATATCGGCTTTTCTAAGGCTTCTTCGCTTCTGTCTGCTGCAGCAACACCACCATTGCCATCATTGTTTCCCCAATATAAGAGATAACCATCAAATGTTATGGCAACTCCGTAGCCTCTTCCTGCTCCAACTTGTTTAACGTTAGAAAGATAGTCGAGTCCACTTATTTTCTTATAGTCGCCTGCTAAAATTGGCTTCGCATAGGTAATACTCTTACGTTCGCCGACACCGGGGCATCCTCCCCAACCGCCATCTCCCCAGCCGAAGGCTTTACCATCTTTTGTAACAGCAAATGAACAAACACAGCCGGCACTCATCCCAACAACGTTTTTTAATGGTTCCATTGTTTTTTCCAATAAAACGGGTTTCATTACATTTACGGAATCAACTTTATCTATATTTGAACTACCATGTCCATTCCATGAGCCGGAGCCGTACATTGTCCCCTCTGAGGTCAATATAAAAAAGGAATTGTCTCTTGCACTGATGTCAATAATATTCTCTATAACTTCACCTTGTTCGTTTTTAATTGTATCTATCCCATTTTCATCTGTATAGATTAATGAGATACTATCATTTAAAAGAACCATGAATTTGTCGTCTGAACCTTTAATTTTTTTACATTTCCCAAGAATTCGCCTCCTAAAGTTCCATCTTCATTATATCCATTGTTTTGATTCGACTTAAATGGGGTGGGTTGCGTGTTTAAGGTGTTATTCATAACTCCCCAATAATATACAATTCCTTTATTTGAAACTGCCATGATAGGATTGTAGTAACCGGCTATGGACTCAACTTGTTTAAATATAATTCCATTTCTATTAACTAATTGAGGAGAAAAACAAATCGAATTCATGTATTCCGATGTAGTTGTGTCTAATCCAAGTAAATTTTTGTATGAGTCGATTTCATTGCTTCCCCATGCATATACTTCATGGTTTTTACATATTGCAACTCCATTATCTGACCCTCCAGTGAATGGTATTGTTGTTGCTTGGGACATTGTCGCTAGACTAATAGAACCTACTAAAAATAAATTTTTTAATTTCATGATTTTTTTATGTTTTGTTTACTTAAAATTTCTTTCTCTTTATCCTCGTTGTTCTTTGACGAACTGTTGAATTTGTTTCCAACACTCATCGATGGTGGTGCAATCTTTTACTCGGGTTTCTACCGGACACATGCCGGTGTTGCTCCGATTATTGATTGTCTCTACCACTGTATCGTAGTGTACTGTAATGTTATGTTGTTTCAGCAGATCCAAAGCACTCTGACTGATTACATGTGTTCGTAGAGCCTTAATGCCTCCTTTTACCATCATTGATGCTGCACCTTTCCCAACAATCTTATCTGCAATATATCCACCTTTTAAAATTTCGTCGTTCTTTGCTACCAAATCGTGCAAGTCAAATACTCCTCGTTGGGTAAAGGTCTTGGTTACCTCTTTGTTACGAATTACGCATGATAGGTTGTTTTCGTCCAATTGTTTTATTAATACGGCTAATTGTGCCGCGCAACCCAACTCGGCTCCATCACGTTTCAGGTTTTCCACAAAACTGTTAATACGATTCATTTCGGCAGGAATGTCAATCTTTTGCGGACAATGAGGAACACAATGGTTACACCCGATGCAATGGTCGGCCTGACGAAGTTTTGGCACACTGCGATCATAACCCACCAAAAAGGCGCGACGAGCTTCGCGATACTCTTTATCTCTTCTGTCTTCCATCACATTACCCTCGTTCAAGCATTTGTTGTAGTGGGTGAAAATGGTTGGAATGTCGATTCCGTATGGGCAAGGCATGCAATATTGACAGGTGTTGCAAGGCACCATCGGGTAGTTGGCGTAAATGCCGGCAATCTCTTCCAAAAGTTCATACTCCTCGTCAGACAATGGTTGCAGCGGCGAGTAGGTCTTCACATTTTCTTGCATGTGTTCGAGGTAGGTCATACCGCTCATAACCGACAAAATGCCTGGTTTAGAACCCGCAAAACGAAACGCCCAAGAGGCAATGCTTGCTTCCGGATCTCGGGCTTTGAGTAGTTCTGTGGCGTGGTCGTTCAGATCTGCCAATCTGCCTCCCAAAAGCGGCTCCATAACAAAGCCCGGAATGCCTCTCTTCTCTATTTCGGTGTAGAGATATTCTGCATTGGTATTGGCTGGATTAATTTTTTTTGCATGTTTCCAATCGACATAGTTCAACTGAATCAAAACAAAATCCCACTTTATCTCGTCGTGGCGAGACAAAAGGTAGTCGAAAATGCGAATGTCGCCATGGTAGGAGAAACCTAAATTGCGTATTCTTCCGGCTTTTCTCTCTTCTATCAAGAAGTCTAACATTCCGTTTTTTATGTATCGATCTTCGAAATAGGCCATCGCATCTTCGCCACCACCTACAGAGTGGAGCAGGTAGTAGTCTATATAATCCACTTGCAACTCTTTGAAAGAGTTATGGTACATCTCCAACGAAGCTTCGCGCGTGAAGTTTCCGAAGTTAGACATTTTTGTGGAGACCAAAAATTTGCTTCTGTCATGTCTGCTCAATGCAATTCCGATTGCCTTTTCGGAACGACCTTGGCAGTAGGCAGGAGAGGTATCAAAGAGGTTTACACCGTTGGCAATGGCATAGTCAACCATCTCATTGATCTTCTCTTGGTCCAAATCGTTGTTGGCATCTTCTCTTCCGCTTTCCCCTTTGATGGTTGGGAAACGCATACAGCCAAAACATAGCAACGAAACATCGGTTCCGTGCACATCTTTGCGGTAGGTCATTTTGCCATTCCCTTTTTCTTGTGATGTGGTTGCGTTTTTCGACTTAGATTGGTCGGAACTGCAACCGGAGAGTAAGGCAGAGGCAGCCACAACACCGCCTCCTAATTGTTTTAGGAAATTTCTTCTTCCTATGGTTTTATTATTGATAGTCATATATTTCTCTTTTATGTGTAGGTTCTATAAATCCGTTTTGCGGAAATTTTGAATTGATTATGCCTCTATATGGGTGTCGTATCCTTCAACGTAAATTGCGCTGAATGGGCGAGCCGGACATAGATTTTCGCAAGCTCCGCAACCGATGCAACGTTCTGTGTTGACAGCCGGAATCTTTCTGCCACCCAACTCTTCTGAAGGAATCATTGTGATAGCCCCAACCGGACAACGTCTGGCACAATTTCCACACTCCACGCCATCGGTATTGACAACGCAATTCTCTTTGAAGAAGATGGCTTTACCAATCTTGATGGAAGATTTTTCGACGGTGGTGATAGGATGAATAGCTCCGGTAGGACAAGCCTCTGAGCATTTTACACACTCCGGACGACAATATCCGGATTCAAAGGAGAGTTCCGGTTGCAACATAGACTCCAAACGAGTGGAAGGTCTAAGCACATTATTGGTGCAAGCCGAAACACAGAGTTGGCAAGCGGTGCAAT
Organism: Paludibacteraceae bacterium; assembly: GCA_017630395.1. Classification (GTDB taxonomy): domain Bacteria; phylum Bacteroidota; class Bacteroidia; order Bacteroidales; family Paludibacteraceae; genus UBA1181. The sequence continues at coordinate 5,696 of JAGBVI010000058.1, forward strand.
GTGTAGCAAAATTTTTTGCGCTTAGAGATCCGGCAGGTTTAACCGGAGTTTTTCTCTCCGGAATTTTTTTGTCTTGAATAACGGTTAGTCCGCCATCCACCTTTTTAGCCTGAGCATTTACGGTCAGAGTGGCAGCCATGACGGCACCGGTAGCCAAGAATTTACGACGAGCATCATCCACCGTCTCTTCACTTTTTTCCGCTTTTGCGGGGTGAATGTATTGGATTGCCCCTTTCTTACATTTGTCTATACAATTCATGCAAGTGACGCATCTGCTGTAGTCGATTTCTTTGGTTTTAGCATTGATACAAGAGGCTTTGCAATTCTTTTCGCAAAGTCCACAAGCGATACATTTTTCGCTGTTGATGACAGGTTTGAACCAAGAGTATTTAGCCAAGAAGCCGAGTAATGTACCCACCGGACAGATGGTATTGCACCAAGTGCGACCATTTCGGAAAGACAAGAAAGCAATCACAACCAATGTGATAAGAGCTACAATTACGGTAGGGATAGCTTTGGCTAAAGTTTCCACTTCGTAGAACGCATAACTATCCACTCTCTCGGCAAGAGAAGCCAAAAGGTTGTTGGCACCCACATAGATAGGTTGAATCAACGAATTGACGATTCTTCCGTAGGCACTGTAAGGTTCGATGTAGAGGGCAATTACGTTGAATCCGAAGAGAGTCAGAAGTACGAAAATAGCCAAAACAACGTAGCGTAAAATTCTCTTTTCAGAAGAAAAACTAAATCTGTTTTTCTTTACTTTTCCTCCTATCCAGGAGAAGAGATCTTGCATGATTCCCAACGGGCAGATAACGGAGCAATAGGCGCGTCCCAAAAGCAGAGTCAGTGCGATAAGAATAAATAAAACACCGAAATTTAGAGCTAACAGAGCAGGCCAAAACTGAATTTTCGCCAACCAACCCAAATAGGAGTGTAGCGATCCTGTGACGTCTAAAAATAGGAGAGTGATGGCGATGGAGACTATCATTGCCAAGCCAATTCTAATTTTACGAAACATACTTTATACATTAATTGTAATTAAATTTTTATCAAAATTTTGTGCAAAGATAGTGAAATAATCTGAATTCAGATAAGATTCGGGATTTATGTTGCTGACGTACGTTTCAGGTTTCAAGTTTTAGGATTCAGGGGTTAGTGTAGGTTTGTTAGCGTAGGGGCGAATCGCATTCGCCCTGTTTTTGTATTTGTGATATTTATCCTCGATAGTGCTGACGTACGTTTCAGGTTTCAAGTTTTAGGATTCAGGGGTTGGTGCAGGTTTGTTGTTGGGGCGAATCGCATTCGCCCTGTTTTTATATTCGCGATATTTATCCTCGTGTAATATGAAACCTGAACGTCAATCCCACGTCACTATTTTGAATTGTTAAATTAATAGATAAATTTAAATTATTTTAAAAAAATCGGCGATAATATCAAAAAAACTATCTAATTTTGTATGTTTTTCGTGATTCAAAAAAAATGAGAAAGAAGAAGGCTAAGACTATAAAGATGGAGAAAAGATTTAGATTTGAAATTTATAGATAGGGAAGAAAAAGGTTGAGAGTCACGCATATTAATTAGTTTAAGTATTATTTATTACGAAGATAAAAGATTATGAGTAATCTATTTTTTAAGAGTGAGAGCGTAAAAAATTCAGTGAAAAGTGGTTTGAATTTTGTCTCTAATCGAGTTTTCAAAGCATTCCTTTTGATGAGTATGATGCTGTTGAGTTGGAATGGTTGGGCGCAGGGGTATACTGTGATTTATCCGGATGGTAAAACTATGGCTGAGCCGGGGGATGTGGTGACTGTGGTGTTTGATGAGGATGCTACTAACTACTATTATGGGTTTGATTATAAGGATTATTGTTTTGAAGTGGATGAGGTAGATACTCTATATGTCGAAATTAAATTTTTGCTATGGCAAATTTCTAATTATAAAACGTATGCTAAAGGTGAGGCAGACCCCCCTAAAGATTGTGTCCCCGACTATTTGTTAGCGAGTCAAGTTGATGGATTCTCTAACGGGATTGATGATTTTTCTATTCAAGTAACTATTCCATCTGACTATAAAGCATCTTCATATGTGTTTTATTACGGAGTGAAGACTGATGATAAGGTTATAGCAAATGGACAGAAACAGGGGGGCAATCTGATTTTTAAATATCCCGAAACGGAAGATACGGGTAAAGTGAAAAAATGGACAAAATCCTTTACTCCAAAAGGAGCTGTTCGTATCAATGTTGTATCCGAGAATTTGACTCTTCGTTCTACTAATAACTGCTACTGTCCGGGTGAGATTTTAACTTTTTCCTTGGAGAACAATATTTACGGAGATAACTTGATTTGGTATTATGTTTCAGGTACTCAAAGCGGAGAATTTACTCCGACTAAGGTCTCTGAAAATGTCTATCAGCATGTTGTTCCTGAGACATTTTTAGAAGGTGTAACCATTAGTTGTCGAGGAAATGTTACGGAAGCAGAGGAGACAGAGCTTTCTTTTGAAATTTGTCCTCCTATAATCTCTCCTCAACAAGAGTGCGTGGATATTAATAATAGTGCGTTGGTGACGATCATTGAAAATGCCTGTCCTGTTCTATCTTATATAGTTGTTGATAAAAAAACAGGTACTACGGTATGGCCTACTAGTGGACAGTCTAATAGTGGTTTAACGACCTACCAAGCAGAGTTTAATGTAGGTGAGTTTGACGCGATTAGAAATGAAGACGGTGATGTTGTTGGTCACCGTCCAAAAGATTTTGAAGTATATGCCAATGAGAAATTGTTGACTACCTTCTCTGTGAAAGAGTGTGAAAATTCAATAAGTTGTAAAGAGTATACTCCGGGTGATATGACAGGGTGTTCCATTCCTTTTGATGATATTACCTCTAATGTGCAGTTTACGAAAGATGGAGGAGCGGTAACAGCTACTCCTATCACATTTTTCAAACAAGATGGAGGCGACTGGCAAACAGTAACAAATAGCAGTCGATTAGAGCCATGTCATACTTATCAAATTCGAACCAACATTTATATTGATAATATCAATGTGGGTTATTGTGATTCTAAACCATTTGAGGTGAACAAGCCTGGTGGAAATCAAGGTCCGCAGATAGTTGCTGGTGGTTATAATCCGGAGGTAATTGCTGTTTCAAATGGAAATTGTGAATTTTCTGTGCCAGACTTGACTGATTCCGTAAAGAAATATGTGACGGATGAATGTGAGTTTGTTGTAACGCAAGATGTGAGTGTGGGAGAAATTGTTTCTATAGGTTCACCAATGCAGGTTGTTGCTACGGCGACTGGAAAGTGTGCTTCCCAAAATCTTACTTTCAATGTCAATGCTCCTAAGGCTCTTGTTATAGAAAATGTCGCCACAGAAGTATCATGTGATGACGAAAATTCTTTAGGTAAAATTTCTGGTAGTTTCGCTGGTGGTGTTGGCCCCTTCACTGTAACTGCTGCAATGGTAGGGGGAAGTCCAATAGATGATAGTAAAATTTCATTTTTAGATCGAAGTTTTACAATAACTGGTTTGGAGTTGGGCAAATATGAAGTTACAGTGTCAGATGTAAATGGTTGTGCTGTTACAAAAGAAGTTTCAGTTACCTTTACACCGCAAGAGCTAACTATTACAGGAAAAAATATTGAAAAGAAATATAACGGGCAACCACAATCAGCAGAGGTCCTATCAGACACTTTATATTTGGTGGAAGGACTTGTTGACAGTGATGAAATTACTTCAATAACTTTCACTCAAGAAAATCCCCTCACTGATGTAGGAGAGATCTCTTATTCGATAAAAGGCGTTGAAATCTCACGCGAAGGAGTTAATGTTACATGTTTTTATGATATAGCTGCAACAGGTGCTAAGTTTAAGGTTGTGCCACGTCAGGTAACATTGACCTCAGCGACAGACAGCAAGGTTTACGACGGCACAGCGTTGACGAATGACGAAGTAACCGTAAGTGGCGACGGTTTCGCGATAGGCGAGGGAGCGACATACGATGTGACTGGAACCCAAACGGCAGTAGGCTCATCAGCGAATGCGTTCACCTATACGTTGAACAGCAACACGAAAGCAGATAATTACACAATCACTAAAGTAGAAGGCACGTTGAAGGTAACGGAGTTGACCGATAAGGTAACCGTAACGATTACCGAACATAGCAGCAAGGAAACGTATGACGGAAAAGAAAAAACAGTTACAGGTTACGATGTTGAAATCAGCAACCCGTTGTACACCGAGGCAGACTTCACGTTCAGTGGTAATGCAACAGTTACAGGCACAGACGCAGGCACATACGACATGTTCTTGAATCCATCTGACTTCAAGAACACCAGTGCGAACATCACTAATGTAGAGTTCGTGATAGTAGACGGAACGTTGGAAATCCTCAAGCGTGCAGTAACGTTGACCTCAGCCGATGATGAGAAAGTATACGACGGCAAGCCATTGACGAATGACGAAGTAGCCGTAACTGGCGCCGGCTTCTCCGAAGGCGAGGGCGCAAGTTATGATGTAACGGGAACGATTACAGAAGTAGGCGAGACAGCAAATGCGTTCACCTATACGTTGAACAGCAACACGAAAGCAGCAAACTACGACATCACAACAACAGCGG
>JAGBVI010000059.1 GCA_017630395.1 Paludibacteraceae bacterium
TGTCAAAGACATCAATGGTTGTCAGGCTTCTTACAAATTTATATTGGATCCTCCGGCAATCAATGTACCTGAATTCTTTTCACCAAACGGAGACGGTGTAAACGATAAATGGGTTGTAGGTTCTTTGGCAGAAGTTTATCCTGGAGCAGTAGTAACAATTTTCGACCGCTTCGGAAAAACATTAATCCAATTCTTAGGTGCAGATGCCGATGGTTGGGACGGAACATATAAAGGAGTTCCAATGCCTTCTACAGACTATTGGTATATGATTGACATTGAAGAGATTGATAAGCAATATTCCGGTCACTTCACATTGATGAGAAGATAAACAATTACGAAGTTTATAGAACACAACAAAAAAAGGAGCATGTTATCGATTAACATGCTCCTTTTTTGTATTGCGAAGTTGAATTTGATTCTTGAGACTTTACTCCTTACCTACATCCGCCCAAGGCAAAAGCACCAAGCACAAACAACTCTTATTCTGTACCACAACAAATAAAAAAGATTATGAATCCAAACGTCACAGCCGACAATAAGACAAAAGATTGAAAACCAATGTTACAACAAAACAACCTTTTTTACAGAAGGTTTTCCATCATTAAACGAAAGTTCCACTTTAAAATCGGCAAAATCGCTATAAATATAGAGAGGTAAAGAATCCTCCTCATTAGGTTGAAAATCAAATTCAAGACAAATATTTGAACCGGAGAGATAATTTTCAGTAGGACGAATAGATTTATCAGCACTATTAATTTCATTGATAGAGAAAACCGGATCAATAATAGAGAGGATTCGCGGCAATTCTACTCTCAGATTTTTATCCTTTCCGGTCACTAAATTTTTCACATCATTCTTCATATCATGCCAAAGATTACCATCACTTACAGAGGCATAAATTTTTATACCATCTTCTATGATTGACAACAATTTATCGTTATTAATATCAAAATCCTCCAATAATTGTTGCTTAAGTGTCGCCAAATGAGAGTTACTTTTATTTTCTTTCACCGCCATCTCTGAAGCTTTCATATATTTATAGTCAACATTATCAATCCAACAGATTTTATCGTCGGTCATAGCAATAGCCCGAATGCGAGTAATATCATTATACCTTTTATTTTCATAATTAAGTTTCACCACCCCAATCTCTGTTTTATCATTATGTTTGATGATATTAACAGAAGGTAATTTCTGCACGTCATACTCATCTTTATACATATCAGTATAATGAAGACAAAGAAATATGCGAACATTCTCCAAGTCGATATCAGAACGATTATTGATAACAACTTTAATTTCATCATCTTTATCGCCTAAATGCCAGTTAGTAACCGGTTCTACCGCCACATCCAAGAAAGATTGTTCCAACAAAATCTGTTTGAAACTGCTATACATATTCTCTTCACAATATTGCATATCACTCAACAAACAATCATATACACCTTGATTACCCCTTCTAAAAAAGTGATTAAAGATTTCCTCTTTACAATTCTCCACATCCCCTTGTTGCGCAAAAAATTTTGCCTTCAACAAATTAGGACTGAAGATGCCGAAACCCTCCATAGTAGAACGGTACAAACGCAACAAATACTTTCCTTCAGCCGAACTATTTAAATAGGCACGGGACTTATAACTATCCAAAAGGTCTGTTAAAGCAGCAGCCTGACGAGGATATTCAACCGAAGCTTGGTCGAAGAAATTAATCGCCTTAGCGTTATCACCCAAAGAACGATACAACAACCCCTTAAGCACCAATGCAGGAGCAGAACGAGCGGGGTAAAGTTGAATATAATTATCCAAGGTACTTTCAGCCTCAACAAAAAACTCACTAATGGATTGTTTAGGCTTGGACTCGCTATTTAAGTCAGCCTGAAATGACGGCGTAAGAGCCTCCATAAAGGAGTCTGCAGCCGGAGAAAAGTTAGAGGCAATTTCAATCAAAGCGAAACTCTTCAATAACAGCGCCTCCCTATTTTCGGGATAAGATTTAAGAATCTCTTCCGTTCTGTTATAAGCATCGATGGGGTCACCACCATAAAGGTCTAAATAGGCCTTGTCCTTCACCAAACACAACGCGTTCCACTCCTGCATATATTTATGATAAATGGGAGCGTACCCTTCTAAATATTCCACATATTTCAATCTCAGAGCCTCCATCTCACGCTCCAAAGACTTCTTCAAATCCTTCTGTTTCTCATACTCTTCAAAAGCCACCTCTTGGGCCTTATCAACACCCCCTGCAACCGAGACAGTTCCGGTCAGAGGATCACCGGTAATCATAGAACCAATTACCCCAATCGGATTAACCTCCTCAACAAAACTCGAAGCACCACTTGTAGCACTACGCATCAACATCCACACATCATTAAGCTCTTTATGCTCCTTCTGCAACTCATAGAGCCGTTGGAGAATGGGAAATAACTTTTTCTTTTGTTCGAGAACCTCAGGAGCAACCCGACTAAAATCTTGACGAGCAACATATTCCAAATAAGAGACAAAATCAGCAGAGTGACATTGAGCCACCTCCAACGCATTCATAGCCCTTACCGTTTCCTCTAAATCATACTCCGGATTATCCATAGGAGAATCAGCCTCCAAAGCCTCAAATGCAGGCTTAAACTCTTGAGAAGGTTGATAAACCTCGCTTTCTTGCAACTTCAAGAAGTTAAAATGCCAGAGCAAAATAGCAATAACACCTAGAAAGATGAACAAAAGAAATAAATAAAATAGACCTCTTTTCATAAGAATACAAACTTAACTCCGTTTAACGCAAAATTAGAAAAAAGAGATAAAGAAACAAAAATTACTATTCTGATTCACTCAATAAATTACGATATAAGGAGAGAATTATGAAATTACCTAAAGTAACTAAAGAAAAGTTTGACAATTGGATAAATTTTTATTTAAATTTGTATAATAGAAAATTGAAGAGTGAGAGTCAGAATCAGTTTAAGAAGCTATTTAAGTTTTATTGAAAGAAATATTTTTGAATTTCACTCTTTTGTTTTCGGCATCTTTGAGATTCTTTCTAATCTCTCTCAAATAGGCTAGAAATATAATTACAACTTCTAAATTAATTGCAAAAAGAAAGAATTCTATGGTAAAAAAATACGATTTTCTTGTAATCGGTTCAGGAATTGCCGGTATGAGTTTTGCCCTAAAGGTGGCAGATAAAGGGAAAGTAGCAATCTTATGCAAAACAAATATGGAAGAGGCAAACACCCACTTTGCACAAGGAGGAATAGCCTCAGTAACGAAGCCCACAGATGAATTTTCTCACCACATAAAAGACACATTGATTGCAGGAGATGGAATTTGCGATGAAGCAGTAGTCAAAAAAGTTGTGGAAGGTGCACCGGAACAGATCAAACAACTCCTATCATGGGGCGTTGATTTTGACAAGAATGAAGAGGGCGAATTCGATCTACATAAAGAGGGCGGGCACTCCGACTTTCGTATTTTACACCATAAAGATAACACCGGAGCAGAGATACAAGACAGTTTGATAGAAACGGTAAAAAAACATCCTAACATAGACATCTATGACCAACATTTTGCGATTGAGATATTAACCCAACATCATTTAGGGGAAGTAGTGAAACACACAACCCCCAATATAGAATGTTACGGAGCCTACGTTTTGGATATACGCACGAACCACGTTATCACATTTTTATCCAAGATAACCATGATTGCGACAGGAGGAATCGGAAATATCTATCAAACCACCACCAATCCATCTGTAGCCACAGGAGATGGGATTGCGATGGTGTATAGAGCCAAAGGATTGGTGGAGGATATGGAGTTTGTACAATTCCACCCAACAGCCCTATACAACCCGAACGAGCGCCCATCCTTCTTGATAACGGAAGCGATGCGAGGCTACGGAGGCATATTGCGAAACAAAGCAGGCGAAGCCTTCATGATTAAATATGACCCGCGCGAGTCATTGGCCCCGCGCGACATTGTAGCAAGAGCCATAGATAATGAACTGAAAATATCGGGAGAAGACCACGTCTATTTAGATGTTACGCATAAAGATGCCAACGAGACAAAAGAGGAGTATCCAACGATCTATCAAAAATGCTTATCATTAGGCATAGACATCACCAAAGAATATATTCCGGTTGCACCGGCAGCGCACTATCTATGCGGAGGCATCAAAGTAGATTTAAATGCAAGAACCACGATCAATAGATTATATGCCGCCGGAGAGTGTTCACGCACAGGCTTGCACGGAGCCAATCGTTTGGCATCCAACTCCTTGAGCGAGGCTATTGTATATGCTGATGCCGCAGCCAAAGATTCGTTGAAAATTCTTCCGACTTTGAGTTGGAACGAAGCCATTCCGGAGTGGAACGACGAAGGGACTTCCTTGAACGAAGAGATGGTACTGATTACGCAGAGTGTCAAAGAGGTGAATCAAATCATGAACTCCTACGTGGGAATTGTGCGCTCGAATCTACGTTTAAAGAGAGCATACGACCGATTAGAAATCATTTTCCATGAAACAGAAAATCTGTTCCAACGTTCTGTCGTATCCAAAGAGATTTGCGAACTACGTAACATCATCTACACAGCCTTTTTGGTAATCACTTCTGCCATGAAACGCAAAGAGAGTAGAGGCTTGCATTACACAATAGACTATCCTAAGAAAAACAGACATCTGAATTGTTACGACATTGATGGTTTGTTAGAATCAGTAGGAAAGAAGAGTTAAGGAATCCCCCTCCTACCCCATAACGCAACGCACGATGAAATAAAGATTAAATCATCTGCGTTGCGCTGTTGTTTTATAGATTTTCTTATGGTAAAATTTGATGTTAATCTCTACTCATTCACCATCCGTTCTATCTTGCAGCTGTGCTCCTTCGTCTTTTCGTCGTAATTTACGCCTACGAAAAGCAAATCTCCTTTGTAGTTGTTCAGCGCCTGACAGTAGTTTTTCTCCTTTATCTGTTGCAAGGCGCTTCCTGCGCTTTTATTGTGTTTCAACTCTATTACCATTGCAGGAATATTGGGCAGATAAGGTGTCAAAACCAAGTCTGCGTAACCTTTCCCCGTTGGTAACTCTTTGAAGAGTGTGTAGCGGGTGTTGGCGTAAAAGTAAGCCAAGCAAATTGCGCTTTGGAAGCAATGCTCATCATTGTAAGTCAACGGGTTGGTCACCTCTGTGTGGGCTGCGTCGAGAGCACGAGCCACAGCCTCCTCATTGCCTTCAACAGTTGCGTCAAGAAGCTTCTTGGAGGCGTTGATGATCTCCATCAGTTTCTTGTAGTCTGGACTCAGTTTGACAGAACGCACCCACTCTTGCCGAACCTCCTCGTTGGGGATGCAGCAAGTTTTGTCTTTCTTATTGTATGAAAGGTAACCCAAATGTATCAAATAAGTGAAAACATCATCTTTTGAGTAAAAGCAGTCCATCGTGTTCAGGTAGGAATGTACGTCCACCTCCACACTACCGCCTGAAATCATGGCGACAACATCCTGACGAATACCCTCAAAGTCCATGAGTATATAATCCTTTAACGCTTCAAAAGAACCGGTAATAGACCAATAGCTTCCGAACTCCTGATTTCTCATGGCTGAGACCACCGCCAACGGATTGTAGATGTCGATGGTGTCCGTAAGTCTGTAGCCGTCGTACCAGCGGGCGCATTCCTCCTTGTCCATGCCGTACTGCTCGCACAACGCTTCAACCTCCTCGCGTGTAAAGCCGACGTGACCGGACATTCGTCCTGAATTCAACATGGTATATTCCGTGAACTCGTTCAGCTTGGACTGCACCTTATCGCGCACAATCGGTATGATGCCGGTAATGTAGGCAAGGGCGATGGCAGGGCGGATAGCCGTGTCCTTAAAGAGTCCGTTGAGGAAACTTAGGTAACTGTCGAACAGCGATTGCGGAACCTGCTCACGAATCAAGACATCGTATTCGTCTATGATGATGACAAACTTTTCGCCGGTTTCCGCATAGACTTTAAGAATGCATTGATCCAATGTTTCTCCGCTACAAAAAGACAACGCAGGGAAAGCCACCTTAAATTCATCAACCAAAGTCTCATGAATATCTGTCATCAAAAGATCCTTTCTATTCCTCTGTATCGCCCTTTGATACCACCCATTCAAATCTAGTTTGATGACATTGAACTTGTTCAGGTATTTGTCAAAGCCGGGCTCTTGACCGAGTTTCATCTGGCTGAAGACATCCCGCGTGTCGCAGCCCTTTGAGTAGTAGGCAGAAATCATGTTGCCCGCCATGCTCTTTCCGAAACGGCGAGGACGAGAGAGGCAGACAAAATTTCCTTGACTGCTCACCAACTTATTTAGTTCTGACAGAATAAGAGACTTATCCACATAAATCTCTGTATTCAAGCCCATTTGGAACGCATCCGCGTTCGGATTCAGATATAAGCCCATAATTTCTGCTTTTTAAGTTTTTACAAAGATATACAAATTCAGCGTGCTTGGCAAGTAGTTGGACGGAAGGATACTTTTGTACTGTCCTCCAGGCAGCGGCTCTTGCACATCCCGCTTCCCGAGACTTCGTACCGGTTTACTCTCGCTGCGCTCGGTGCTGCCCTCCAGGCAGAGAGAACGCAAGACGGAAAGTCTGAATTCCTAAATGCAAGAACCGTGACGGACGTAATGAACCAGCCAAAATCCTAACCAAAGCTACGCATGTATTGTGAGCGTTGCCCACTGCGGATACGTAGCGAGCCACGTCTCCGCAGAAGGACGGCTGTTATTTATTCTGCTGGTACGCCTCGTCCGGCAAACCCTCGCCAAGCTCGTTGATAAAGTACCATCTGCCTTTGTAGAAGGCGGTAGCCATGCCGAATTTCAGTTCTGAAGAGGACATACCTCCTGGATATGTGTCGCAAACAAAAGGAACAATCACCTTCATGTCTTTCAGACGACAAAGTCCCCATTTGCCTTCTGTGTTTTTAAACCACCTTGCTTCTGGCTGCTTGGGGCCATAGCGATGAAAATCCAAACCAGTTCCTGCAACAAAATCATTCGCCAGTTTTTCTTCCGTCAGTTGTTTTCCCTCATAGGAGTATATTTGAGAATACTCTTTGTTCTCCTGCACTTCCACATTGCCGCATCCATTGAAATCAACACGCAGCTTTTCTATCGGAATCAATATCTTCCCTGCATTGTCTATCATGCCCCACTTGTCTCCGTTGCCCACAACAAAAACATTTTCTACGTGACCCTGCCTATAAAACTTGTAATGGTCAAACGGGCCTGCAATCTTTTTGCCTTTGCCATTTTTCAGTGTCCATTTGCTGTCTTTGAAATGCCACACCAAATTTTTGTTTACCGCAAGACGGTCTGTTACATCCCCCTTGGCATCGTAGATTGTGTCAATCTGGCTTATGGCGCCTTCTATCTTTCCTACAACAACATTGCTATTTTGCCAGAAATAAGCTTTCTTGTCTTTTCCTACACCACATACCTTGTTCCCTTTGCCGTCGCAAACATAACCTTCGTTGTTTACCAGACCATAGACAAACGCAAGTTCCCCGTTCCAAAAACCTGCTTGGGGATAATTGTATTTATCGTCAAAAATTAACGGAACCAACACGTTCCCTTTGTTGTCTATAACACCCCATTTTGACTTTAACATTGCCGCAAAAGCCCTGCCATTTGAAGGTTCTGACATTATAGTTTCACGTGTGAGATAAAGTTCATCAAACGACTTTATTCCGTCATAAATAAAATCAGTCAGAAAAACTCCGTTCGAATCAGACAACGCGCATCTATATTCATTATTAAGCACTTTAAATAGCCCATAGCAAAGCATATCTACATCGTGGTATTTGCGAGGCAGTATAACCTTTCCATTGTTCCCATCCACAATTCCGTTCAAACCATCGTCACTATAGCTTCGTTTATATCTTGGAATGCAGTCTCCTCGAAAATAGCTACACCTGACAGAATCATTTTTTTCAGCCTTCCCTAAGTATGCGTCATAAACTGTCTCTTCTTTCGTACTCCTGTCCGAATAAATAAACTCGGGAGCAAAACTCGACACTCCAATAGATGCAATTTTATCATTCTTTGTCAAATCAAAGCCGCTGGATACAACAACATTTCCCTCTCTGTCTATCACTACAGACTTACCGACAATAGGATCTATATACTCTCGTATTTCATACGAAATGCATGCATACTTATAGATAAAGGGGGATATTACCACGTATGACCAACCCAGTTGTTCTTCTTGAGGCTTTCCCTTCCTTTTCTCTTCTTCAATTGCAACTCTATTATCAAGCTCCGTATAATACGACCCGACAATATCATTCAACTTCTTCAACTGTTCCTTACTAACACTCTGTGCCGACAAGCTTGGCAGCACGAACATCAATATTGCTATTAAAAACGTCGCCTTCATATTAATCTTTGCAAATATAAATTTTATAAATTTATATCACTGCCTCATAAATCCTCTTTCCGTCATGCTCAACCCACTCCGGCTCTTCCTGTACGGTCTTGTTTTTCAAGAAGGAGAAGGTGACCAAATAGCCTTCGTTAAGACCTCGTGTTTTGAGGTATTCGGCAAGCTGCACTTTTCCTTCGACTTCGTATTTCTCGCCTCGCCAGATTTTCAGCTCGATGACAAACTCCTCGCCTGCGAAACTTACCACCAAGTCCATTCGTCCGCCGTCGCGTGTCTCCGGCTCCACGTAGTAAAAGCCTGTGCCGTTGACAATAGGTTTGAGGAAGCAGAGGAACAGAAGTCTGCCTTGACGTTCCAGAAACTTGTTGTCCGTATTGCGGTACTCGTTCCGGATGAGCGACTGGAAACGCTCTATGACGTAAGGCATGTTGAGCTTGCCGTTTAGAACGAACTCGCCTTGGATCACGCTGATTTTCCCTGCATTCAGACGGTCATAAGCCAGCGCAAAATATTGCTGAAAGCACTCCTCAAATATCAGATTGTGAATGATAGTCTTTCCCTCCACATCCTTGATGTAAGAGAACATGTCTGCAACCCTTACTACCGGGTCAATAAGTGTGTAAGTGTATTTCTGACCGTTTACCGATATTGAGAACATAAAAGAACGCAGTTCCTCGTTGTTCTCAAGATTTTTTGAGATGTCGTCAATAAGCGTTCCGCTGTTTCCTTTCACGATTTCCTTGACTGCCATCTGAATGCCTCTTTCGCTCCAATCCTTTTCAAAACGTCTGTCTATCAGCTCGCAAATCTTGCTCACAAGGAACGGGTATCCGCTGGTGTATTTGTATATCTCGTTGGACATAAACTCTTTGTCCATACCTGTTTGATGGTCCGCCTCATACTCATTAAGCATCGTTATAATCTCGTCCGGGTGGAAAGTCATGTCCACATTGAAGTCGGCGGCGATGTTCCAAGGCGAGTTGTACTTGCGCTCCTCATCTGGACGAAGCTTTATTTTGAGGTTCTTCACATCGTAAACGCCTGCGAGGACGACACTGTGGAAGGTGAAACGCATATCGCCGGTTTCATTACGCATCAGATAAAGGTTACGAAGCGTCCCAAGGAAGTGGAGGAATAGTTGATTATCCAGACTTTTATCTACTTCATCTATAAACAGCACTATTTTTTTGTCACATTTGTAGCAAAAATTGTTTATATGTCGGGACAATTCGTTTAAAGACAAAATAGTTTGACTCCAAAGTTGGGCATAAACGGTTTGATTAGTTTTGATAAGCATATCGTTCACCTCCTCCATGAATGAACGAACAAAATTCTCTTCATTTTTATAACTATCAGGGCCAAATCCCTCAAAACTAATTTTTATCGCAATATATTCATCAGCAAATAACCGCAACAACGAATTCATCGTTGTGGTCTTTCCGAACTGACGGGCACGATTGATGGTGAAGTACTTGCCTCTATCGATAAGTTCCTCTATCTGAGCAAGCTTCTTGCTGGTGTCAACCATATAGTGCATGGCAGGGTTACAACTGCCGGTGGTATTGAATTCTTTTGTCATGACTTTCTGTTTTGGGCAAAGATAGTGAAATAGTTCTTCTGGAGCAAGTGAGTGGATATGAAGGAAGAATTACATTTTATATTCTATTTTTTAGATACATTTGAACCCACCTTAAATCCTATCTCGCAAGCAAATACAATATCAGAATATATAACAACGAAATCATAGAAACAACAATCAAGGGAATTCTAAAACTACTTAATTTAGGTTTTGTTCCCTTTTGTCGGGCAGGAGCAGCTCCGGAAAAAGTCTCTTTACCGGAAGGTCCTCTCTCTCCTACCTTTTTCCCGCAACTCAAACAAACCTTTGAGTTATCAGGAAGTTCTTTCCCACAATTGTAACACCTCATAAAAAAGAATTGAAAACTCCTAATAAGTTAAAATCTCCAAACCATTTTCAGTCATCAAAAAGGTGTGTTCCCATTGAGCAGAAGGCAGACCATCTTTGGTAGTCACCGTCCACCCATCTTTCTGATTAAATACCACATGATGTTTTCCCATATTAATCATTGGCTCAATAGTAAATACCATACCAGGCACAAGCAGCATCCCCTTTTTGGAAGAAGCATAATGATTTACATCCGGCTCTTCATGAAAGGCCAATCCAACACCATGACCTGCCAAATCTCTCACCACCGAGTAACCATTTTTCTTAGCATAACTCTCTATTGCACAACCAATTTCATTTACAAAGCTATAAGGTTTGGCAGCCTCCATTCCAATTTTCAAACACTCTTTAGTTACTCGAACCAAACGCTCTTTTTCTTCGGAAACCTTTCCAATACAAAACATTCGAGACGCATCAGAATAGTAACCATTTAAGATAGTAGAAACATCCACATTAATGATATCACCCTCTTTTAGGATTCTATTCTTAGAAGGAATACCATGACAAACGACCTCATTGATAGAGGTACAAACACTCTTAGGAAAACCCTCGTAATTTAAAGGGGCAGGGATAGCACCATGAGAGGTAGTAAAATCATAAACCAAACGATCGATCTCATCCGTTGTCATTCCCTCCTTTATCTCCTTTTCTATCAAATCTAATACACCGGTATTGATAAGACCACTTTGTCTGATTCCCTCTATTTGCTCTCTATTTTTTATTAATTTCCGAGATGGAACTAAAAAACCTCTGCGCTCAAAATCCATCATTCTGAGTTCAAACTCTGTAGGCTCTTGCCCCGCTCTAACAAACCATTTTCTGCTATTTGATTTTGCCATAACTGCAACCATTAATCACTATTTGTCTTTCCAAAAGTGAGGATTAAAAATCAATAAAATAGTATAAATTTCCAAACGACCTATCAACATTAAAAACGATAAAATCCATTTGGCCACAACATTTATTTCACCATAATTCAGGGTAGGCCCTGTAGCACCAAAACCGGGACCGGTATTACTGATTGCAGAAATACAAGAGCCCAAAGCGGTATCAAACGAGAGTCCGCAAAATGTAAGCAACATAGTACCGATTAATATCAAAGCAGTAAAAATAAACAAGAAAGCCAAAGTTCTCATAACTAATTCAAACCCAACAACATGCTTAGATAATTTCACCGGAAGTATCGCATTCGGATGAATATACAATAACAATTCGTTACGCACATTTTTCATACAAATCATAATCCGAATCATCTTAAATCCCCCACTGGAAGAACCGGTACAAGCCCCACATACCATCATAAAAATAGTAGGAATCCAAAAAGCATATCCCCATGAATCGTAATCGCAAAATTTACTTTGGAAACCACTTGAAGAGAAGATAGATGCAACATGAAAAAGAGCTGTTCTAAACTTCTCTTCTAACGTCTTCGGCATCTCAATAGATGTTGAGTGATTGGGATTTACTATAAAGAGAGAAAAAACCAAGACCACCAAAATTAATGTGGTAACCATATACCATTTAAACTCTTCATTCTTGCTAAACGCATCCCATTTCCCGGTACTTGCCAAGAAGTAAAGAGAAAAGTTAACACCGGAAAAAATCATAAAGAGAGCACAAATATATTCTATATAGGCAGAATTAAAAAAGGCAATGCTTGCTTGATGAGTACTAAAACCACCCGTTCCCAAAGTGGTCATGGCATGACAAACAGCATCAAAACATGACATCGGTCCAACCCAATAAAAGGTAGCACAAATAATCGTCAAAACCAAATAGGTCAACAAGATACCTCGCGCTGTCTCTTGTGTCTTAGGACGAAGTTTATTGATTGACATCGCCATAGACTCTGTCGAGAAGAGCTGTTTGTTATTTCTGTTAAATGATGGAAGCAATGCAATAGAAAACAACATAATACCTAACCCACCCAACCACTGAGTAATTGAACGCCAAAAAAGTATTCCATGTGGTTGTTCATCAATATTGTTTAAGACAGAGGCACCTGTTGTAGTAAATCCGGACATCGATTCAAAAAAGGCATCCGTCAGATTATCTACAGTGCCATAAAGAAGCAACGGAATCATCCCAAAGATAGAGAAAACAATCCATACCCCGGAAATAATGATATAACAATCCTTCCTGTTTAAATTCCCTTTTTCATGTCGATTAGGAAAAAACAGGGCAGTCCCCACAGCAAATGCCGCCAATGCACTATATACAAAAGGCAAAAAATCGCCCTCGTCATAGCAGAAAGCTATCAATGCTGATATAAACAAAAATAAAGTCTCCATCAAAAGGAGTACTCCAAAAACCTTCTTTTTCATACGTGCAAAGAAACAAATAAAATTTCAGAATAGCCAAGAAGCAGTTTGTAAAATTGGATAGAAGGTTCAATAATTGCAATTAGATTTCACGACGCGCTATTTAAATCTGATTTGCAAACTTAAATTAAAAAAGTACTTGCCATCAAATTTGTAAACACTTCCGATTTCATAACGCTCGCTTTTAGGCGTTTCAAATTTAGTATTGTTAAACAAATAATCTTCAAGAAGATTCCTGTCATAAAGATGGAAACAAATAATATCTCCATCCTCTTTTACAACTATATATCCCCCTGTTGCATCATATCTTCCGTTCCAAGGGGTAGCAGGCAACATTCCCAAAGCAGAACAAACCATCAAGGATTTTAATTTATAGCCATAATAATCATGTCCTTCAGCCAAATTGTAACCAAGCGGATTTGAATTTCTTATTCTTTCCACTGCATTATTGATATTCATATCCCTGACAAGGTAAGAGTCTGCAATCATCCAACCAAGAATTTTAGGCAAACAACTATCAATCATTCTTAAATTACCCCCAAATGTTGGATTTTGCACATGGTCAAACTTTAGTTCACACCCCATATTTATAATTGCGTTCACGCGATCTTGCATTTTTCGCTTGCCGGAAATCGCATTAACTTCATTCATTTTCTCATCATCAAACGAACCATCAACAACTTCATAGACAAAAGTGGTCGCATTCGATGCATTTAATAAGGTGGGAGAAGAGCCTGCATCTGACTTTATGCTAAATCCCAATTTGGGACTCATTCCTGTATGATAATCATGTATAACAACATGAATATCACTCTTATCCATTGACTTAGCTTTTATTTTTTCACACTTAATTTTCTTCAGAAAATCATTTATAGATGGTATTTCAAAAGCACCATTTCTCTTAAAACCTTCTTGGATATAAGAAAACAAACTTTTTGATTGTTCCATAAAATCACTTGTGCTGACTCTGGCAACTTCTTCCCCATCTTCCGTAATAAGAACTACGTCATTGTTTATACAATACTCCATATTTCTATTCAACTCACTTCTAATTACGTTTAAAACAGGATAATAGACATCTAACTTTTTCAACTCACCATCTCCCGCATGCATCTTTTTTTCTGCCAATAATTTAAATAGAACATATAGTTCACTCCACTCTCCCTTATTCCCTTTTAATGCCATATCGTACTGATTTTTGTAAGTTAATTCTTTTAATGATTTCTTCAGCTGTTGCTTGGATAGCCGGCACTGCGACAGAATTTCCAAATTGTTTATAGGCAGACGCATCTGCCACCCCGATTATAAAATCATCAGGAAATCCTTGTAAACGCGCCCATTCTCTTGGCGTCATTCTACGAAGTCCATCTCTGTTGATTTCACCTTTAATATTTGTCACCGGCGTAAAATCTTCGAGTCGGGTATCAATGACAAGATTACGTTCTCGTCCCATACCTCCAACAACAATAGCATTCGCTACTCCATCATCAGGAATTATTTCATAACCGAATCCGTTCCCTTTCGCCGCATGACGTTCTTTGTGTGCCACAAGAGTTTTTACATATTGAGTTGATAAATAATATTTTGCAGAAACAGTGTGTTCTTCCTTAATATCGGCAAACGTTTTGGATTTATCCGTTGGTTCCGGATATGAAAATTCATCTACATTTTGATCTTTTCTAAACCCTACTATATAAACTCTTTCCCTATGTTGCGGCACTCCGAAATTTTGTGCATTCACAATTTGTGGTTCCGGAACATAATATCCAAGATCTTCTCTCAACACATTCAATATCGTTTGAATTGTTTTCCCTTTATCATGAATAAGCAAGCCCTTAACGTTCTCCAGAAAGAATGCCTTCGGTTGTTTTCGACGTATAATTTCTGCTACATCAAAGAACAAAGTTCCTCTCGTCTCTTCAAATCCCAACTTTTTGCCCGCCAATGAAAAGGCTTGACAAGGAAATCCTGCACACAAAATATCAAAATCATTAGGAATTAAAGCTTTGGTTGATTCTTTCGTAATATCTCCAAAGGGAACTTCTCCATAATTCAATAGGTACGTCTTTTGAGCTTGTGCGTCCCATTCTGACGAAAATACACACTTGCCCCCAAGATTCTGCATAGCCATCCGAAATCCACCAATACCTGCAAATAAATCTATAAATGTAAATTGGGGATTTTCTTTAGGTAAGAAAGGAACTGCAAACAAATCAGAAAACAATGAATATTGAACACTTGCATCTGATACTTGATTCGGTTCAACTGCTTTTTGATGAAGATTATATATATCTTTTATCAATCCTTCGGCCAGCGATTCATAAGGCTTAGCATACTTATATCCTTGATTATGAATGTAATGAGATACTATTGCCATTTGTTCATCAAAAGGAATAAGCGTCCCATCCTCTCTCAAAGAATGAGGGCCATATACCTGCATTGAAACTTTGCTCCCGCCACACATTTGAGTAATGGCAATTTTATCAGCCGTATTTGTTTTAGCTTTCATATAGTTCAAAATTCTATTTAAACAATTATTTGACTCTTTGGTTATTTCCGTTTCCCAAAAACGAAAAACCTTCCACCCTTCTGACTGCAATTGCGCATTGACCTCTCTATCTCGTTCTATATTCCTCTCTATCTTTGAGTGCCAATATTCACAATTACTTTTATGATCGCTTTTCCTTTCTTCCCAATTTCTGCCATGCCAAAACTCCCCGTCACAGAATATTGCAATCTTCATTTTTCTAATAACGAAGTCAGGTTTCCCGAAAACTGTTTTATCATTTTTTCGGTACCTGACCCCTGCATTCCACAACAATCTACCAAACAAAACTTCAAGTTTGGTACCTTTACCTTTGTTTGCAGACATATTCTTATGTCGTTGCTCTTTTGTCAAGCAATCCATTATTTTTGAATCAAAAGCAAATTAAATCAAATTGATGATGCAAAAATAATTTTTTAATTTTAAATGCCCGCTATTATTCAAACAAAGATGCAATATTATTAATTATGATATAATTTTATCTTCCTCCTCTAAAAAGGTTGCTACACCCATATCACAAATATCTATACCATTTTCTTTACAAACTCTAAAAGCTTCTTTCATTAGCTAGTTGTACTCGATGAACTCTTCCATCGAGAAAGTTGGACTACCATCCTTAACACATACATAATTTGAAAAGTCTTCATCAGGATGAAAATTTAACTTACACTCAACAACCAAATGAGAAAAAAAATTTCTTTACATCGTCAACAGCCTTGACACAGGATTTTACAGAATAAACCATAGTTATAAATTTTAAAAATTAGTAAAAAAAACACTTCGTCAGTCAAACAAAACTATCATAGTTCCTCACATCTTGACACTACAAATATAGTAAAAAAGATTTAATTTGACAACAAAATAAACAATTTAATTTTTATAACTAATGGTATTTTAAAGGTTCAAAAAAATACCTTGATTTCAATAGAATCTAATTGAGATCTCTAAACAGTGTGAAATAATTACTAATGTCATTGTTTAGAGCTTTACACTTCCTCCAAATTTATTGTTCAGTACAACTCGATATGCGTCTTGCGTCCACTAACTAATCATACTCTATATATTTTACATATAGAAAATTTTATTAACTTTGCTTCGACAAATATCACTATAAACAATTATAAATTAGTTATTTATGATAAAAAAATAGAAGTGATATAAATTTACTGATTTTTACACCCAGCTTCAGATTATCTTAATTACCATGAAAATAACAATCCGACCGGCACAAAAGGAAGATGCAGAGTTAATTGCAATCGTTGTAACTTCGGCAATCAATACCGAAGAGGGTAATTCCCTTTTCCCCATTTTCCTTGAATTGGCAGAGATGGAACACTCCCAATATAGTTATAAAAACACTCTTGTAGCAGAAGTTGATGAGCAAGCAGTTGGTGCTATTGTGGGATATGACGGGGCAAAATTACACGAACTTCGCACCCCTCTTTTAGAATTAATCCGGCAACAACGAGGAGAGAGTTTTGAAATTGAAGAAGAGACCTCTGCCGGTGAATTTTATTTGGACTCCATAGCCGTGCTACCTCCCTATCGAGGATTAGGGGTCGGCAAAAAATTGTTAACATCAATGATTCAGAAAGCAACCGAATCCGGACATACCTGCATCGGATTATTGGTAGATGAGGAGAATCCTCAAGCCGAGAAATTGTATCGAAAAACAGGATTTCAAAGAAAGAATCCAACCACATTTTTAGGTCATAAGATGTGGCATCTACAGTTGTTAACTCTTTAAGAAGTTGTTTGAATTTTATTTCGAGCATATTTAAATTTCTAAAATCTGTCATTAAAAATATGCGATATTTAATTATTATTATGCTGATTGCCGCATCTCCGCTTTTTGCACAATCAGAATTTTGCAAAGAAACATGGTTTGAAGGAGAAGGTACGCAATATGGAGGAGTTGCAGGAAGTGATGGAGGGAATTGCGGGATTCCTGTCAAGGAAGGCAACTTCTACCATTGCGCCATGAACCACACACAATATGATAGCAGTGCCGCCTGCGGCGCATGGGTAAGAGTTTTAGGACCTAAGGGGGAAATCACGCTACAGGTTGTTGACCGTTGCCCGGAATGCCAATATGGAGATATTGATCTAAGTACAGATGCATTTACGCAATTAGCAGAATTGAAAGATGGAAGAATTCCAATAAAATGGCGTTATGTACCTTGCCCCAAAAAACAAGAAATAAAAATTTATTTTGAAAATGGTACAAGTCCTTACTACTTTAAAGCTCAATTTCGAGACTATAAATATGCTATTAAAAAGGTCGAATATCGAAAAAATGATGGTTCTTTTGTTCCTATACAAAGAGAGATGTACAATTACTTCGTTTGCCTGTCCGGAATAGATGAAGATAAAAGCAAATGTGGCCCCTACACATTTATGGTAACATCTGCCAGTGGAGAAAGTCTGTTGATAGAAAATGTAATCTATGAAGAGGGTAAAGAAGTCTCTACGGGTCAACAATTTCAGGAAGCAAAATGCCCGGATTGCTTTGGAACAATTGGAGGAGAAGCAGAAATTGACAACTGCGGAGAGTGTACCGGAGGCGAAACCGGCATAGAGAAAAACTCAACGTGCCAACAAGATTGTATTGGATATTGGAACGGAAGTGCTTTCCTCGACAATTGCGGGATTTGTGTCGGTGGCACAACAGGTGGAACACCTTGTGCAGAGACAATTTTAACAGACATTATAAATGGAAATGATGCTTCCATCAAAAAAATTGAGGTCTATGATCTTCTCGGAAGAACAAAAAAAATCATAACAAAAGAAGAATTAAAAAATCTTACGCATAAAAATAATAATCAGCCACTTATCCTAAAAATTATCAAACAAACAACCATTGAGGTAGTAAAATTTTATAAATAAACATAGATAAAATGTACTTTTTTTCGGGCAAACCTTTTGTATATATAAAAAAAACTGTATATTTGCACCCGAATTGAGTTGGTTCCTTGGCCGAGCGGTTAGGTACCGGTCTGCAAAACCGTTTACAGCAGTTCGAATCTGCTAGGAACCTCCAAAACGTGTCAGGATTTTTTCTTGACACGTTTTTTTGTTTATCAAACGTATAATTTATGGAACATTCACACCGACAAATGGGGAAAATGGGACATCCGGACATGGAGCCATTTTCTTTAAAAACACTCAATGAGAGTTGTCATCAAATGGTGTGCCCTACTCCCATGATTCGATCTGTAATCAACAGTTTTATATTTCTGACAGAGGGAGAAGTGGTGGTGGAGAGTTGCGAAAACAACTTTATCGTCAAAAAAGATGAATTTCTATTCATCCCTAATGGAGTTCCTTTTTCTATAAAATATTATAAAGAATGTATCGGTTTCATGGGGGGATTCCACAATAGTTTTCTCTCGTCAGAAATCATTCAACCCCATATTCTCAAATCAATCACCATCTTGCAATCCCAACAACCCATCAAAGAGTGTTTTGATAAAGAGGAATCTTTGCGAATCAATCTAACTCTTAAAAAGTTGGTTGAAGAGAACAATAACGAAAAGAAAAACGATTTGCTTATTAAAATGCTCCTGCTGGATTTGCTATTCAGTTGCGACGATACTGATACTCATTTACCCAAAAATGACATCGGAAATACAAGTAGTAAGTTTTTAGAACTAATCTTTGATGAGAGTAAAGAAATTCTCACAATTACAGAATACGCACAACACTTTGGTGTAACTCCTAATCACCTCAATAAAACCATCAAATTACATACCGGCAAAACGCTTTCAGAATGGATTGAAGAATCCATAATTATGCGTTCCAAGACATTGTTGCAAGAGACAAACTTAGCAGTTTCAGAAATAGCGGAACGACTGAATATATTAGATCAGTCCTATTTTTCAAGGAAATTTAAACGACACGAAAACTGTTCTCCGCTTGAATATAGAAAAAGGAATAAAAAATCCTAATTTTATTTATTGCAATCCTAACATTTTTCATAGAAGGATTCTACCTTTGCACCCGACATGGATAATTCTAAAACAATATTTATCAAACTATTCTTGTGCTTGCTTTCCCTCTGTATAATTCAATTGAAAGCAACAGAGAAAGATACGCTAAACTACACGTTGGAAGAGTTTGTTATAACCACGCAACCCAAAGAGAACAAACCTCTCGACCAACAACCCATAACGTATAGCTCAATTTCCATCTCTCAAATAGAGCGCGAAGAGATAAAATCTCCCAAAGATTTATCGTCTCAGATTCCCAATTTGCATATTCCGGATTATGGCTCCGGCATGACCTCCTCTATCTACATTCGAGGCTTAGGTGCCAGAATAGACCAACCGGCAGTGGGATTAATCGTGGATAATATTCCCTATCTCAATAAGAACAATTACGATTTTGACTATTTTGATCTGGAGCGAATAGAAATGCTAAGAGGTCCGCAAGGCACTCTATACGGGAGAAATACAATGGGTGGTGTTATGCTCCTACACTCCATCTCTCCGTTTTATGAAAAAAAGATGAGATTTCAGTTCGACTATTCTACAGCCAACACTATCAAAGCAAAAGTCTCTCTTTATCGAAACCCTTCTTCCAAAGTAGGTTATTCAATCGCCGGAAATTTCAACCATACCAACGGATTTTTTACTAATGCCTACACCTCTGAAAAATGCGATAAATCCAATGGAGGAAGTTTAAGAGGCCGCATACTGTGGAAAGCAACTCCTTCATTTACAATTGACAACACTCTTAGCATCAATCTTTTGAAACAAGGAGGATATGCCTATGCTTTGTTGGACGAAAAAACATTCAATACTCAAGAGATTTCCTATAACGACCCTTGCAACTACGACCGGTTCAGTTTAATTGAAGGAGTTGTCATGCAGCTTAATAAAGAGAAATTTGTATTCTCCAGTACAACCAGCTACCAATACTTAGACGATGAGATGACGTTGGATCAAGATTTTCAACCCATATCTCTATTTACATTGAAACAAGCACAAAAAGAGCATGCAATAACCGAAGAATTAACCATCCGTAACCGAACTCCCAACAAAGTATGGGATTGGAAATTTGGAGTTTGGGGCTTCTTTAAACATAACAGAATGTCAGCCCCCGTACTATTCAAGAAAGATGGAATTAACGAGTTGATTCTTGCCAATGCCAACAAAGGAATACAAACCACTTTCCCCGATGAAGCACTGAAAATAAAAGAGAATGAATTCTTAATCTCCAGTGAATTCCGATTACCAACCTACGGAGTGGCAGCCTATCACCAATCCGAATTTCACGTTGGCAAATGGGACTTTACTGCAGGAGTTAGAGTTGATTATGAAAATGCCCAAATGGAATACCAAAATGAGGCATCACTCCACTACCTCTTCACTCTACTTATGAATGACTACAAAGCCTTAAAAAGTCTGTTCGACGGAAGAGAAAAAAAACAATTCTTAGAGGTTCTTCCCAAATTGGCCATTCAATACAACATCAACAGTCAAAACAATATTTATCTCTCTCTAACGAAAGGATACAAATCGGGCGGATTTAATACGCAAATCTTCTCAGACCTGCTTCAAAACAGATTAATGAACGACATGATGAATGACATGGGCATACACATGGATGGAATGGGTACAACCAGTTATAATAGCGCCGAAGCAACCGGCTACGCCCCCGAATACAATTGGAACTATGAGATAGGAACTCATCTTGATTTCAATAAAATAAATCTTTTAGTGGATTTTGCTCTATTCTATATCGACATACGAGACCAACAGTTAACGGTATTCCCTCAAGGAAAAAACACAGGACGCATGATGACCAATGCAGGAAAAAGCAGAAGCATCGGAGGCGAATTATCTCTTACCTACCGAATTAAAGATTTCTTGTTAAACGGAAGTTATGGACATACAACAGCCAGATTTATAGACTTTAATGACGGAAAAAAAAATCATAATGGGAAATATGTTCCTTTTGCACCGCAAAATACAATGGCATTAACAGGACAATATACATTTTACATCAATAAAAAAATAATAGACCAACTGATTCTTTCTGCCAATTGGAAAGGAGTTGGAAAGATATATTGGGATGAAGAAAATAGGGTTGTACAACCTTTTTATTCGCAGTTAGGAGCAACCTTGGCACTTCAAAAAGGAGATTTTGAAATCAAATGCTGGGGGAAAAACTTAACCAACACCAACTATACAACCTTTTACTTTGTTTCTATTGGAAATCGGTTTTGTCAAAGAGGGAAACCTCGACAAATAGGCGTATCACTAATGTATGAATTTTAATAACTTAATAATTATATTGATATGAAAAAGATTATTTTTTACGCTCTTTTAGGAGCATTAAGTTTGAACTTCATCTCTTGCGAAGAGGAAGATGGAAATGGAAATGAATCCAACGATGTGGTTATCACTCCTGTAGAAAACCTCTATACAGGAACAATCAACGTAGAATTTAGAGGTCAGACTAATGCTACAGAAGGTGTAGATTGCGGAGTATTAAAAGATGACAACAAAAAAACGATCGATTTAAATCTGTATCAAGTGAAATTTGTTCCTCAAATGCCGTTGACTATCGACCTAACAATTCCTTCTATCTCATTCCAAGAGAGCAATAATGAAATTAAATTTTCGGCAGATAGCATTGCTCCTACCATGGGAGGAAATCCGTATCCTGACTATGCGGCTAAGAATCTAACAGGAATTATTACAGGAGATTCCATCTGGTTCCAATGCACATTTGGAGATTATCCTACTACCTACCAAGGAAACTTAAAATAATCACTTATAAAAAGTCTCGGTTACACTCCGAGACTTTTTTGATAGAAAGCCTATAATGGTAAAAATCTCAGATAATACGCTGCAAAATTTCTCATATAATAAGAAGTTGTTTAAATTTTATTTCGAGCATATTTGAGAGAGATTTTTAAGGTTATTTTTATTATTTTTTTGCCGTTAATAGTGGACTATTATCAAAAAAAGAATAATAAAAATAGATTAAAAAGAATCTCAAAGATGCCGAA
>JAGBVI010000060.1 GCA_017630395.1 Paludibacteraceae bacterium
AAAGGTTAATAGAATGGAAAAGGCTATTGCTGAGCAAGAAACCGAGAAGTATAGACTATTATATTTGCAGATGGAAGAAGAGCGTGATAACTTGACGAATCTGCTTGCACAGAGTGATGAGCTAGCTCCAGATGTTAAGACTGCTGTTGGTAAGCGATTAGAGCTATTAAATAAGTTTTTTACGGCTTTCATAACCAATAATAGTGATATTGACCGAACAGCAAGTAAGGAGATGGAAGAGTTGCTTGCTAATAAAGATACATTTATGGTATCTACTAAGCTGGCATTTGCTGGTAGCCATCCTAAGTTTATCAAATATCTTGAGGAGAGAGGCCTTACTGATTGGGAAATAAGTTACTGCTGTTTATATGCACTCGGCCTTAAGGGTAAAGAGGTTGGCTCATACATAAAGATGCGTTCTCACTATAATAATAGTAGTGAGGTGCGAGAGAAGTTAGGAATCAATGAACACGACACCAATCTTGGTATATACATTAGAAAGCTACTAAAGAGTTTCGAATAATAAGAATTATAATAGTATATTTTAAGATAGAGTTTCTTTCGAGAGGCTCTATCTTTTTTTTGTGTTCTGACATCTATTAAATCGTACATATTGTATACGATTTACAACTTACAATCTTCTTATAAAAATCATCAAATAGTTACGATATAACACCTTATCTTAAATTATCTAATAGGTGTATCCAGAAATAAATACCCCCCCCCATTGAAAATAAGCGAGTTACAGCTTGAAATCTGAAACTATAAATTTTCGGATGAAATTATGTCGCCATACCTTTGCAGTAGTCAAACTAAACAAAAATTAACTAAAAAACTTAACATTATGAAAAAGTATTTTGCAATTTTCGCACTAGTGTTTGCGAGCGTTATTTCAGTTTATGCAATGGGTACACACGCCTATGATTCTAACTCTGTTATCTTTGATATCAATAAGTCAAAGATTGATTGGACTACCGATATTGAGAGAAGTCTAGACGTCTCAATTATTGAAGCATGTGCATATCCAAGTCAGGGCTTGGTTGAAGTTACACTATATAATATAGGCAACGCTTCAGTGAGGCTTATCAACTCTAATGGTCAAGTTGTAAGTTCTGATTATGTTCAGACAGATGCCCCAACAGTTGTGTACTTGGATACTTTCTCTACAAGCGGAACCTTCTATCTTGAGGTGGTATCTGACACTTGGTACGCTGAGGGTGTAGCTTCATTCTAGGATTATATATAGGATAGAGCATACTGACGCCACAAACACTTAAACATTTCTACTCATTGTCCCGAAATATTTCATCCTGCTATTGATAATCAATTTGTTACAAGTAAGAATCTGAAACTTTATATTTCTTGATTAAACTGCTATATAGTAATTTTGACATAGAAATTAAAGTGTATTCTAATAAAGATAACGATGAACAGATTTAATTTTATTAAACAATGTAGCAGTTACCAAAGTGGATTAACTTGCCTATCAATGATATGTCGCTACTATGGTAGACATATTGATTTAAAAGCAACATCTACTAAGGAAATGAGTCTGGAGGAGAGCTTACAGCAGGTTTCAAATCAGGCAGAGAAATTGGGACTAAGTAGTGTTATTGGATATCTTCCAGTAGCAAAGTTAAGTAAAGTTACATTACCATGCCTTTTGTACTGGGATAATGAATATTATGTAGTCCTTCGTAAGGTAAAACGTAATTGTTATTATATCAATGACCCCATTAAAGGTCTAATTAGATATAGTGAAGCCGATATTAAACAACATTGGATTGATTCTCGTCAAAACAATGATGAGAAAGGTATTGCAATTTTTGTAAAACCCACAGAGGATTTTTATAAACAGAGTAATGCAATTAATCATACATCTCATTCGAGCCACATAATGAGATGTGTAAAGAAGATTATATTATGGATAAAAAACAATTTTAAATTTTATATGTTATGAAAAATCTTTTGAAAATTACTTGCTTGTTAATTGTTTCTCTGTGGGGAATGTCGGCTAATGCTCAAGAGCTTCAGCCATTACGAGGTAAGGTGTTCGGGGATCAAAATGAACCTATTACTGGTGCCGTTGTGTCTTGTATAGAGATGCCAGATAGCACAGCGGTTGCACATTGTGTAACAGATGTGGAGGGAGCGTTCAAAATCACTGGCTTGGATAACGACTTAAAGAAATACCTATTGGAGGTGTCGTTCTTGGGTTACGAGAAGTCGTATGTAAAGCCAACTGTCGAAGAGATGACTATCACGCTAACAGAGTCGGCAATCGCTCTTGATAATGTTGTTGTGACAGCTTCAGCACCTATATTAAAGCAGAAACCTGGCAAGTTTATCTATACTCCAAGCGTAGCCGATGTTGGTGGTATTGATAGCTACGATCTATTGCGCTATGCGCCACTTATGACATTGGATAATAACTCTGTTAGCATCGTAGGTAAGGGAGCATCAACAATATATATCAATGGCAGAAAGCCCGTGATGGATAACGCCTCTCTGATGGAGATGTTGCGCTCAACGCCTGCAAGCCAGATTGAGAATATTGAGATTATAATGTCGCCAAATAGTTCGTATAAGGCATCGACAACTGGTGGTGTCGTGAACATTGTGATGAAAAAGAATCCTAATGAGGGTATGACAGGTAGTGCAAGTGTTAGTGCAAACTATCGTGGCGGTCAGATATCACCAAGAGCGACACTCTATTTGGGTTATTCAAAGAATAAGTTTAATGCATCGGCAAATCTCAGCTATCACAACTATAATCACAAGAACGAGACCGATGTTACTTACAACTACAAAGATACATACACTGATATTTTGAACTCAACAATTGAGCAGACACGAGGCCACTCGTTGGGCGCAAATATCAGTGCGAGCTACGATTTTACAAAGCGTAGCACCTTAGGAGCATCGCTCCATATCGGAGGATCGGATTTCAAAAGCAAATCTACAACAAGGAGTTCAAATTTTCTCAATGGTAATTTAGATAAATACTCAACATCTGTTAGCGAGACCGCTAATCCATTCCGTCGCCCACAAATTGGTGCCGTGGCATACTACAACCTCAAGACCGATGATAAAGGTAGTAATCTCGATATTAGCGCCAACTACTCATTATCTCTTAACACATCAGTAGGTAATATGGAGTATGCCAACGGTAGCGACAACAGCAACCTTGTTCCATACCTAATGTTTCAGCAAAATAGTGCTGTAGACAGTTATGGATATGAGTTTAAGGGTCGCTATAAGCACGTATTCGACGAGGATAGCTATATAGAAGGTGGCTACGAGTTTAACGCCTCGAATATCTCGAATGACTTTGTGCGTAATGATTTTGATGGCAACGAGTATGTCCACAATGACGCTCATAGCAACACCTTTGTCTATAACGAGAAGGTAAATGCACTATACATCACCTATGACAGAATGTGGAATGATGTGATCAGCACAACTTTCGGTCTGCGAGCTGAGAATACTGCTATTAAGGGTAATCAGATTACTTCCAACGAGAAGTTTAATCGTAATTATTGGAACTTCTTCCCAGAGGTGAGTATCCTCTTGGATTTGGCCGATGGCGACCACAGCATAGCATTAGACCTATCGCGTTCGATAGTGCGTCCATTCTACAATGACCTCAACCCATTTAAGATTTGGACATCGGAGAACACATATAGTATGGGTAATATCTACCTAAAGCCAATGATATACAACGACGTGGATTTGAGCTATACACTATTGTATGAGTACACCATTGGTGCTTGTTATAGCTATGGCACAGATGCTTTTAGCGACTATACCTATTTGGCTGGAGATAACACTACAGTAAGCAGCGTGGCAAACTTCGGTAACGAGCATACTCTATCGCTCTATTTCAATGTTGACAAGACATTCTTTAGGGGCATTTGGAGAATGTCACTAAACGGTAGTGCCGACTATGAGGTGGTAAATGGTACTATCAATGGTGAGGATATAGGCTACACAGATTGGTTTATCAGCGCAGGAATACGCAACATATTCAGAATATCAAAGCAACGAGGCATAAGGGCAACATTGAGTTATAACTATCATACACCAACACGAGGCATATGGCAGATGGGACACCACAAGCACCTACTTAATGTGTCACTTGTTAAAGAGTTTAAGTTTGGTGGAGCATTGAACATTGATGCTATGAATCTTCTTAACTACAAACCATCTAATTACTATGTTGGCGACAACTATTCATATAACAACAACCCCAAGACAAATAATATCACCATTCAGCTAAGATATACTCAGCGCTTCGGTCAAAATCGTGTTCGTGGAGCACAAGACCGCTCAGCAACAAAGCTGATGCAACGATTTGAAAAATAAAATATGGAGTACCCGAAAAGCCATTAAGTGAGTAGGACACAACTAATAACTATTGTTATGAAAACACAATTAAATGAAATTGAGAAATTTGTTGAATCAATCAGCAGTGAAAAGATGACTGACGAA
Organism: Paludibacteraceae bacterium; assembly: GCA_017630395.1. GTDB lineage: Bacteria > Bacteroidota > Bacteroidia > Bacteroidales > Paludibacteraceae > UBA1181. The sequence continues at coordinate 4,492 of JAGBVI010000060.1, forward strand.
CAGCAATCGCTTGTTCTTTCTGTTCCGACACAAGTTATTGGCGGCACCAATACGGGTGGATGTACAAATGGAGATGCTGAAAGTTGTGGTACTGTTAATAAAAAATGTACCAATATGTATGGCGTATGCGATTTCAGCACGAACAAAAGAGGCTGCAATAATATTCCACTTAACCCAGGTACAGGCGGCAACTAATGCTTGATAGCTAGCTTGCAATAAGGCACAAATAGCTTACAATTACTATTTGTGCCTTATATTCCTCAATTATAAATAATAATAGTTTTTATGAAATACAGTAAATTTAATAGTATTATTTCTATTGGAAAAAAATTTAGCTTGTTATATAATGCCCTTTCCGATAAGTATATCATCTTAAGGGGAAAAGCAAATGAGGATATTGAAAGATGTGGCGCCGATGAGTTGAGAATGGAGAATAACATTCTATTTGAACAGCTGATTGATATCCAAGGTATAGTTGGAGATTCTATTGATGAAACTTTAATAGTGAAAAATATTATTGAAGATACGGATTCTGATAACTCATTTTATCATTTACACATTAACCCTACGCTTGATTGTAATTTTAGATGCTGGTACTGCTATGAAAACCACAAAATAGGCTCTAAAATGTCACCTAATATGGTTAATTATGTGCAAAAATATATTGAAAATACAATAGAACAACGACAATCTATAAAGACATTCATTCTTGCCTTTTTTGGAGGTGAGCCATTGATGTATTTTAACGATGTAGCAAAGCCAATTATCGATTATGTTTGCACTATTTGCAAATCAAGAAATATTGATATACAAACTCATTTTACATCCAATGGATATTTATTGAATGAAGATATTCTTGATTTTTTACGAGATAAGGATGTTAGTTTCCAAATCACATTAGATGGATGTAAGGATGAACACAATAAAACTAGATTTAACAGAAATGGTACTGGTTCCTATGACAGGATAATTAGCAATGTAAAGAAGCTGGCACAGCTTAATAAATATGTTGTCTTGAGAATCAACTATACTTCTGCTAACATATTTAACATAAGCAATATTCTGAACGACTTAGCCGATTTAAGTGAAGAGTATAGAAATAATATCACAATTGATTTCCAGCGAGTTTGGCAGGATGTAGAAGCTAAGAGTAATTCAGATGTTAATAAATCTTTGGATCATAACATTCGAATATTTATTAACCATGGATTTAAGGTTACATCCCATAAAAATTTATCACATGTATCAGATTCATGCTACGGAGATAAGCATAATCATTGTCTAATCAATTATAATGGTGATGTATTTAATTGTACAGCACGCGATTTTGTTACTGAGAATCGTAGTGGGTATCTTACTGCTGATGGCACTATAATCTGGGATAATGACTTTATGGCTAGACGCATGACATCTAAATATAGTAAGCCAGTTTGTCATAACTGCAGAATTGCGCCATTGTGTGGAGGTGGTTGTCGTCAAAAAGCTATAGAAGACATAGATAACAATCAGTGTACACTTTATTATTCAGAAAAAGATATTGACCAAATTATTCTAAGTCGATTCGAATATTCATTTTTAAGTAAAGACTAAACATAGATTATGCCTCGTATTACAGCATACAAACAGCTAGAATATTCCGATTGTGGTATAACGTGTATTCGCATTGTTGCAAAATATTACGGACAGGAAATACCGTTAAAGACCCTAAGAACATTATGTGATACAAGTAGACTGGGAATATCATTAAGTGATCTCATAAATTGTGCTCAAAAAATTGGGTTTGATACTTATTCAGTAATGGTTAATGCAGAGGATATATATCGAATGCCATTACCAGCAATACTACATTGGGAGCAAAACCATTATGTTGTTTTGTATAAAACCGATATTAGAAGAAAACAATTCTACATAGCTGATCCTGCCCGAGGCAAAGTATCTTTTAAGGAAGCGGAGTTTTTTACATGTTGGAAAGGGGATAACATAAAAGGTATATCCGTTTTACTAACCCCTTCTCCAATTTTTTATAACAGAGCATACGATCAAACACATGATAGTAAAGTAGGATTAATTAAACTGTTTAAATACTCGTTTGCAAAATATAAAGCGAATTTTATCTCAGTCTTAGTTCTAACTATAATAGCTATTGTAGCTGATGTTACATTACCAATGATCTTTCGTCGTACCATTGATGAGGGTATTGAATACAAAGACATAGGACTAGTATGGCTGCTAATATTATGCCAATTAGGCATATTTATAGGTGGTTATGTTTCGAATATTATTACTGAATTTATACTAACAAAATTAGGATTAAAAATTAGCATTAATTTAGTTAATGATTATCTTAACAAATTAATCAAATTACCTATGTCTTTTTTTGACAGGAAGGTAAATTCTGACCTAATACAAAAAATAGATGATCAGAACAGAATTAAGAATTTCCTTGTAAGCATGCCGGATACAATTTTTTTTACGACTGTAAATGTTATTGTATTTTCAGGATTATTAATATACTATAACTATATCATTTTCGCAATAGTAGTTGTTGGTACATTACTGTCGTATTGTTGGTTGTTACTTTTTTCTCGAAAGCGAGAAGAGCTTGACTATTCATATTTCACCTATTCATCAATGAATAGAAATAATATATATGAACTAATACATGGCATGCCTGAAATTAAGATTAACAATGCACATCAAAATAGAGTCACAAAATGGAATAATTTACAAGAAAAGATTAATACATTATCTATACACTCTGCATTAATTGAGATGTCAATAAATGGCGGAAATACGCTAATATCTCGCATAAAGGAACTTTCTATTACAGGTATTTGTGCGACATTAGTAATACATGACCAAATGACTCTTGGTACTATGATGACTATTAGTTATATTGTTGGACAGCTATCTCGTCCTGTATCAGATATTATCGACTCTATTAAATCTATTCAAGATGCGTCAATTTCATATGAAAGATTAGATGAGGTAATTAATCAAGAACAAATTAACGACGTTCATGAATATAGTAACTATAATGTTGACCAACAATCTTTAACCATTAATTTAAGGGAGGTGTCATTTAAGTATCCAGGGAGTTTTTCTACAAATGTAATTAAGAATCTTTCTACCATTATCCCGCACAATAAAGTAACAGCTATAGTGGGAGCAAGTGGTAGTGGCAAAACTACACTAATCAAATTAATGCTTGGTTTCTATAAACCGCAACAAGGTGAGATATGTGTTGGGGATCAAAATATTGCGAATATTAATAATGATGCATGGCTAAAGCATTGTGGTGTAGTGATGCAATCAGGTTATATTTTTAGCGGAACTGTATTGGAAAATATCGCATTATCAGATTCATCACCAGATTTAAGTAAAGCGGAACTAGCTGCAAAAATTGCAAATATTGATGCTTTTATAAAGAATTTACCTATGGGGTATAATACGAAGATTGGAACACATGGCATAGAGTTAAGTGGAGGACAGAAGCAGAGATTATATATCGCAAGAGCTGTTTATAAAAATCCAGATTTATTATTTATGGATGAAGCGACTTCTTCACTTGACGCAAATAATGAATCAAATATTATCAACAATCTTGTATCATACTACACCAATAGGACAGTCGTGATATCTGCGCACCGTTTAAGCACAGTTAAAAATGCTGACAAAATAATATATCTAGAAGACGGAAAAATTATCGAAGAAGGTTCTCATGATGAACTTATTTCTTTAAAGGGGAGATATTACACTTTAGTAAAGAATCAACTTGAATTAGGTAATTAGTCGACCCTTAAAAAGGCAATGAGAGTGAGGTTTTATATATGCGCAATATATCTTCGAATGCTATTTTCGTAATGAGCCAAAGAGTTCGCATTGTATTGTGGGATAACGGGCACTGCTAATATTCTAATCTCGGACAAAAGTGTATTGCAGAAACTATTTAAGTTTGAATGATAAAAATCCTTATAAGTTATGACTGTCAAAAGATATATAAATGTCATTTGTGATAATATATCAACACCTAATTATAAATCAATAAAATAAACTATGAAATTAAAAAACTTATTATCGGGTTGTGCTATTGCACTTTCATTATCTCTATGCTATGGTTGCTATAGGGATAACATTAACGAGCACGCAAGTGTGGTCGATGATTCTTCCTCTCGCACATTGGAGTCACTTATCACTAGATCATCAGGCTATAATGAAACAGATAGTCTTACAATTATGAGCCATCAACAATCGGATTTAGATAATTTCATGATGGGTCGTATTATATTCAAAGACAATAAGTATGAGTTATGTCTCAAGCGAGAAGATGCAAACTTCTTTGGAGTTAGCAATGAAATGTACGATGAATATGTAGCGTATGTAGAGCGACTAAATGCCTTAGCAAGGCAATAATATACCACCAAACTATAAATACTAACATATTATGAAGAAATATAAGCTTTATTCACTGATAATTGCTGTCATCTTTAGTGCCACCAATATACATGCACAAACATTGGATGATAATTATTCTGAAGTGAGGTCATATTTGAATTCAATGTTCCAGCAACTCAATAAGAATCGTGTGCCAACAGGTATCTTATTAGATTATGGCATAGACCTTGTCGATATGGAAGATTATGACGGTACTGTACTTGCTGATAGTACATATGTTAATGTTGATATATATAGGGATATATTGAAAACTATTATTTCATCGGATGTTAAGACTAACTACAATAGTTCTTATAATAGAGTAAAGGCTAAAATAGATGCATTAGATAATGTCTCCGTTGATGGTCCGATAAAGTTGTCTGTAGCATTCTTTCAGTATAATGTTATTAAGTCCAATGCTATTGAGGATAACTTGATTGTTTACGATGAAGTTAACAATAAGGTTTGCGATGCATATAATGACAATGGATGGATTAATCCATATGATACAAAAAATCTATTTGCAGTTACCGTTGGAGCACAAAGGTGTGAAAGTTCTTATGTTCAATATATACTCCCTGATGAATTTTATTTTACTAATTCAGCAATTACACAAATGCATTTTGATGCAGGTGATGGATTGGGATATAGACCATTCTTGAAAAATAGTACTATTGCAGTAAACTATACAACAGAAGGTATTAAAACGCTTAAATTTAGAATACGAACGCTACAGGGACAATATTTGGAATCCCATACTTACATACAGATTAAATTCCCGAATGTATCTATACAAGGTGGCTTAATTTATACAACCGAAGATTATACAGAAACTATAGATGGAGTCACGCTTTCAGCAAGAATAGTATATGATTCAAGTATAAGCTCTCAAATTCGGAAACCATTCATTGTTGTTGAGGGTTTTGATCCATGGATGTTACAGGATATCTATCAAAGTAATACTAATAATGGGCATAATGCATATCCACAAAGTAATATTCACACTGGATATACTGATTATGAAGATTATAAATATGTCTTCAATAATATTTTACATGATGAATATAGATATGATGTAATCTATGTTGATTGGGATAATTGCACTGCAGACATTAAGAAAAATGCCATTCTCCTACAAAAGATTATTAAAGATATAAACTTAATGAAAGCATCTACTGGTAGTACAGAAAAGAATGTGATTCTTGGTTTGAGCATGGGTGGACTTATCGCGCGATATGCTTTGCGAGACATGGAGATGAAAAATGAGACCCATGAGGTCGCTGCATACATCTCCGGCGATACACCTCATTTGGGTGTGAACGTGCCAATTGGATTGCAAATATTTATAGAACAATTATTGAGTTTTGTACATGGATTTGATACCGCATATAGTCTTTTTGATGAGTATTTGAGTAATAGATTATCTGAAGGTGAATCTATCATAAAAGATGTCTTGTATTCAGATGCTGCAAGGCAAATGATGTACTACTCTGCAATAGGAACTGATATTATAGATTATTTTCATGTAGAATGGCAAGAAGAATTAGATCGTATTGGTTTCCCTTCAGGAGATAATAATGAGGGTATTGAACTCCTTGCTTTAGCTAACAATAGTTCATATGAACATATATATGGATTAATTCAGGATGATAGTGGCGATGAGCATTTACTATATGTTGATGGCTATGCAAAAGCGAGCGTATTATTAGATTTTGTATTTTTCTTTTATCAAGATTTCTTTGGCATGCTCTTGGATAATACAGAAATAGAAGAAGTTTCAAAAACACTTGGATCAAATCGTATGGAGATAGATGCAGAAGTAAACTTATTACGCTCTGAGAATGTAGGGAAGCCTCTATCAAAGCTCAAAGTGATATACTCAAAAAAGTTTTTATGGCTGGATTGTTTTGAAAAAAGAATTACTATATTCGATTCGGAAGTGAATATCCCAAGTGTGCCATTATACTATGAGGATTTCCCTGGTTCAATGTATACACTCAATTCGTCTGGTTCACACCATTATAATGGTAATGCTAGTAATCTACTTGGAAAATATCAGTATCAGTTAGGATTCAAAAGTAATATTATGTTTGTCCCAACTGCTAGTGCATTGAATGTTATAGGAGGAGGACACTCTGAGTATATGCAAGATTTTAATAATAACTTTCTTACTCCTAAAGTAGATATCCCATTTGATTCTTATCATATTGACAATAGTCTTGACGATAACATTGACACAAAAATACACATTAATTTTTCAGATTATGCGTATCGATGGTTATCTAATCAAATTAATATGACAATTGAGGGTCCGGATTTGGTACCACTAAAGAATGGCTATTTAAATTTTTCAGGAGTAGGACAATATAGTGTTTCTGGTTTAGATAATAATGATAATTTTAATTGGTATGTTTCAGATGAATCAATTGCCAAGATTGATAGAACAACTGGAAAGTTAACTGCCGTTTCAAATGGCATTGTTCAGATTACCGCACAATCACATTCAGGCAATACACTTTATAGTAAAACAAAGAATGTTTATATTGGATTTCCTGATTTTGCCATCACAAAGCGATATATACCTGGCGAAGGTTATAAATTTACAGCAACTTTAGCAGGAGATACCAATGTGAGTCTGAGTGAACTCAACGAAAATATGGGTATTAAATATGAGTGGTATACTATTGATAGTAATGGCAATTGTGTTCCTATTCCAGATGCTGAGAACGCAGACTCATATTCATATTTACCATCGGGGGAGGAAGTTATAACAATTGTCCTTAGATTAGTAGATAATTCTGGAAATTCGAGCCCAATGAGAAGTATTACAATCAATATGACAGTCCCATTTGAGGTTAATTACCAATATGTAGTCATTGATGCTAACCAGAATGTGCATTTCATAAAGACTGCCGGAGGATTTGATACTGGTTTGCCGAATGAGGATTTTACTATTACTTTTAGGGATGTTATTCTTAACGATAATGACAATATCCTAACCAATATTAGCCGTTATATTAAGGGCGACAAGTGTTATATGTCGTGTTATAATACAAATTCTAATACGGGAGTATCCGTAGTAGGAAACAAGGTACGCCTTGCAGATAAGTGGACTTTTAATTTATTTGATCAAGATATTTTCGTGGCATCAATAGCCGATGCTCTAGAAAATAGTAATGGTGAAAGAAAAGTACTAACAGAATACGAATTAGTTATTATGAACTCTGAACTAGAAGCTCTTCAACGAGTTCCATTTAGAATAATATATAATCCGATGTTTATTACGACACCAGGATATCCTCGTTTCTAGTTCAAATTTGTTTGTTAAAAATATATTATTAACTTTGACAAAAATAACCGATATGAAAAAACTTATTTACTGCCTTGTGGCAATGGTTGCAGCAAATGTGATGAGCTCGTGCGAAGAACCTGGAATTGATATATATCCACCGATGGAGGATTTCAAGGTAGATGTTGCTGTTGACATCACTTGCGAGAATGAGGGTTGCAGTAGTGCTACGCATTTTACCAACGAGTATGTATTTATGGCCCCACCAAAGTCATGGTACTATAATAGTAATAACTATTCAGTTATTAACTTTTATGAGAATAATAACTTTGGTTTCAAAGCAATATTCGAAGTCGAGAGAGTTGAAGCATTCTTGTATATAGGTTTGGAGCTGGATGCAAATCAGCCCTTTGAGCTAAACAAGAAGTACGATATTAACGACATCGTAGAGTCTATGACTGATGACACACCTAAGAAAATCGGAGCTATAAAGATTGAAAACCCATACCTCGTAGGTCACGAATACGTTGCTACATCTGGTTGGATAATGTTTACCCAGCACCGTTACTCAGAAACCGAGGATATGTACTTTACTGATGTGGAGTTTGAATGTGAGGTGGTGGATGCCGACACAGGCGAGGTTATCTTGAAGGCCGAAAATGGCTCGATGAAGGATATGTATAATCTGGTTGATAAAAATAAAAGATGAATCTAATATTATACTAATAGTCACTAGTGTCCCATTAAAATTAGGTAGCACTCTTGTATATCCCTGATATACAAATCATTGTAGAGATATTTCGAGCAAACCGATTTGAATTTAAAATTTTGTAAAGTGCGATTTTACAATTAAAACTATTATTCAGTATCAGCAAGTTACAAAATTAGTTCTCACGAAATCTTTTGATTGAAAATTTAATAGGACACTAATGACTAATAGTACAATATGTATGTAATATAGAGTTATTCTCCCATCTCAATTTTTGAAGATGGGAGAATTCTATTTTATATTAATTAGATAATTAGGCCTCCTTTATAATATAAGGATAGTAAAACATAATATGTATTAAAAAATCATCATTCTAAATTAATCGCTTAATGTATGACATTATTGTGATATTTTTATTAACTTTGAATTATATTAACAATTTATCTGATTAAACTATGGCTAGCATTAATCCCAAACTTGAGTTTTATAGATTTAAACTTAATCACAAAGATGGATATAAAACATTTAGAGATTATGCTATTGATGTGTGGAATGTAGGTAAGGCATCTCGTGAGGAAAAATATTTCACAAGGTGTTTTGAGGAGTTTATGCAAAATCTTAATACTGGATTTGAGAAAAATGATAAACTTCAGAAGACAATTACTTTAATCCCGAGAAAAACGGTAAATAAACACTTAGATGACAAACCAACAATGATTGCAGCTAAGAGTATATTTCACGGAGTTATCAATGGTGGATCATACGGTAAGGATCGTATTCTATCAGATATTGAAAATAAAGATGATAGTTCTGCTATAGGAAAGAAGAAGCCTGTTCTATCGTATTATTACATTTTTGTGTATCTACCACCAAATCATAATGAGGGATTCTTTATGGTTCACTCGAATAATAGTGATGATTCCATAACAGCGGCTCTAAAACAGTATATCGGCAGATTATTCAAGTCAGGTTCGTATCGGGGGCCTATTATGGTGCCATTTTGTCCGAAAAAGTTTCAGGATGAATTCCATAATGGTGCAACAATTAAGAATATTAAATTTACAACGTCTTATGTTGATGATATCCCTCAAGATGATCCATTAAAAGATTTATTTGAAGAGTATACCATCAAAATTGAAGCAATTCCTAAAAATAAAGGTATTGCTGCAAATTTAGCTTCTAGAATTAAAGCATTATTAGATGCGAGAATTTATGGTAAAAATAATGGCTATAATAAATCGTTATCAGAATTCGATAAGGTTTCATTGTCTACTACGAACCAAGCCACTAAAACATCCAAAACATTTGAATGGAATAGTCGTGATGCAGAATTTGTTCCAGTTGTATATTTGGAAAATTATGTGCGACTCGAGGATGATAGAACTCCTAATTTTGCTGAACTCAAACAGTACTGTATGACACTGTTCGAGGAAACAATAATTCATGAACTAAGACCAGATTTAGACATTAAGCATAATGATTAAATATCTAACAAGTCTATTTTGTAAGGTTGTTCATTACGAGACAACAGATGTAAATGGGAAAACGACTCGCTCTAAAAGGTGTTTATGTTTTTCTAGATTACTATATCTAGTAATAACTGTGATTTGCCATGTGCTTTTTTTTAAAGATGGCTTTCCTGAGTCATTTATTAATATCTATGCAAATATCCTTGCTATATTAATCGGTTTGCTTTCTGCATCGATGTTATTCGGGTTTGAGAGTATTTATAACAATAATAAGAAGGAAATAGAAGGTAAATATGAAATAAGCATAAATGAAGAACAAGAAGGAAAAGAAAGAATATACATAGTGAACAACGAGGCTTTGGATAGTAATAATAGTAGAGATAATGCATCTGTAACGCAGCAAAATAATTATGCGAACCAGTTTGTTTGTTTTACTGGATACAATATAGTACTATGCACGATTACTCTATTCTTAATACTATTTGTATCTCTATTCGAAATAGATGCGTACGATCCGTATAATACTTTTTTTGTAGATATAAAAAGTGTTAGATGGGAGCATATTCTTAACTTTACCATAGGTATGTTTGTGTCTATTCAAAGAATATTCGTATTGTATGCAATGGGACTAATTGTCAAATATTCCCTATTTGCAACAACTAGTTTAGTACATGTAATGACAACTAAAATGAAGAATAAATGATACAACTAAATGAAGCAATAATTGGCAAAGTAATTTGTCATAGGATTTGTAATGATGAATTGAAATCCATCATTAGTAATGATACTATTGATATCACTAATACGGATGATAATAAAAATATTTCGGAGATTTTATTAAAACCATTCCAAAATAGTGAAATGTCTTATGAGTTCTATCATGAGATAGATATTGATTTAAACGTCATTTATAAAATATCTCAGGATATTTACAACGGTGAAGACTTTGTTTGCAAAAGTCAAGACATCTTTTCTCATTTGGCAAAATCCTCTAGATTCCCCAATATAAAAGATGGTGATTTATTAATTGCTACATTTGAGGATATTATTGTTGAGAATAGATATTGTGAGGCAATATCCATATGTAAAATTGAGGATAAAGTAAACTTTATTGAACCAAATTATCAAAACCTACAAAAGACAAGAGTGTGTAAAGGTATATCTGCAAACAAAATTGATAAAGCTTGTTTAATTATTTTTGATCAGGATACTACTATTGTTTACACAACGGACAAAAATAGGACAGACACCCAGTACTGGATTGAGGATTTTTTATCTATTCGACCTAAGCATAATGAGTATTACAATACTAAAAATATGCTAACGGCAACAAGAGTATTTGTCACTAAAGAGATGCCTAAAGTATTCTCTGATGTGTCTAAGGTGGATCAGGCTGATATATTAAATAAGTCTGTAAGTTTCTTTAAAAATAATGATACGTTTGCCATCGATGAATTTACGAATGATGTAATGCCTGAACCTGAATTGAAAGAGCAATTTAATGAATTTATAAACTCATATTCTGAAAGAGAAGGCGTAGAATTAGTAGATAACTTCGAGATATCAACTCCTGCCGTTAAAAAGCAAGCAAGAGTATTTAAGAATGTAATAAAGTTAGACAAAAACTTTCATATATATGTCCATGGAGACAACCAATATATAAAAAAAGGATACGATGAAGCAACTGGTATGCATTATTACCAATTGTTTTTTAAAGAGGAAAGATAACTATGCATTACTGATAACCTTGAAATAGTTTTAACTATGAAGTAATAAATCGTTAGGTATTATTCGGTAATGATGTAACTACTTCATTTTGTATATTTAATACAGATTGATACCACCCTATTATCGGCAGTAATAGGGTGGTGTCAACTTTTATATTTAATATGGAAGTGTCATAAAACAATCGTCTGGCATGAACTGTTGCTCTTTACTCATTTGCCTGATTGACTCTAGCCAATTATAGATTTGACGACTGCAATATTTGGGATTGCCATTTTCATCTTTTTCTTTTTCTAAAGCAATAGCCATCAATGCATACTCATTCTCCAGATTAGTATCAAACACACCCAGATCATCCGTATTAATTGAAACTGAAAGCTGAGAACATTCGTAAAGTTTTGTGTGGTCAATCTCAAGTTCTGTATTATAAAATTTTGTGATAGGATGTTCAACATATCTGTCAAAGTCACCAATCTTAAGATTTGATGTCGGGTTAGTCTCTATTGCAATATGCATTTCTGCTATCTCAGTACGCATAGCTACTTGCAGTTGCTCCATGAGTTTAATATAATCTGATGACACCTTAAATTCTTCGCTTATGGTGCCACGTCTCTTAACATCGGGATTGTAGTGATAGTGAAAATAGAGCGTTCTGGCTTCTTTAATTTTGCGTGCTGCATCAAATATACTTCCATTATTAGTGCCACATCTTTCCCAAAATGTCAGAGGGTTATCTTTGTTACCACCCATTTCGACATCATTCTCATCAAAAGGGTCATCCCCTCTTAATAACCATGATTGATAATAAATATGAGATGGAATATATTGTTCTTCTTTGTGAATAGAACCATATATATCGCTGAATAGACGCCAATAATTGTCTTCAAGTTCTTTAATTAAGTTCAATGATACTTGAAGGTTATAATGCTTAATTTGCATAAGTAACCATGCAACATTGTCTAAATAATCTAATTTAGGCAATAGAATACACCTATTCCTTTTATTGTAATATTTATATGGATCAGTTCCCAAAACAAGTCCATGACCAATTCTGTCACCTCTACCAAAATTTAAAAATTTTATTGCCTCATCAACAGCTCTTAAACCGTCAGCAATATCAAGAAAATCTTCTCCAACATGGTATGTGTAACCTAAAGGATTTCGTTTCGCATCTCTAATCATATAATCAGGATCTTCATATGAATAATGCTTCAAATACCTAAAAGCATGAGCAAATATCTCTGGCCTTACACCAATCTCAGAACTTGCTGCATCAATACCGATAATTCTGTTAGAGATAGAACAATGCTCTTTGCGGATAATATTTATTGCCTGCGCTTGTGTTCGGACCTCATCTCTCAATTTGTAAAACCGAGGTTGTAGAAGGATGGTATATTCGTCTTTATTGTCGTCTATCTCATATTTTGGCTTCTTGATAAAATGGAATATGTAGTAAAATTTATCCGTGTTAATAGTGTTGTTGTGTGTACGAACATTCTGCCACTCATCACTTAATATGGGACAGTTAAATTGTTTGGAAAGTGCGTTTTTATCACAGCTTTCGATGAGATGAATATTGTCAGCAACTTTACATTGAGGTGATATTCGAGCCTCGAGGTAATTTATGTGCTGATTAATGAACGTATTAGAAATGGCACAACTCACTATTAGTTTTTCGTAAACTGAATTAGCTTTTATAAAATGACATTTCCTGTCTTGATACTCTTGGAAGTTGGCAAAGCCTTGTATCCGATTAAGTTGAACAAGTTCGTGCCTAATCCGAGATTTTATTATGAGATAGGCATAAAATAATGTTTCCAGGCTTTTATACTCCTTTCTATTAGAGTATATCTTGGAAAACATCTTATACATAATCCAACGCTCCCCAGATAGAATAACATTCGGATAGACCCTTTCATCATGATTACGTTCAGATAACCTTGTCCTTATTGCATAATCTACACACTCTCCCATATATTTTCGACCACACAACTGTTTTAATATTGTAGTGTGGTGTATTAAATCGGGAATAAATATAGCTATATCCTCCGAAGATGCCGATTGTAAGACATTCTTTATTAAATTATCAATACTATTGTCGCATTGGTTTTGCTGTGCCATTTGCCCATCAGTGCAAACATTAACAGATGATGTATCCATCTTTATCAACTTCATAAATAAATATAGACGGATAGCATATGCCTTTACATACAATACATAGTTTGAGCAACATTGCTGATTAGGATAGACATTTGGCGAAGCTAGTTTAGACTTAGGAATATGTTCAAAATCCGCCTTACGACAACTTATATCGTTCATGAGCGACATCCAAGTAATATGGAAATTTAGCGATGAACCAAATAGATGAAAGTGTAGCTCAGACAATCCTCGATTATATATGGTATTCAACATTTGATTGTTGGTTCTAATTGTTGGTGGCCAAGCAAAAAAGTGTCTTTCTCGTTTACTAATCAAATCTGAGTTAGCCAAATGGGCAGTAATAAATAAATCTTCACCAAAGCAGGATGCGAGTTCTCGCCAGCGTAGAAGCTGGGAGAACTCACACACTATATCATTACTATTTTCTATTAATATATCTTTAGTAAAATGAAGCAACGAGTTAAATATACTATGTTTGCTAGCGTCGCGTAAGCGAGGATCTATTGACCTATACCACTCATAATGTGATTTATTATCAATATGTCTAAACTCGTCTCGATTACGGCTAAAGTCTAATGTTTCAGTTATATCAATATTATATGAGCCATAATTACCTGATATATAATCACACCCATCTGTTTGGTACAAACTTCTAATTACGGTTTCCGGATTTTGCCTCAGGAATAAGATTTGAATTGTTTGAGTCAGGTTTTTCATATGATGAACTATTATATATATTGTAAAACACCTCTTTTGTTTTTGTATCCATTTCCTTTATAGTCGTCAAGATAATCGATATACATTTATATCCAAAATCCTTATACTTATCATATGTATCACCAGTATATCGATAATACTTAAAATAAGACAAAATTTCAATAAATTTAAGTACACGGTTCAGATTTTCATTATTACCCTGAGGAAGACGTAATTTATTAATATTTCCCAAATAATCTTCCAGAAGTTCCAAAACCTCAATATTGTGAATTGCAACATCCTCAATTACTTCATACCTATCATCTACCTTTTCGCCAACCTCAGTTATTATTTTATAAATAAGTGACTTTTCTTCTAATTTATGGACAATATCAAAGAAGGTATTAAAACTCTCATTATAATAATATATATTAGATTCAGCCATATGTTTATACTTCCTATACAGATTATAATATCTAATAATATTAGATATTATTGAAGTAAAATTAAATGTCAATTCTCCTGTTGAAGGATAGCTTCTAACTGGAAATGAATTATAGTGACATAATTTATGCGTTCTTGCATTTGATGGCTTGCTATAATAAATTGTACTTAACAAGAAAACCTCAAATACATTAAAAATATTTACATTTATACTACTTTGAATTTGATCATGAGATTTATCGGGTAAACTATTATATTTATCTACGATTTCATTATATATATTTTGAAGTATAGAAGTTGATAACACTCCAGTATATAGACATTCTTTTGTACTATCAATATATAATATATTACCACCAATCATCTTTTCATAGTCGAATAAATGATTGTTCTTGCTAATCGCTTTATATGCTTTAGACTTTATCTGATAATCCGCCAATAATTTTGAATGTAAATCCAAACTTTCTTTTGACATCATTTCATAATATGCATCATAAAGGCGGATAGAATATATTGTTTTAATAGCAAAAACCAAGCGTTTTATTGACGGTTCATCGATACCAATCAAATGGTCTAATATGTAATATACATCTGCAATGGATACATTATAACTTCTGTTATGCAGATTGACAATAGCTCTATCAATTTTGCATTTTTCATCACGGAATATGGATTCATACTCTCGATACAAATAATCTATAATAAATTTATTGATATTTGTTGCATCACAAATTTCTACATCTTTAATGAAAGAGCATTGTTTTGATGTGAGTTTATCAAGACACCACGATTCTACAAAATAATGCCTAAAATTATCTCTATTTTTACGCTTAACATCACATCTTTCCTGATTGTCCTTAATTGCATGTAGTGAGCGCATACTAGTAAGCATTGATAATATATTCAATAACTCTCTTAAGTTAAAAGGTACAATCAAGCTATTCTGTTCATATGTGTTATAGAACATCATATGGGTCTTTGCATATATAATTTTCAGTATTGCGTTCTCAATGCTCAATTCGTCTATTTTGCCGACAACATCACCTTTTATTTCAAGCTCAATACCTGGGATTTCAATATAACTTGGTAAATTTAAACGATGTGACAATGGTAATAGTTTCATTAGATAACGTGCTACCATATCATCAATTTGGTCACTTAAACCGAGATTATCGTCCTCGTCTTTGCCTCTTCTATAATTATATTTAAAGTCCTCTACAAATTTCTTTTTGATAAGATCAGAAAGCTGTACTAACTTTACGCCCATTAAAATAATTACATTATCAATAATAAGATACTTACGAATTTGCTCAACCATCTGGTATGTATGGTTAGTCTGGACATCTAGATCATCAATGGCTATTACAAGCATTTGTGAGTTTTTATCATTTTCAGCTTTAAAGTAGTTGAGATAACACTCAACAAGTTTTTCCATTGAGTCGTGGAGGTTACTTCCAGAGGCGAGTTTTGATAATTGCTCTATAGAGTCGTTACTGTTAAATCTAATATCCCTATCTTCAGTACAATCTAGGGCCTCTTTTACCTCTTGAAACTTCTTTACAAGTTTCCTTTTTTTCTCCATATTATCGCCATCAAAGCTATGATTACTTTTATTGACAGCATCCTTAAATGATTTAAACATGTGAGCAATTACAATTTCAATTATATTACTATGCTCATCAAAATAGGATGGATCTATTATTGGTAGTTTATTATTAAATGAAACATTAATACCATCTATTGGTATTGGAAGTGCCATACCTTGCTGTTTATTTAAAGAATGGTATATAGATTTTAAACATGAGGTCTTGCCAGAGCCACGCTCGCCAATAAATGCTATAATATTATTTCGCTCCCTATTGTGTTTATTATTCACATTACTAGCTGGGTTAGAGATCTCTTTTATCAGCGAGAATGCTCTATCATATACATCTGAAAATATTGAACTATTGTAAGTCTCAGCATTTGTTAGATCCTCAAACTTTGGTCTGGTCTCATCACCTTTAGTAAAAATAAGTTTTTTCATATTAGTAGTATTTAGGTTATAATTGAATTTTTATTAAACAAAGATAGGTAATATTTATTAAACTTGTGCCATAATATAGTTTTATTTACATAAAGAAATATATAAATAAGGAAGCCTCCATTCGCAGTGAATGAAGGCTTTTGAATATTTTAAGGTATATACAGCAATTGAAACTCTCTTTTTCTGCGGCGTTCGATGCTGGGGATAGGCTTGCCTTTATAGCAACGGTACGAGATATACTCTTCGTAAATATCCCTGTCGCCGGACTCTATTTTCTTGATAAGTTTACTCTTCGGGCGTTTGCCATAGCCCAGCAAGCGTGAATGTTCCACATTGTAAGCCAATACCGTTAGTAGCAGAGCTTCTTTCCCATACTGTCGGAAATACTTATATCGTTCCAACAGATCGGCTCTGAGTAACGAATCCGCTTGTCCCTCGGTAATATCTGCTGTCAGGTTCTCGTGTGGGAGCAGTTTATGCCCATAACCGATGTATGGATAGCGTTTCGCCGAGTGCCACCCCTCAAACTCCTTGATGAGTGCTACCGCCTTGTCGAACAGTTCCGCAGAAATCTCCTTGGGTAGTGGTGGCGAAGAGTCGCCACCTCGTGTCTGTGCCTTGGCATATCCACAAAGCAGAGTAAGACATATAATCATTAACTTTATTCTCATAGATTTTCTTTTTTAGTGATTGGTTATGGTGGCAGACACCCGACAAGCGAGTGCCTGCCACCGTTGGTTAAGGATTGATGTTGATTGGATAGACGATAGTTCCTATGGGTGTAATCGTGTTACCCTCTGTGGTATCCTCTTCCTCCTTCACCTCGTTATTGAAAGTGAATGTGAGCTGATATACCTGATCGTGGTTATCCTCGAAATAGACATCTATCGTCTGCTGGTCCTCACACTCCGAGGTGTAGTACAGACGGAACACATCTCTATCCAGCGGATAGCGGTCATTCGGGAGCAACACCATACCGTCATCCATTCTCAATGTACCCTCGCCATCGGGCTGAAAGTAACGGATTGTGTAACGGGTATCCGAGAAATAGCCCTCACGCACAATCTCGCAGCGTATCTCCGCTGTCTCGCCCTGCACCAATCGATTGGGTACGGGCATAGTCTCAACCATAAAAGGATAGGCTTGCTGAACATCAAGGTCATCCTCGCAAGATGTGAAGCCCAATACTGCGGTCATCATGGCACCGCAAACCATCATATAGGAAAATAACTTTTTCATAACGCTTTTAATTTTAATTGATAATAAACTTAATGGCTAAACCGAATTGAGTGCTGAACTTGCCGAGTGAGCCTCCCCAAAGGACGCGCTCACGCACATTGGCAAGCAGGACAATACGGTCTGTTAAATAACTCTCCAATTCAAGGGTAATGGCACCGCCATAGATAAAGGCATCCTTGGCAAGCAGTGTAGAACCATCGTGGAGTAATCTATCACCCCAATTCACCGTTTCGTAGCCTGCCAATGCAGAGCCACCGATGGAGAGGAAGAAAGTCTTTGTAGGATCGGACAGGAACTTCAGGTAATAACCACCCTCGGCAGTGAACTGGGCACGAGGAATGGATACTCCGCGATAGTCGTAGTTCTTGAGCAGATATTCTGCACCCACCACCCAGCGGTTAGCCTTCTTGGTATATCCCGACATCGCTATTCCCGTGTAGTAGTTGAGCGGAGATTTAGAGCCGTTTACAAAACCGCCCCTAAGCTCCACACCCATCATCTTCGGGAGATAACGCTGGGCGTATGCCTGCTCTGACGAGAGGGCAAGCGATACGACTGCAACAAATAGAAACAGATACTTCTTCATAGTTACTTCACTTTAAGTTCGTTGATTACCTTTGCTCTTACGATGTCCTCACTCTCCACTGTGAAGGTCTGGTGTCTGCCACCGCTCTTCTCGTGCATCTCCACCACAAGTACCTTGTCGGCAGGGATGGTGAACTTGTCGAACACAAATACGGTACGCTCATCCTTGTTGCCTGCAACGGTTGTGGCATAGTCATAGGCACGCAGAGGGAAGATGACCTGCTCCTGAATGGCTGTACGCTTCATCACCTGCTTATCCACAATCTTGAAGGTCACGAAGTCCACCTCGTATGGCACATTCGATGTGTTCTTCACCTGCGTATGGAAGTAGAGCAAGCCATTGTGGGTGTATAGTCCACGCAACAGATACTGGATGCCGAAAGCCTTGCTACCGATGTGCTTGATGTGGCGTTTGTTGTCCTTATGGATAGCCCTGCTGATAAGGTGTACCAACTTCGGCGACTCACAGCCAAGCTCCTGCAAGTAGATGTCAAGAGCATTGTTCGGGCGATTCACCTCACTGCCATCGTGAATAAAGTCCTTCATCTCGATATTCAGGAGCAGAGGCTCATCCGAGTACTTCACATTGAATGTGTAGAAACTGCCGCTTTCGGTAATCACCGACATATTGGTCTCATCGCGGAAGTTCTTTACCGTAGCCTTCACACGAATCACATTCTCCGAGCCGTCGGCCTTGCCTGCGATAAGGTTAGGCGAGCCAAGATCCACATAGCGTACTGCCGCAGGGAAGATGATGTGTGTAGTCTTGTCGTATGTCACCTCCAAGCCGTAAGGCGGAATCATACGGTCAAAGGTCAGCTTCTTTGTCAGACCGTGATAGATGTCGCCATCCTCCTGCTGCGGATAGATGTCCGTAGTGAGGGTTACATCACTAGCTACTGTGTTAGTTACTGCGGTTGAATCAACCGACTGTGCATTGGCACTTACAACGCCCATCGTGAGGGCAAGCATTACAAAAATCTTTTTCATGTCTTTAGTGTTTTAATAGGTTATTGATTGTTTTGATAAAGCATCAGGGTATATCCTGATTTGAGGTGTACCTTCTCTTCACGCATCTTCTTGGAGATATACTGCGACACGCCCTGTATGGCACCACGACCTACTTCAGATAGCAGTTGGTCTCCGGCAGACTGGTTGGTGATGGAGATACTCGTCCCGAGGTTCTGCCCCAGATTTGCCGCCATCTCCTTTGCCGCACTCGCCTCCATGGAGCCGGGTATGAAGATTCCCGCCTGTCCGTCATTGTCGTGTACGGTAAGTTCTACGGGAATGATCGTTCCGTTATGCTCCACTTGAAGAATCTCGATGTCGAGTCTTTCGCCTTTGATGCTGCCTTCACCCGTGATAAGGGTGTTTCGTGGCAGTACATACTTCCCGACACGCATATCTTCCAAAAGCCTCAGTCGCACGCTTTGACCACTCGTGATGGTCTGGTCGCCATGCACGCACGCCTTGATGGTGTTCCGTGCTGTCTGCTTCGGTGCTTCGCCTACGGCAGTGTGAAAGCCACCGCCTACGGATTGCGACAAGCGTGCTATCATCACCGAGTCGCTCACAGGCTGAGCGAGTGCCGACACTACGGGGGTCGTTACATGACCTACGGGCTGTGCCTTTGCCTCGCTGCTTCGTGTGGTGCTCTCCACCTCCTCGGCTGCGTCCTCGGAGGTTGTAGCCGTACCTACGGGCATATACTTCGCTGCAAGCTCGTATGACTTCTCCAAGAGTGCCACTTGGTCGGCATATGTAGGCTGGCTGTTCTGCTGCTGTGCCATCGACTGCTTCAACTCCTCAAGCTCCGCTTTCAGAGCCTCCTTTTCGGGATCCTCACGCGGCTCTTCGTAGAAACTGCCGAGTGTGGCGTTGATATCGTTGTAAGCAGATGTGGATGTGGAGAACGAATTGCTCCGACTGCTACTGCCACCTCGATAGGACGAGCCACCGCCGCCACCTGTGTATCTCGGCTCTTCGGGTATCTCGACCACCTCTTCCTCTTCGTCATCGGTGGTCATTGCCGTGAAGTCCTCAAGTGTACGCATCTTCTGCTCCTGCTTGACACGCATATCCTCCAGTTCGTAGGCGGCAATCTTGTCAGCCTCGATGCCTGCACCTCGCGGATCGGGAAGTTCGGCGTTGAAGCCTACCTTCTGCTGTTCTGCCTGTACCTGCTCCTTCGATGGTTTGAAGATGAAGTAGAATGATACAAGGCATAGCATAACCATTCCGCCATACACAAGAATTTTCTTGATTTGCTCCTTTCTTTTCAGAGCATTTGCATCGTTACTCATAGCTCTCTGAATTAAATTGGTTAAAGAACTCTTCCATCTCCCTTATCTTCTCATCCGAGAGGCTGTCGGCAGGAGCTGCCTCCTCCTCGACAATCAGGTTGGTGGCAGGCGGCTCACTTCTGACATACTCCTCATACCTGTAATCGGGAGCAGGCATAAAGATTACATAGAGAGCCAATCCTATATATGCCAACATAAGGGCACAGATGATAAGGCGTTTTGTCTTCGATGTCTTGCTGTTCCAAGACTTGTTGATTGAATCCTTGATTCTCTGAATGTACTTTTTCATCGCTGTAAATGTTAATGGTGAATAATTGGGTTATCTGTCATAGACTCTCAGGTCTTTATTCTCCACCACACGGAACGCCTCGAAGATGAATCCGTGAGGGTTGTTGTCGCTGCGTGTGGAGTTGAGCAGTCGCCCTTTGGTTACAAGGCTACGCTCTGTGATACTCTTCTCGCGGATGATGGATAACCTTGCGTATGTCACCACCTCGTAGGGATAGTGGTTGAAGTTGCAGCTTATGCTATCCACTTCGATACGCTGGGTCACATTGCCCGAGATGATACGGTTGTAATATCCCTGCTCCGCAAGGTCGCTGTAGTGCTCATATGCCGAGCGGTCGCTGAGGAACATTGCCCTCTGGATATTACCCTCGATGGCACTCTTGTCGGGTGCAAGCGTGAAGAAGAGTTCGTGGAAACGCTTCACATGCTCCCTTGCCTCCACAGGACGGTTCTGCTCCAAGTCCTGAGATAGAGCCAGCATCAGCGACTTGCCCTCGTCAAGGACATATATCTTCTGTCGTTGTGCCTCGGCAAAGCTGTATGCCTTCCAAAGCGAGAAGCCCACAAGCGAAGCACAGACAAAGAGGTAGGCAATGCCGAAGAAGCGTATCTGTCTGAAACCTGTCTCGATGTTTTTAAGTGATTTGAATTCCATTTGAATACTGTTTAATAGGTTATCGTTTAAGTAATCTTCCTGCGATGTTGCCGATAGCGGCACCTGTTGCACCTGCTGCTATCGATCCCGTGCGGCTCGCTGTCTGTGCTACGTTCCTGCCATAGTTACCTGCACCGCCGCCTGCCTGGATTATCCAGTTAGCTACCGTAGGGATAGTGAAATATCCGATGATGCCGATAATGAGGAAGGTGATATAGACCGCATTCGACCCGTCGGGGATGAAGTTGGGATCGGACAACTGCTCTATGTCCTTCTGTAGCATCAGTACCTGTATGCGTGCAAGGACGCTACTGAAAAGGTCGCTGACGGGCAGCCACAGATAGATGCTGATGTATCGGACAAACCACTGCGTGAGTGAGGCGTGGAAACCGTCCCAACAGGATATCGCAAAGGATATGGGTCCGAGTATCGAGAGGACGATGAGGAAGAATGTTCTCAGCGTGTCTATGACAAGTGCTGCGGCATTGAACATCAGCTCCAACAGTTCGCGGAAGAAGTTCTGAACAGCCTTTTTCATATTGTACATCGCACGATCCACATACATTCCGCAAGCCTCAATCGCATCCAACGCTCCCAGTTCATCAAGCTTGTTGTCAAAGGACTCCTTATCCACGAGGTAGGCCGTTTCGGGATTGCGTTTCATCGCCTCAAATTCCAGCTTATCCTTCTGCCTGCGATACTCGTTCATATCGAAGGT
>JAGBVI010000061.1 GCA_017630395.1 Paludibacteraceae bacterium
GCATATTTGAGAGAGATTTTTAAGGTTATTTTTATTATTTTTTTTGCCGTTAATAGTGGACTATTATCAAAAAAAGAATAATAAAAATAGCTTAAAAAGAATCTCAAAGATGCCGAAAACAAGAGAGTAAAACTCTAAAGTGCTCTTTTTCAATAAAATTTAAACAGCTTCTTAACATTAACATAAAAAGTAAAAAGGGAGAAAGAATCTCCCCTTTCATAGTATTTCATAGACAACCCACTTAAATTACGGCAAGTAATATCTAAACCCAAACCGATTACAATACTACTAAATTCAATTTAGACATTGCCTAGAGAGTCGTCTATACATTACCTTTCACTACTTCGCAAAACTAACCGCTCTTGTTTCGCGGATAACAGTAATCTTCACCTGTCCTGGATAGGTCAACTCGTCTTGAATCTTTTTAGCGATTTCATACGACAATGTCTCCACCTCTTTATCATCAATCTTATCTGCCCCCACAATCACACGCAACTCACGACCCGCTTGGATAGCATACGTTTTAACAACTCCCGGATAAGACAAAGCCAATTTTTCCAAGTCGTTCAAACGTTTGATGTAAGCCTCAACGATTTCGCGACGAGCACCCGGACGAGCACCGGAAATAGCGTCACAAGCTTGAACGATAGGCGACAATAAACTCTCCATCTCAACTTCATCATGGTGAGCACCGATTGCATTGCAAATTTCGGGTTTTTCTTTGTACTTTTCAGCCAACTTCATACCTAAAATTGCGTGTGGCAATTCCGGTTCATCATCAGGCACTTTACCAATATCATGAAGTAATCCTGCACGTTTTGCTTTCTTTGGGTTAAGTCCTAACTCAGATGCCATGATTGCGCAAAGATTAGCAGTTTCACGAGCATGTTGCAATAAGTTTTGTCCGTAGGAAGAACGATATTTCATCTTACCAATCAAACGAATCAAATCCGGATGCAAGCCATGAATACCCAAATCAATTGTTGTACGCTTACCGGTCTCCACAATCTCCTCTTCGACCTGTTTTTTCACTTTAGCCACAACCTCTTCGATACGAGCCGGGTGAATACGTCCGTCTGTTACCAATTGATGCAAAGCCAAACGAGCTATCTCTCGACGAACCGGGTCAAAGGCAGAAAGAACAATAGCCTCCGGAGTATCATCAACAATAATTTCCACCCCGGTAGCAGCTTCCAATGTACGAATATTTCTACCCTCTCTACCGATAATGCGACCTTTTATCTCATCAGAGTCGATATTAAAGACCGTTACAGAATTTTCAATAGCCGCCTCTGTTGCAACTCTTTGGATGGTTTGAACCACAATACGTTTCGCCTCTTTATTAGCAGTCATCTTCGCCTCTTCCATGATCTCATTTACATAAGACATAGCATCGGTCTTTGCCTCCTCTTTCAGCGACTCAATCAACTTATCTTTAGCCTCTTGAGCAGACAATCCGGAAATAACTTCCAAACGTTCATGAGCCAAACGATTCAATTTATCCAACTCTTGCTTTCTGGAGTCAATAACAGACATTTGAGCATTTAATTTTTCCTTCAGATTATCATTTTCGGAGCGACCTTTTTGGACCTCAGACTGCATCTGATTCAACTGCATCTCACGTTGTTTCAACTTCGACTCAAACTGTTGCATCTTAGCATTACGCTGATTGCATTGAGCCTCATACTCATTTTTTAAGGTTAAATACTTCTCCTTAACCTCCAACATTTTGTTGTCTCTTAGGACTTTTGCTTCCGCCTCGGCCTCTTTAATAATATTGGCTGTCCTTGATTTTAAAAGGGTATTCAAAATTAACCAAACAACCAACGCACCAAGTAGAAATGCAACTATTATAAATACAATTTCCATATTATTAAATAATTTGATACGTAAAATTTCAACTTAATTAGGAGGCAATTTCCTTCATCGACGAAGAAGCATTACTTTATCGTTGAAAATCGTCTAAGAATATCTTTAAAACTCAATTGTATAATAATCAAAGGGACAGCCCTACTGTAATCATTCCCAATCAAGCGCATTTACGCACTCTTCCCCGAAATTCTTCAAAAAATATAAATAAAATTGAATATTATTGACCGGACAAAGTCTGAGATATACTATTATTTAACTCCTCCAACTCTTTTCTTAAAGCCTTCAACTCTTGTTGCGACTGCTTTAATTCTACTGCTACCGAAAACAATGCATACGACAAACATTCACTAACAGTTGCACTTGATGTTCTCTTAGCAAATGACCCATAATACTCACTTGCATATTTGGCTGCTTGCCGATAAAGAGCCTCCTCCTCATTGAAGACCCGAACATCAATAGCATGACCTCCCACATTAACACGAATCGAATACTTACCCTCCAAAGCTTCAGACTTTCGAGGTTTAATGGGTTCTAACCCTTCGGTATCCAACTGCTCGTCCATTTACGCTATTATTTCATCAACAGTGTAATACAATATTCAATTTCTTGCTCCAATTCTGATAGTCTTTTACTGACTTTCGCAACATCCGCCTTCGAAGATTCCACCGTTTTTGCTACCATCAAACGCTCATACTTCTTCTTTAACTCTCTCAACGCCTCCTTATAATCAGCTACCTCCTTAGTCAGACTATCAATACGACCCAACAAACGAAACTTATCTTCCCTCAACTCATTATACTCTGAAATAAGCTTCGCTATATTTTCTTTGAGCGAGGGTTGATTATCCTCCATTTTGTCTTCTAAAGTCGCCATTTCGTCAAAAATCTTCGCAAAGTTAACATTCTGACTCGAAAATAGAAATTAATTGACAAAATAATTCATATTAAATTCGTTAAAAATCGTTGAAATTCCTTTTCAGACTCTTTTTTTATCATTACTTTGCACTAATATCAGTTTTTTTTGAGTTCAACTCTTTTATTTGGAGAATTAATTTGAAAGAGATAAAAATAATATCGCAATTTATTCGCCCCCACATCAAATGGACCCTTTTGTCCCCGATATTTGTTTTGGTAGAAGTGGGAGCCGAACTTATCCAACCCGACCTTATGGCTAAAATAGTCAATCAAGGAGTAATTGGAGGCGATACGTCTGTTATCTATTCTTTGGGATTAAAAATGCTCCTTTTCTCGCTATTAGGTATGTTGGGAGGCATTCTCTCCATCTATGCTGCCGGCTATGTTTCATACAATTTCGGGACTGATCTCAGAAATGCTGTATTCCGAAAAATTACACACTTTTCGCAAGAAGAGAGAACTCTTTGGAAACATGGCTCCCTAATTACAAGAATGACCAACGACATCTACAAAATTCAGAGCGTGATTCAAGCTTCAATGCGACTCCTGTTTCGGGCTCCTCTCACCTTCTTTGGGGCCATTATCATGGTGCTATACCTCAATGCCGATATCTCATCGATTCTTTTGATATTACTCCCTATCCTTCTTTTTGCCATCTATCTTCCTTTAAAACGTGCTTTCCCATTTTTTAGAAAAACACAAGAACATAAAGATTCTCTTTTCTCTTATTTATTGGGATATTTATCTGGTATAAAGGTGGTTAAATCTTGCAATCAGGAGAACAACGAAAAGATAAGATTTTCTGAAAACAACGATAAGATTATCGATAGTAGTTTAAAGGCTAGTAAATGGATTGTTTTGTTGGGACCTCTCATGTCATTTTTACTTAATATTGGTATTGCAGCAGTGGTGTACTGGGGCGCCATAATGGTGGAAGATAGAGAAATTGACGTGGGTGGAATTATGGCTATTACCAACTATCTAACTCAGATCCTAATCTCTCTTTTGATGGCTCAACGAGTTCTCCTTTCCATCTCTGAATCTGCACCTTCCGTTAGTCGAGTAGGCGAAGTTCTCTGCCACGAATACAGGACTGAAAATATGGGTTCATATCTACCTTTCCCAAATGGGAATTGTGATATAGAGTTTAGTGGAGTCTCTTTTAGATACCCTAGTGCTCCTGTGGATAAATATATTCTTAAAGATGTCTCTTTCCACCTGAAAACAGGAGAGACTTTAGGTGTAATTGGGGAAGTCGGGTCCGGTAAATCTACTTTGATTTCTCTACTTCTTAGATTTTGCGAAACTTCAGAAGGTGTTATTCGTATTGGGGGCAATAACATCAAAGGGTACTCTCAAGAATCTCTTCGTCAAAACATTAGGGTAGCCATGCAAGATGCAACACTCTTTTCCGGCACAATAGCTGAAAATATTCTTCAGGGCAAACCGAATGCCTCTCATTCCGAATTGGAAGAGATTACTGAAAAGATGTTGCTGAAAGATTTTATCGACTCCTCTCCTTTCGGATACAATTATCATGTAGAACAGGGCGGAAAAAATTTATCAGGTGGTCAACGCCAAAGGATTTCTTTGGCAAGAACATTGATTGGGAAGTCGGAGATTCTTATTTTGGATGATTGTCTTAATGCTGTAGATTTGAAAACCGAAATGCTTCTAATAAAGGAGATTAACAACATACAAGCCACAAAAATTATCATCTCGCAACGGATCAATTCTATCCGAAATGCCCACCAAATTTTGGTTATGGAGCATGGGGAGGTAGTCGGAATCGGGACGCACGAATCGTTGTTAAAAGAGAACACCTCATACCGAGAAATTTATCAATCTCAAACCGATGACTACATGTCTGATTCAAACAAAGAGCCATAACAGATAATGGGACAAGAGTTTATACATAACAAATACTCCTATACAAAGGATAGGCATCCGGAGGATAGTAAAAAGGTGTTTTTTAGTAAAACATCTCGGCGCTTGTTGTCCTACTTCAAACGACAATACAAACGTTTGCTGATTATTATATGTTTACTCTTCATTTCTATTCTATGCAACATTTATGCGCCTTACCTACTGGGTGTTGCCATTGACGAATGCGTATCTATTGCTTACGGATTGAATACGAACATCGACTTTCATCAGCTAAAGATTTTATTACTGCAATTTATAACCATCAACCTACTCTCCGCAGTTTGCAATTGGGGTAGTGAATATGGCATGGCTACAATCTCGCAACGGATAGCCAAAGAATTGAGCGAGGATACCTTTGATAAACTCAACAATCTCAGCATCAACTATTTTGACTCAACGCAACGGGGACATATTTTAAGCCATTTTACCAATGACATCGAACTGATTAAAGAGACGTTAGGAGCGACATTCATTCAACTTCTATCCGGAGCATTAACCCTTATAGGGGCTGTCATTGTTATGTACAACATCTCCCCTTCCCTGACCCTTATCACCGGTTTCACACTTCCTATTGTTGTATTGCTGAGTAGATTCATCATATCCAATACTCGTAAACATTTTCAACAACAACAAGAGTGCATAGGCAGATTGAATGGGTTGGTGGAAGAGTCGATAAACGGACTTACAACCATTCAAAGTTTTGTAAACGAAGAAGAAATTTATCAAAAATTCACAACCGCCAATGAAGCCGTTCGGGAAAGTGGAATAAAATCACAAATTTACAGCGGAATTTTAATGCCTTTGATGCGCGTTTTGGATAGTTTGGGCTACATCCTCACCACCATCTTCGGAGCATTTTTTGTTCTAAAAGGATATATCTCTATCGGTAACGTTCAGTCTTTTTTCTTGTATGTAAAAAATTTCCAACGACCGATATTCTCCCTAATGTCTCAAGTAAATAGTTTGCAAGCCGCATTGGTGGGAGCAGAAAGGATTTTTCAGTTATTGGACAATACAAATGAAGAGCCGAGAAACTCCGGCATAGAACTTGTTAAATCCGAAGTGAAAGGTGAAATCGAGTTTAAAGAGCTCCATTTTGGATACACACCATCCCACGAAATTTTAAAAGGGGTATCATTCAAAGTTGCTCCGGGCGAGGTGGTTGCAATTGTTGGGACTACAGGAGCCGGCAAAAGCACACTGTTCAACTTACTCTCCGGCATGTACCAATACACTCGCGGGTCAATCCAAATAGACGGGCAAGAGATTAAAGAGTTGGCGCCCAAAAATCTTCGTAGCATTCTAGGAGTTGTACAACAAGACCCAATTGTATTTTCAGAAACGCTGCGTTTTAACATTGCCTACGGCAAACCGGAAGCAACCGACAACGAGATTAGACGCATAATAGACCTTACACACTCCAAACACCTGATTGAACGCCTCCCTAACGGGTTTAATCAACATTTAAAAGAGATTAGCGGACAAATCAGTCAAGGACAACGACAACTTTTAACCATTGCTCGCGCTTTCCTTCCAGACACCCCTATTTTACTTTTAGACGAAGCCACAAGTAACCTTGATACGCGCTCCGAAACTCAACTTCAAGAGGCATTAAAATCATTAATCAAGGACAAAACGTGTCTAATCATCGCACACAGATTAAACACAATCAAGAATGCCAATAAGATATTGGTATTGGACAAAGGGGTAATAGCAGAAAAAGGAACACATGCCGAATTGCTACAAAAGAAAGGGATATACTACGACATCTATAGACAATTTTGGCAGCAGTAAAATAGTTACCCTGGAGCCTTCACCCTCTTCTCTCTTCTCTCAACGGAAAATCCCAAAGCACTTTTCCTCCGGCAGTTTCCGCCAACTCATCTACATATTGTTGAAACTCTTCAAGCAATTCTGCTTCTCTTTTTTTAGACCTTCGCCCTTTTGCCTCGTAAAGAACTTTTGAAAAATAGGCATCATACGAGATTGCAAAATCTGTTTCGTCTTGATGAGGAAAGAAGGTAACAGCCGCTTCATAACGGATTTGACCCTCCTCCGACGTAGAAATCAGCATCACCAAAGCACCATTCCGTTTAACTCCATTCGCAGTTAAATCAGCCTTATAATAACGTTCATATACATTTATTGTAGCCATAAAATTTCTATTTTAAAGTAGAAGCTGTTTAAATTTTATAAAAAAAAATTAGAGTTTCACTCTCTTATTTTCGGCATCTTTGAGATTCTTTTTAACCTATTTTTATTCTCCTTTTTTGATAATAGTCCACTATTTTCTGCAAAAGAAGACTAAAAATAGATTTAAAAATCTCTCTCAAA
>JAGBVI010000062.1 GCA_017630395.1 Paludibacteraceae bacterium
GTCCTAAATCTTGATGAGACAATTTGTCGTTTTTCAATTCGACAATTACAAAGCAACGTAATAGACGATTGTAGAAAACCAAGTCTATGAAGAATTCATCGTCTTCGAGCAAAATTCTCTTCTGTCGAGCTACGAAAGAAAAACCATTCCCCATCTCCAAGAGAAAATCAGCGATATGGGAGATAATCGCATTTTCCAAATCTTTTTCGTAATATTCAGCTTTACGTTCTAAACCTAAGAATTCCAATACCATCGGTTCTTTTATGATTTCCTGTGGCGTTTGAGGAATCCGTTCTTTTCGAGCGATAGCCAAAACACTTTCTTTATCGTTACTTAGCAACAACCGCTCATAAAGTTGAGAATTGATTTGTCTTTCTGTCTCCCTACCATTCCATCCATTGTTGACAGATTCAAATTCGTAATACTCTCTTTTGTCAGGGTCATCTATCTGTATAAGTTTTCGATATTGAGTCCAGTTCAATTGCGAACGCAGTGCGTTCGCAATTGGGTAAATTCTATAAAATTGTCGGCTTTGCTCCAACGTCCTAACAGAGAATCCGCTGCCATATTCTGGGATTAAATTATTAGCAAGATTCTTAATCAGATAAGAACCATAATCAGCTCTATCTTTCCCTTCTTGTTCCTCTTCGAAGATTCGTTTACCGATGTTCCAATACATTTGCACACGACAAAAATCAACGCTTCTGACGGCATTCTGCCGAGCATTATCGATTATGACTTTTACATCATCAATGAAATTACTCTTGATAAGATTATTTTTTTTCTTTTCCATGATTTATAAATTTTGGTTCCACAAAGCTACAACCGTCTCATCCTTTTGTCAAGGATTTGCAAAGGAAATATTTCGGTTTTAACAATTTTTAACATAAAATCATGGAAATATTAAGAAATGATGTTAAGGATTTTTAACTTTTTAAAGTCAACAAGACTACAAGACCACAAGACTACAAGTTTTAGTTAGGAATGAAATTTAATTTCCTCAAATCCAAGATTGTTTAAGAACTTTTTTTGCGTTGTTGGAAAATTTGTAAAATAATATTTATATTCTTAAATTCTTGTAATACAATTACTTGTTTTAGATTTGTTTTTAATATTATAATTTAGT
Source organism: Paludibacteraceae bacterium (assembly GCA_017630395.1). Classification (GTDB taxonomy): domain Bacteria; phylum Bacteroidota; class Bacteroidia; order Bacteroidales; family Paludibacteraceae; genus UBA1181. The sequence continues at coordinate 1,127 of JAGBVI010000062.1, forward strand.
AGAAAAAATATTAAGAAATATTTTGTATGATATTAAAAATATTTTTATCTTTGTAGCATGAAAATTAAAATAATGACGAAACTGCAAAATATAGCAACAATACAAACGGGAGTGTTTGCAAAAAACACGCCATCTCCTAATGCGCTGTATCTCCAGCAAAGTGACTTTGATGGCAATGGCATATTACGTAATGCAATGCAACCTACAATTGCTATCGATAATGCAAAGCATTTGTTGTCTGCAGGTGATTTGCTATTGGCATCCAAAGGTAATAATAATATATGTATTGTGGTTCCTGAAATTGAACAAAAAAGTGTTGCTTCGCCATCTTTTTTGGTGATACGTTTGCATGATAAATTTTCGGTTCTTCCGGAATATCTAGCTTGGTATATGAATTCACCGACAATCCAAAAGACATTGGCAATGCAATCTCGTGGAACATCTATCATGTCGATTTCAAAATCGGTGTTGGGAGAATTGGAAATACCGATTCCATCTTTGGAAAAACAAAAACAATATATAGAGCTCTCAAAGTTGCAAAGGCAAGAACAAGAGCTGTATAAAGTCATTGCTGAAAAACGCAAACTGATATTAGATTATAAAATGATAAAGAATATATAACAATGAGTACAAAAATTACACAAGAAGATGTCAATAAAGTTGTATGGAAAGCTTGTGATACTTTCCGTGGTGTGGTTGACCCTAGTCAATACAAAGACTATATTTTAACAATGCTTTTTTTGAAGTATGTGAGTGATGTTAATAAATCAAAATATGAGGAGTATCTTAATCGCTACGAAGGCGATGAGGAGCGTGCTATGCGTGCTATGCGCCGCGAGCGTTTTCAAGTCCCCGAAACAAGTTCGTTTTATTATCTCTACGATAACCGCAATGCAAATAATATAGGAGAATTGATTGATATTGCTTTTGTTGATTTGGAGAATGCTAACCGTGAGAAATTAAACGGCGAAGATGGAAGTGGTATCTTCCGTAATATTAGTTTTAATAGCAGTAATCTAGGTGAAGTTAAAGATAGAAATGTTCGTCTCAAACATCTTTTGGAGGATTTTGCAGATGAAAGGTTGCAGTTTGACGAGTCGCACCTGGACAATAATGATGTTATCGGCGATGCTTATATGTTCCTTATCGAGCACTTTGCTAGTGATGCTGGCAAAAAAGCTGGCGAATTTTTTACGCCTAAGGAGGTCTCAACGCTTCTTGCAAAACTCACAAAGAGTAAACAGGGTTCTCGTATTTGTGATCCAACTTGTGGTTCGGGTTCGTTGCTCATCAAGGCTGGTAGAGAAGTCGGTTCGGATAATTTCTCGCTTTATGGACAAGAACTTAATGGCAGCACATGGGCTTTGGCTATGATGAATATGCTGTTACATGGTTTTGACAGTGCGGTTATTCGTTGGGGTGACACCTTGCGCAATCCTAAACTCAAGGATGGTGATGCCTTGATGAGGTTTGATACCGTTGTGGCTAATCCGCCTTTTTCATTGGAGAAATGGGGCGCAGAAGAAGCTCAAAATGATTCGTATAACCGTTTTTGGCGTGGTATTCCGCCAAAGAGTAAGGGTGACTGGGCTTTCATTAGTCATATGTTAGGGGTTGCAAATGAACATGGTAAAGTTGGTGTTGTCATTCCTCACGGCGTGCTGTTTCGCGGTTCTAGCGAAGGTAAGATTCGTCAGCAGACCGTTGAGGAGAATTTGCTTGAAGCTGTTGTCGGTTTGCCAGCAAACCTTTTCTATGGAACAGGAATTCCAGCAGCTATCGCTATTTTCAATAAGGCAAAAAAATGTGATGAAGTTCTATTTATAGATGCAAGCCGTGAATTTGAGAACGGTAAGAATCAAAATCGTTTGCGTGATATAGATATCGAACATATAGTTTCCACCTATCGTGCATTTGTTGAAGGTAAACTATCAGCAGGTATTGCAGAGGAAAAATATGCTTATGTAGCTACTCGTAAAGAGATTGAGGAGAACGATTATAACCTCAACATCCCTCGCTATGTTGATACCTACGAGGAGGAGGCAGAAATTGATATTGTTGCTGTTCAGCAGGAGATTGACGTCCTCGAAGCCGAACTTACCGAGGTGCAAACCAAGATGAAAGAGTATTTGAAAGAGTTGGGAATGTAAAAATTGAAAATTATGAAGAAGTTAAATAAAAAATTAAATAGAACACGAAATTTGTCCATCTTCGCCATCGCATTTTCGGGTGTAATGTTTATAATGTGGTGCTGCAATGCGGGCGGATTTTCTGCGGTTTCTCTTGACACATTTGTTGGTGTTATCGTTGCCTTGCTTGCTATTATTGTGACATTTGTTTTGGGTTGGCAAATATTTAATATATTTGAATTGAAAAATAAAATAGACGAGGTTAACGAACTTAAATCTCAGTTTGAAAAACAGAATGCATGTATTGATGAATTATCTATAAAAACAAAACATAGTTTGTTCCTGACGTGGGGTGACATTGCATTCGAACTTAAACAATATGACAATGCGGTATATTACTATATAATATCGTTGAGTCACTCTCTGAAGTTGCACGATCCGATTAATGTTTCAAAGCTTATTACAAGGTTGCAGGAAGGTTGTGGTTTAATATCTGCTAAGGTTAAATTAGATACAAAATATAAAGAAAACCTGTGTGCTGCTAACAAAAGGATACAAGAATCGCCGTATTTTTGTTTTATTAAAGATAACTATGAGAAAATATATTCACAATATATACAAAATGTTGAATTAGATGACAGCCAAAAATAACATACCCGCGGGATATAAGGATTCGGCGGTGGGAATAATTCCGCAAGAGTGGGAGGTGAAGCGTTTAGGAAATATTGCTAAATGTTTCAGTGGAGGAACCCCAAAATCTGAATCGGAGGAAATGTATGGCGGAACCATACCCTTTATCCGTTCGGGTGAAATACATAGTAACAAGACAGCCTTATTCCTGACTGATGACGGTTTGCGTAAATCATCTGCAAAGATGGTTGATGTTGGAGATTTGATATTTGCTTTGTATGGAGCCAATAGTGGAGATTGTGCAATATCTCAAATCAATGGAGCAATCAATCAGGCGATATTATGTATTCGTTCATCAAGCGTCATAAATCCATTCTTGCACCCATATCTTGAACTCCAGAAAGATAGATATATCGCTAAATATTTGCAAGGTGGACAAGGTAATCTCTCTGGCGAGATAGTTTGTTCATATACAATTCCTGTTCCGCCCCTTGAGGAACAGAGGAAGATTGCGGAGATATTGGGTGTGTGGGACGAGGCGATTGGGAAGCAGAGCCGACTGATTGAGAGATTAGAAGAACGCAAACGTGCACTTATGCAACGTCTGTTTGCAGGTCGCATGAGAATCCCTGGCTTCACCACCCCTTGGCAAAAAGTCAAACTCGGCGCAATATGCAAAGAATTTGTTTTAAGAAATACAGATGATAATAATTACATAGTCTTATCTTGTACAAAATATATTGGGTTGGTGTCGTCGTTAGATTATTTCGGCAAACAAATATTTTCAGATAATTTAAGAACATATAAAGTTGTTCCAAAGTATCATTTTGCATATGCCACCAATCATATAGAGGAAGGATCTATAGGTTATCAAGGCAGTTATGATTATGCCTTAATTAGCCCGATGTACACTGTATTTAAGGCTGATGATACAAAAGTAGATAATTATTTTCTATATACACTTCTCAAAACCCCGTTACTGATATATAACTATCAATCACGGATAGAAGGTTCTATTGACCGTCGAGGTGGTTTAAGATGGGATGCTTTTGCTGGCATAATCATAAAATTACCATCTCTCCCCGAACAAAAGGCGATTGCAGAGGTATTGACTACGGCAGACGATGAGATTGCTACCCACCGCAAAAAGTTAGACGCCCTACGCCTCCAAAAGCGCGGCCTTATGCAACAACTCCTAACCGGCAAAACAAGAGTAAAAATTTAATAAACTTTAAAACTTTAAAAATATGGCACTAAAAGCACAAGAGATTGCAGATGCAATCTATGAACATCTCAAAAAAGATGTAGATGGTAATAATTTTAGCAAATTCTATATCGGTATTACAAATGATATAGAAAGACGTTTATTTGGCGAACATAATGTCCCCAAAGAGCAAGGGGCTGCATGGTGGATAATTAAAGAAGCCATAAATAAAAATACAGCTCAAAAAGTAGAAGAGCACTTCCTAAATAGAGGAATGCAAGGAGATACTGGTGGCGGATTTGAAGACTCGGTTTGGGTATATTGTTATAAAATTTCAAGTAAAACAAGAGAATAGTTATGGGAAATAGAAAAGAAATTCATGTAGTACCTAACTCCAACAGGGGTGGTTGGGATGCAAAAAGAAATAATGCAGAACGCTCATCAAAGCATTTTGAAACGAAACAAGATGCAATGAATTGGGCTCGTGATAAAGCTCGCAATGATGGTGCAGAATTGATTCCTCATAAAAAAGATGGAACAATTCAGAATCCGAATAGTTACGGTGGAGATCCTTGTCCTCCAAAAGATAAAAAATAATTTTAGTTATGGCAAAAAAGAAACCTACGGTAGCTCTCATTTATGATTTTGATGGGACTTTATCACCTGGCAATATGCAGGAGTTTGGATTTATTCAGGCTATTGGTAAAGATAAAAATGCATTTTGGCAGAAGAATAAAGAACTTTCTGTCAAGAATGACGCAAGTGAGATATTGTGTTACATGAATTTAATGATTAAAGAAGCAAAATATTGGAATGTCAGATTAACTCGTGAGTCTTTTCGGAACTTTGGTAGCCAAATAGAACTCTTTAAGGGAGTAAAAGAATGGTTCGCAATGATTAATAAAGAAGGAGAAGAACTTGGCCTTGATATAAAACATTATATCAATTCATCTGGGTTAAAAGAGATGATAGAAGGAACCGAAATCGCAAACGAGTTTGAAAATATATATGCTTGTTCATTCTTATACGATGTGAATGGAGTAGCAGAATGGCCTGCAGTGGCAGTAGACTACACTGCTAAAACTCAATTTTTGTTCAAAATCAATAAAGGAATTAAAGAGGTAAGCGACAATAAAAAAATTAATGAATTTATCGCGTTAGAAGATCGGCCAGTGCCGTTCGAGCATATGATATATTTTGGTGATGGGGAAACTGATATTCCGTGTATGAAAATGATTAAAGAGCATGGGGGTCATTCAATTGCAGTATACGGGACAGAAGCAAAATATGCTACAGCTAAAAAATTAATATCTGAGGAGCGTGTCAATTTTGTATGTGCAGCAGACTATTCAAAGGACAAGGATATGCATAAGGTGGTAAAAAGAGTTCTGAGAAAGATTAAAGCTGACTACGATTTTAAGAGATTGTTAAATATTCATAAAAACAAAAAGGAATAAAATCTCGTTACCTATGACACTCTCCTTCAAAGAAGACCATATTAGTCAGATTCCAGCATTGATGATGTTGGAGAAGGTGGGTTACACCTATCTGACACCTGCCGAGGCAATGGAGTTGCGTGGCGGGAATACAAGCAATGTGTTGTTGGAGCCGATATTGCGTGAGCAGTTAGCAAAGATAAATACTGTACAGGTGAGTTCTCAGCGTACAACTGTGTTCTCGGAACAAAACATTACAGCTGGCATTGATGCATTGCGCAATCTGCCGATGGCAGAAGGATATATGACAGCATCCCAAGTGGCATACGACCTTTTGACTGCAGGCAAGACGCTTGAACAAATCGTGGATGGTGACAGAAAAAGTTATGTCATGCAGTATATTGACTGGAAACATATTGAAAACAATGCGTTTCACGTTACTGAGGAATTTGCTGTAAGCCGTACAGGAATGAGCGATACTTATCGCCCTGATATTGTTCTTTTTGTGAATGGTATTCCACTTTGCATAATTGAGTGTAAACGCCCAGATATAAAAGATTCGCTCAACCAGGCAATATCGCAACACCTTCGCAACCAAAAGGATGATGGCATACGTTCTTTGTATGTGTATTCTGCATTACTGTTGTCTACAAATGTCAACGAAGTGAGTTATGCCACAACTGGTACTCCCAAAAAGTTTTGGAATAGATGGACAGAACAATTTGTAGATAAAACGGCAGAAGAACTATATCGATATAAATTATCGGAAAAGGTAAACCAAAAACATGTCGTATCAGATATATCATGGAAAGAGTATAGGATGTGTGCTGAACCTACTGTGCAATATGGTTCTCTTAAAACGCCATCAATACAAGATTCATATTTGTATAATCTATGTCGTCCAGATAGATTGCTTAATTTAATGTATCGTTTTACGCTATACGATGATGGCGTGAAAAAGATAGCTCGTTATCAGCAGTATTTTGCTGTTGAAAAAGTTATGGAACGCGTGCGTAACATTGAAGGTGGTAAACGTAGAGGTGGTGTGATATGGCATACGCAAGGATCTGGTAAGTCGCTTACAATGGTTTTGTTGGCACAGGCGATACTGTTAGACAACACAATTCGCAATCCGCGTATCATTCTTGTAACAGACCGTACTGATCTTGATAGACAGATTACAGCAACATTCAGAAAATGTCAGGTAAGTGTAGAAAATGCCACGACTGGTAGCAATCTCGTGAAATTGTTAGAAAGTGCAGGTGCCACTGTGATTACAACTATCATAAATAAGTTTGAAACAGCAGTGAGAGGATTGAAAGCACCGCTTGAAGATCCTAATATATTTGTACTTATTGATGAGGGGCATCGTAGTCAATATGGAGAAATGGGAGTCAAGATGGAAAAGGCGTTGCCCAATGCCTGTTTTATTGCGATGACAGGAACTCCGTTAATGAAAAAAGAGAAGAGTACAGCTGCAAAGTTTGGCGGAATTATTCAGCCTATATATACAGTAGACCAAGCAGTGAAAGATGGTGCTGTTGTGCCACTATTGTATGAAGGTCGTATGGTTCCACAAGAAGTACATGCAGATTCGATAGATAGATACTTTGACCGTATTTGCGAATGGATGACGGATGCACAGCGAGCAGATATGAAGAAGAAATTCAGTCGTGCCGACCAAATAAACCAAGCAGAGCAACGTGTATATGCTATAGCGTGGGATGTATCTCACCATTTCCGTAAGAACTGGCAGGGGTCAAAGTTTAAGGCTCAACTAGTGGCGCCAAGAAAGCGTATAGCTATTCTGTATAAGAAATTTCTTGATGAAATTGGTATTGTTTCTTCAGAGGTGCTTATCACGTCACCAGATACACGCGAGGGCGAAGATATTGCATTTGGTGAAACATCAAATACAGAGTTAGCATTTTGGAAACGCATGATGGATGAGCATGGTACTCCTAAAAAGTATGAGCAAAATATCATAAACCGATTTAAGAATAGCGAGAATCCAGAAATAATCATAGTGGTTGATAAATTGCTGACGGGATTTGATGAACCGAAAAATACAGTGTTATATCTTGATCGTAAACTCAAAGATCATACATTGTTACAAGCCATTGCACGTGTAAATAGAGTGTGTGATGATAAAGAGTTTGGATATATTGTGGACTATTACGGCGTTTTTGGCAACCTGAATGATGCTATTGAAATATATACAGAATTTGATCAGGAAGACCTTGTTGGTACCTATACTGATATTTCAGATGAAGTCGCAAAATTGCCACAGCGTCATAGTGAAGTTTGGGATATCTTACGTATGGCAAAAAATCAAAATGATTTAGAAGCTTATGGTGAGTTGTTGTGTGACGAAGAAAAACGTGTTAATTTTTATGAGAAAGTGACAGCATACGCTCGTACTCTAAAAATAGCTCTTTCATCAATAGAGTTTCATAAAACCATCTCTCAAGAACATATAAATCGTTATAAAAGTGATTTTACAATGTTCCTTAAACTTCGTAGAATTGTGCAGGCGAGATATTCTGATACGATCGATTTTTCACAATACGAAGGACAAATACAAAAATTAATAGATACCCATATTGAGAGTGGCGAAGTTCAGATTATTACAGATTTAGTAAACATATTCGATAAAGAGAAGTTTGCAGAAGAAGTTGAAAAGATTATGGGTAAGGTTGCTAAGGCTGATACTATTTCATCTCGAACTGCAAAATATATTACAGAAAGTATGGATACAGATCCAGCGTTCTTCAAAAAGTTTTCCAAAATGTTGGAAGAAACAATAGAAGAGTATAGATTGGGTCGCATAAGTGAGGCGGAATATTTACAACGTGCTGAGGAAATAATGCAAAAGGTGTTAAGTCGTACAGATAGTGAAATACCAGAATCTTTGCAAAATAACAATGCTGGTAGAGCATACTTTGGATTATGTTTGGAAGTATATAAAAGAGTATGTAAAGAAAGTGATAATTTCAACTTGACGGAATTGGCTTTGATTACTGCCAACAAAATGGATGAGATTATTAGAGCATATATTTATCCACAAGGTTCGTTGATGGTCGATTGGACTGCAAAAGATCGTCTTATTGGTACTATGAAGTTGGATATTGAGGATTATCTGATTGATGAAATAAAGAGAAAATATGGAATTCCTTTAACATTTGATGATATGGATTCTATTATTGATAATTCGGTGGATGTCGCATCAAAATGGTTTCGCTAATGGAGTGTAGGGTTGTATTTGGTTCAAATGAAATAGAGTATGGTGTAAAATTTTCTAACCGTAAAACATTAGTTATAAAAGTTTGCCCTGCTGGTAATGTTGAAGTGTTAGCTCCTGTTGATGCAACTTTGGAAGTGATAAAACAACGAGTGTTAAAAAGAGCTCAGTGGATTCTTCAACAACAAAACTATTTCAAACAATTAGGAGAGCGTTCGCCTGAGAAAAGATTTGTCAGTGGAGAATCACATTATTATCTAGGTCGTCAATTTTTATTAAAGGTTGAGGAGGGTAAACCTAATAGTGTACGATATAAAGGACGATGTTTTGAGGTTGTATGTACACCTAAAACTAAAGCAAAAGATCTGATGAAAATGTGGTATAGATCACATGCGAAGGATAAATTTGCGGAATATGCAGAACCAATTATTGCCCGTTTTGCAAAATATGGTGTGACACCATCGTCGTTGTATATTCAAGAAATGGAAAATCGTTGGGGAAGTTGTACTCCAAAAGGAAAAATAATCCTAAACACCCAATTGATTAAAGCACCACGACCATGTATAGAATATGTGATTACTCACGAATTATGTCATTTGCTTTATCCAAACCATACAAAAGCTTTTTGGGAACTTTTACATAAAGAAATGCCCGATTGGGAAAGATGGAAAAATAAATTAGAGAGGTTTATGTTATAAATACAGATTAACAGCCTCTTATCAACTTCTTTCAAATCCTTATATTCCCCGAATATTTAGTTTCAGCCGTCAATCCCTGCCGCCTCGGAGAAATAGCTTTTTTAGTGAGGAGTTAGGAATGAGGAGTTAGGAGTTGCTTTAATTTTATCAATTCCTTAGTTCCTCAATCCCTTAAATCCTAAACTGCGGCGAGCTTTTTCTGTTTCTCTTTTTTGCGGTAAAAAAGAGAAAGGAGATTTTTAAAGTCAACAAGACCACAAGATTACAAGACCACAAGTTATAGTTAGGAGTGGTTCCTAACGGGACTTATTTTGAATTGAAAATTGAAAGGTTAAAACTGAAAGTTAATTTTCAATTTTCCATTTTCAGATTGCCGCCTCGGAGAAATAACGATAATAAATTAAAGACACAGAGTCGCAGAGACTCAGAGCCCCAAAGAAACTTTAAGACTCTGCGTCTTTGTGACTTTGCGTCTTTACCAAAGCTCATTTTCCGTTAACTTGCCAAATAACCGCATAAAAGTTAAAAATAGTTAAAATTGTAAAACAGAGGATTTTTCTTTATACTTTTGCAATGAAGGAGGTTGATGATGAAAGAAGATAATAAAATTATTCTCTATCAGGATGATAATGAAATAACGAGAGTATCAGTGAGATTCGCTGATGAAGATTTATGGCTGACACAAAGTCAATTGGCAGAGATTTACTGCACAACGCAAGAAAACATTTCTATGCATATAAGCAACATCTATGCTGATCAGGAATTAGATGAAAGTCGAACTTATAAGGATTTCTTATTAGTTCGACAGGAAGGGAATCGTAAAGTGAAACGAAACATCGCTCATTATAATCTCGATATGATTATTGCTTTGGGTTATCGTGTTCAATCTCAAGTTGCTACATCTATGCTACTTCCACGGATTATGACCCTCGCAGTGAAATGACGAAGATGTTTTTTGCGACGGTACAAAATAAGTTGCATTACGCCGTTCATGAAAATACAGCTGCAGAGGTGATTTATAATCGTGTTGATAACGAAAAACCTTTCGTAGGAATGACAAATTTTAAAGGTAATTATGTCACTAAAGATGATGTTAAAATTGCCAAGAATTATCTTTCTGAAATAGAACTCCAACGACTTAATCTTCTCGTATCAGGTTTCTTGGATTTTGCTGAATTCCAGGCTTTGGAAATGAATCCTATGACAATGAAAGACTGGATTGACGCTCTCGATAATCAGATTATTGCACATAAACGTAAAGTATTGATTGGTAAAGGTAATATATCACATCAGCAGGCGATAGAAAAAGCAGAGAAAGAGTTTGATATATATCGTAAACGCGAAATGGAAATGCTCGAAAGCGACTTTGATAAAGAAATGAAAAAATATTTGAGTAATTCTTGATTGATAAATTGCAGAACTATCAATTCAAAAGAGAATTCATTGTGCAAAATAGTAGAGAAATTGCCATTGAACTAAGGCTGTTCGCTGTTGAACTTTTTTAAATAGCCGTGAGCTTTGAGCTATGAGCCTTGAGCCTTCGGCTGTCAACGGACAACAGTCAACAGACTTTGGATTTAAAGAATAATCTTTATTTATGGCGTCAATCCCTGCCGCCTCGGAGAAATCGCGTTAAGAAATTATGAGTCTGAAGCGTTAAGAACAAAAAGCTGTCTGAGCGCAGCGAGTTCTTTTTGTTTAGCGAAAGAATCATAATTTTAGCGTATTTCTCCGCAGCGGCGAGCTTTTTCTGTTTCTCTTTTTTGCGGTAAAAAAGAGAAAGGAATCA